>CAZQDA010000049.1:0-21459 GCA_964592155.1 uncultured Christensenella sp.
TTGCCGTTTTTGAAAAGGAGACGGATTTGCAGGCGGCGCAAAAAAAGCTTGCTGCCGACTATCCGTTCTGTGTGGTAGTGGAGCAGGTGGACTGCGCCTCGGCGGTTTTATAAGGAGCCGCGAAACAAAAGCGTAAGGCGGCGAAAGCCACGGCAGAATCAAACAACAGATACCCTGTTAATTCACAAAAAAGGAGCGGCAAAAGCCGTTCTTTTTTTTGTGTTTGCGATGCTGCCAAAATGGTAATATGGTCTGCCGGCATCTTTGTAACGGTTTTGGAACGGTGGAAATGATAGTATATCGGTATGCTATTATTTAAATTCATTGGTATTTTCAGTTATCCATACATCGTATGAAGCAAAAACAACGACAACTAGATATTGCGTATACATAAGAACCATCCGGTCGAAAAGGAGGATTATTATGAAACGTATTCAATCCAAAAGGATTATGATCGCAATGCTTGTGATTTTGTTTGTGTCTGCCCTTATGCCGATATCAGCATGGGCCGCAGAAGAAACAGTCATACCGCAGGGAGCGGAGGGCGGAGGTTTGGCTTGCCATACACAGCATGACGAAACCTGCGGATATGCAGGGGCGACGGAAGGGCAACCGTGCAATATGGACTGTGTGGACATGAATGAGGAAGGCAGCGTCACACATGCGGAGAATTGTACCTATGCGCCAGCGGCAGAAGGCGCTGCTTGCGCGCATAGCTGTGAAGCGTGTAAGCCGGATCCACCGGTTTGTCCGCTCATGGAAACTTGTATTTTGACAGAGGGGCACGAAGGCGAATGCACGGCTGAGGCGGGCGTGATGAGCATGAGCGAAATCATGCCGATGATCAGCGAGCCCGCAAATAATATTTTCGACATCAGCGAAGGGGATATCCTGATTGAAGAGGGGCCATCGATGACCGTATCTGTGACGTATGGGGACCCGCAAACAACGGAAAGCGGCATTTCTATCGACGATACGATTACAATTATAGGATCAAGCTCCACCAATCAAATCACGATTGAGGATGTTTTTGTAGACGGTGGCCGTTATGACGGCGACTTTATTCCGCTCCAACTTAAATTATCAAATGTAAATATTGATGGGCGGGGCAACGCGCAAAGCCCGCTAAACCTTGTTAATTCTATGGTGAATTTGATACAGGAAGGCAGTAACACGCTTACAAGCGGCGGCAGCACCAATTGCGCGGCGGTGCGCGTTGTTGGAGGTTCGATATTGACCATACTCGGAAACGGGAGCCTAAACGCGGAAAGCCAGGGCAATGGCGCGGGCATCGGCGGAAACGCAGGAGAGAGCGCATATGAGGTTATCATCATCCGGAGCGGGCGCGTGAGGGCAACGAGCACGGGCGATGGCGCGGGCATCGGCGGAGGAAGCGGAGGAGGGCATAATGGCGCGGCTACCATTTCCGGAGGCGTTGTTTACGCAGAAAGCAAAGGCGGCGGTGCGGGCATTGGCGCGGGCAAGGGAGGTTCGCCGCATAGCACATTCCGGACGAGTACAAGCGTGATCGGTACTGCGGCAATTTGGGCAAGCTCGATTGGAAACACTACCTTTGAGAATCAATGGGAGGGATTGATTTTTAACGGTTCGACGGGTAAAGTCTATGGAACGTCGTATACGCTCAATGCAAATTTTGATGCGCCGAGTCCCCTTAACCTTACGGTTGGCAGCGGACAGTCATTGAAAATCGAGGCAGGCGCGGCATTCAAGGCTTCCGGCGGCGGTGCGATCAGTAACAGTGGAATGATCACCAATGAAGGCACTTTGAGCAGTACCGGAGCGGCGAATTTTTCAAACGCGGGCATTTTCGTTAATAGGGGGACGCTCGGTTACAGCGGAATTTTTCAAAACGACGGCACGATGATCAGCACGGGCGCATATACGGGCAGTGGAATCAACGGAAACCGCATCATGAACGAAGACGGTGCGTTGAAGGTATATGGACAGGTGACGATGCCGATCGATTTTTCGGTGCAGCCGAGACAAACGATGATCATACCAACCGGCATGTCGCTCCTTGTGCCGTCAGACAAGCTGTTTGTCAATTATGGAACGATGGTTAACTTTGCTACGGTCGTCGGCGGCGAAGATACTTATGGTAATATTTTGAATATGACACGGCAGCCGGTGGCCACGGGAAGCGTTGTGCAGGGCAACACAATGACGCTGCAAGCGTTTGCAGAGCATGCGGATGTTGAAGATGAACCGATCACCTATCAGTGGTATGAGAATACCACAAACAGCAATATAAGCGGAATGCCCATTGCCGGAGCGGAAGAGGCGAGCTTTGATATTCCGCGGGCCGCACCGGAGGGCATACATTATTATTACTGTGTGGCAACCGCGTCCACAGGCCCGTCAAACAGTACAGGGCAGGCGATTTCAAGCGTGGCGGCAATAACCGTAAGCGCACCAGACGATCCTGATGATCCCGATGATCCAGACGATCCAGATGATCCTGATGATCCCGATGATCCGAATGAGCCGATTGACCTGAATAAGGACTATATAGCGGCGTTTGAGGGCAGCTATGCAAAGCTTGTGGCAGTATATTTGAATAAGCTGGAGTTTGAGCAAAGCCCGATTGACAGCGACAGCGCAGCGCTTTCAGGCTGGCCGGAATATGCCAATGTGTTGGGACAGGTGGAGGGAGACGCCGTTGAAGTCACGGTCACGCTGTACAAAGAGTTTTTGCGTACATTGCCGGACGGACAATTTTTGCTGGAAGTGGAGTTTTTGGATGATGGTGTGCTCAGTACCGGAAATATCGTATTTACAGTGCATTCAGACCCTGAAATAATAGTGGAGCCAAAAGCAGTATACACGATCAAGGCTGCCGCAGGACAGGGCGGAACAATATCACCTTCCGCAGACGTGAAGGTGACGGAAGGGGCGGATTGCAGCTTTCGCATTACACCCGACGAAGGGTACCACATCGCAGCGTTGGTTGTGGACGGAAAGCCTGCTCAAACCGATGAAAATTATAATTACACCTTTTATAATGTGCAAAGCGATCATATGATTTATGCGGCTTTTGCAAAGAACACCGCCAGCCCAAAAACGGGAGACAGCAGCTATTTAGCGCTGTGGGTTGTCCTTTGCGCGGGAGCGGCAGGCCTGCTTTCGGCAATGGTCTTAATTCTGCGAAAGAGAAAAACACAATAATTTATGCCGTAGTTGTTCACAGGCTCCGGAATACAATAAAAGGAACGGCAGTTGCCGTTCCTTTTCCTTTGCGGTTTGATTTCTATTTGCGTTATCCGCGGTGCAGCTGCACATAGTCTTTGAGCAGCTTAACGGAGTTATCGATTCCAATGCTGTCGCTGTGCAAAAGCAAATGATAGTTTTCCATCTGCCCCCACTTCATGTCCGAATAGTAATTATAATAAGTCGCGCGCTTTTTGTCTGATTTTAAAATAGCGTCTTTTAGATTGGGCGCCTCAAGGTGATAATCGTTTTTGGCGCGTTCAATGCGGTGGTTGATATCTGAATAGATGAAAATATTGATACAGTCCGGATGGCTGGCGAGAATATAATCCGCGCAGCGGCCTACGATGATGCAGGAGCCTTTTGCCGCAACCTTGCGGATGACATCGGCCTGAATCAGGAACAGCTTATCATCGAGAGCCATATCGGTACCCCAGGAAGAGACGTTTCCCAGCCCTGAAGATAGGTAATACAGGAATTTGCTGTTTGATTTTTCTTCCGCGTTTTCAAAAAATTCTTCGTTATAGCCGCTCTCTTTTGCGGCAAGGGTGATAAGTTCTTTATCATAATAAGGAATCTGAAGTTCTTCCGCAAGCCTTTTGCCGATGGAACGTCCACCGCTCGCAAACTGTCTGGAGATCGTGATGATCGTATCGCTTTTCATAAGAAATCCCTCCTTGTGTGGTCTTATTTACATTATGCTTCCAATATGTTAAAATGTCAAATCGTGGATAAGTATTTGGAAGAAAGATGAGGCTTTTATGGAAGAGAGTATCAGAGAGAACAAGATGGGCGTGCTGCCCGTCAAAAAGTTATTGGTAACAATGTCTCTGCCGATCATGATATCGATGCTGGTGCAGGCATTATACAATGTAGTCGACAGCATTTTTGTGGGGCAGTACAGCGAAAACGCTTTTGCGGCGGTGTCGCTTGCGTTTCCGGTTCAAATGCTGATTATTGCCGTTTCCGTCGGAACGGGCGTGGGCATGAACTCGCTTGTTTCGCGCAGGCTGGGAGAAAAGAAATTTGACGACGCAAACGCGGGAGCGACGACAGGAATTTTTCTGGCGATTTTGAGCTGGATTGTATTTGCGATTTTCGGCATCTTTTTTTCGCGCATGTTTTTTGAGTCGTTTACAGCCGGAATTGAGGGCGGACAGCAGATTGCGGAGATGGGTACGCAGTATGTCTCCATTTGCTGCATCTTCTCATTCGGCGTATTCGTACAGATTACCTGTGAGCGTATTATGCAGTCTACCGGAATTACAATCTATAATATGATTACGCAGATCACAGGCGCGGTCATCAATATTATACTTGACCCTATCCTGATTTTTGGCCTCGGGCCGATTCCGGAGATGGGCGCGGCGGGTGCCGCGATTGCGACGGTGATCGGGCAGGGTGTGGCAATGGTGCTGAGCCTGTATTTTGTGAAGAAAAAGGCAAAGGATGTACATGTTCAGTTGAAGGGATTTCGCCCCCAAAAACGCATTGTAGGCGAGATTTACAAGGTGGGGGTGCCTTCCATTATTATGCAGGCGATCACGTCGGTGATGATTGTGGGCTTCAACTTCATTCTGGTTGGATTTTCCGCGGCGGCGGTCTCTGTGCTGGGAGCATATTTTAAGCTGCAGTCGTTTATCTTCCTGCCGGTGCTGGGGCTTACGAATGGATTGATTCCCATTGTGGCCTACAACTACGGCGCGCGGCAAAAAAAGCGGATTACGGACTCCATCAAATTTGCGACGATACTCGCGGTGGTCATTATGATCGTGGGAATGGTCGTTTTCCAGCTTTTCCCTGACGCGCTGCTCAGGTTGTTTAACGCGACGCCCGCCATGCTGGAAATAGGCGCGCAGGCCCTGCGGATCATCAGCCTTTGCTTTGCGTTTGCGGGTGTTGGGATTGTGTTTTCGTCGGTATTCCAAGCGGTGGGCAACGGCGTATTGAGTATGATTATATCCATCTGCCGCCAGCTTGTGTTTATTCTGCCGGTGGCCTACCTGCTTTCGCTGCTGGGAAATGTGAACGACGTATGGTTTGCGTTTCCGATCGCGGAATGCGTGTCGCTGATTTTGAGTATTGTGTTTTATAAATATGTGTATAAGAGATATCTAAAAAATTTGGAGAATCCATTGGCGCAGGTGCCGGGGATGTAATCGCACGAAATTGTTTTTTTGCCGTTAAATGTGGTATAATAATGTGGTAAAGAAAATGATAGCGAAAGGGATAAGAACATGATAGATGAAAGACTGAAAAAATTGTGTCACACACTGGTGAACTACTCCTGCAGGGTGAAAGCCGGAGATAAGGTATTGATTGATATGATTGAATGCGACGATACGACTGGAGAGCAGTTGATTAAGGAAATTTATGCGGCAGGTGCTTTTCCTTATTTTGATACGCTGCACACGACAATGCAGCGTCAATGGCTGATGCAGGCCACAAAAGAGCAGGTGGAAGACATTACGCGGTGGGAAAGCGCGCGCATGAGGGAAATGCAGGCATACATTGCGTTTCGTGGCGGGAAGAACGCAACAGAGATGACGGATGTTCCGGCGGACAAGATGGAGCTTTACCAGTCTATCTACTCAAGGCAGGTGCATCATGAACTGCGCGTGAAAGGGACGAACTGGGTTATATTACGCTACCCGACGCCCGCGATGGCACAGCAGGCGGGCATGAGTACGGAAGCGTTCGAGCAATTTTATTTTGACGTATGCAACCTTGACTACCAGAAGATGTCGGATGCGATGAATCCGCTTTTGGACCTGATGAAGAAGACAGACAAGGTACACATCAAGGCGCCTGATACGGATATCAGCTTCTCCATTAAAAACATTGGAGCAGTGAAGTGCGACGGACATATGAATGTGCCGGATGGCGAGGTTTATTCCGCACCGGTAAGGGACAGCGTGAACGGCAGGATTACCTATAATACGCCCTCCTTCCATCAGGGATTCAAATACGAAAACGTAAGCTTGCTATTTGAAAACGGCAAGATTGTGGAAGCGACCGCAAACGACACGAAGCGCATCAACAAAATTTTTGATACGGATGAGGGGGCGCGGTATGTGGGCGAGTTCTCATTGGGCGTAAATCCTTACATCAACAAATCGATGGGGGATATCCTCTTTGACGAGAAGATTGCCGGATCGCTGCACTTCACGCCGGGTAGCTGCTATGATGATGCGAACAACGGCAACGAGAGCGCGGTTCACTGGGATTTGGTGCTGGTGCAAACGCCTGAGATGGGCGGCGGAGAAATCTGGTTTGACGATGTGCTGATCCGCAAGGACGGGATGTTTGTGACGGATGAGCTTAAGGGGCTGAACCCGGAGAATTTGAAGTAGAGAAAACAAAAAAACGGCGGTAAAACTGCCGTTTTTTTTGTTAAACGATAAAATGGGCGTGAAAGCAAAAAGTTACAAGTTATCGTCAGCTAAAACGGTATATTCTTCAGTTTGACCGACAATTCGCATATTGTAAAGGGAGATCAATTCATTAGTGACGGGGCTGTCATTATACCATACATAATAATTCACTCCCAGTTTGCGGGCGCATTCAACAACAAGCGGAATATCAGGAGTGTCTTTATTTATCTCAAAATATAAACCCACAGAGGTAAAGAAATCATCCAGGTCTGGGGTCAGTTCTATCGTATACGACACTGTGGAAGGATATCTTCCATAAGCTAATTTGATGGATGGATCAAATTGTCGCACATAGGATATTTGTTCATTTGCAACCAGGGCCTTAGCGCTATCGCTGTCTTCACTAATCATTGTAGATACGTCAATAGTAGACATTGGAAGTTTATAAGGATTCTCAGCTTTTTGATAATTTGAGGGTATAAACATAAAGCCGCCACTCAAGATGATCAAGATTACACAAACAGACGCAATCAGTATTTGAATTTTTTTTTGATCGACGGACAAGGAAATGGAAGTAGCAGCAAATGCAATTACCGGGATGAAGGGAAGAAGCCAAAAACAACGCCAATACACGAAGCCTTCAATAAAATGGTTTCCAATTATCTGAGCACAAAAGGGATTTAGTATGATTGCTAATAAAAACAACGAGGAGTACACTAGCAGAGCACGATTTTCTTTGTGACGATAACAAACATAAAACAACGCAACATAAAACAAAAGGAAATAGGAACCTGTTCCATCAAATCGCTGATATGTGTCTGTAATAAAACCAATGCCCTCTTGAAACAATTTCAGATCCTCCCTATGATCTTAGCAGAATATAAGAAAAGCCCAAAATAAAATTGGGAATGCAGCATATTAAAAAAGGAACTATGTATTTGGGAGTTTTGTTTTTAATGGATAAGATGACGACGAGGACGCCAAATAGTATAGGGGAAAGAAAAACTCCCATTGAAGAAACGGTGCAAGATGCCAGCATAATGAGTAACATTAGAAACCAATCTTTCTTCCCTGTGTGTCTGGAAAAAAATCTCATGCAGACGAAGAGGATGAAAGGCAGCAAAATAGAGGCCAAAATTGCTTTGCCTTGCCAAATACGGAATAACATAAAAGAAGATGCAGTATAGATCGAAGCAAATCCAAATATGTTTAATATACAAACAAAGAATAAGAATGCGAGGATTTTTTTAATATCTTTTTTGAATAGATCTTTCGCAATCAGGTAATAAACCAAATATGCTAAAGGAATTAAGAAGGCAGGAAGAACCGTATGCATTAGAATTGTGACATTGATTCCCGTAAGAGCGGAATATATTGCGCAGAAAACAGGGAAGAGCGATAGTGCATATCGCGCATCGAATTGAGTCGCAAGTTCGCCGGTGTAAGGATCGTATTCAAAAATTGTATTTGTATGCATAGCGGTTGTCGCTGTCCCAACATAGAAGGCATCGTCATCGTCAATATGCATAAAAGCGCTTAACACGGCGGCTTGCAGAAGAATAAGTAAGATAACGACAATGGCAAACCATGGTAATTGTTTGATGGTTTCTACTAAATTATGCCATAGCTCCCCAAAGTGTTTGTAATGCAACAAAATGGAGATAATGCAAAGCCCTATAACGATACTTAGCCAAACGATTACAAGCAAATTAAAAGGGCATTTTAAAAAAGTCATGGGCAATGCTACCACTTCATAAATAGAAAGCAATGCTACGAATCCGCATGGAAAACATAAAATGATGGAATTACTATTTTGATTAATAAAACGAGTTAATAAACTGCCAATTAAAAATGGAACAATAATAAAAAAAATGATGACCAATAATAATTGGGATATGAACTCCATAAAAACTCCTTTGCACGATAACTAAAAATCAATTAAGATATTTTATACAATATCAAAGAGAGACCATTATTGTCAATATGAAAAGGGGGGGGTGAGTATGATCATCGCATTTGCTTATCATACTGCAAAAAGAAAAGATTCCCCCAAAAGAGGAATCCCGAACGGCGGGTTTGCGGCGGCCTTTTTCACTGTCAAGGATGGGATGTTATATCAAGATAACGACCCTATCAACCCCAAAAGTATTTTTTAAGAATCAATGTGGGATTTTCAGAAAACGGGAATGAGATATATGACCGTCATTTTTTTTGCTTTTTAACGATTGCAGGGACGCCGGCAACTAACAAATTGTCCGCGATATTTTCAAGAACCACAGCACCTGCGGCCACAGTGACATTTTCACCAATTATGGTTGCATTTGAAATACTTGCGCCTATGCAGATCCAGGTTGATTTTCCGATGTGTACGCAGCCGCCCATTGCAACATTAGGGGACAAATGGACGCCGTCTTCAATTATACAGTCGTGCTCCACTATTGCGCCTGTATTTATAATACAGGCATTTTTTATCGTTGCAAATGGATTTATCACTGCGTTGGCAAAAACGACACTTCCGGGTCCAATGGTTGCAAAAGGGCTGATGACGGCGCTGGGATGGATAATCGTTGCGAGACGAAAGCCTTTTGCTGCAAAAAATTCAGATTTAGATAGGCGAAGCGTGTTATCTCCCAAAGCAACTATGAGTTCTGAATATTCGTCCAATAGAACGTCATAGGGAATGGATCCCTCCAAAATATAAGAGAAGCCATTAATTGGAGCGGGATTTTCGCATGTAACAAGGAATGAAATTTTGTCATGTTTCCCAGCTGCTAATACGCTGTCCAGAACCATTTTTCCCTGACCACCATCACCGACGATCAAAAGGTTGTTAGAGTGGGAATTATTGCACATATCTTAATATCCTCGTATCATTAAAATTTTGTTTAAATAAAGTATAATGAAAACGAATTTGGTTTTCAACCTTTGATTGCGTATCACTTATAGGGAATAGGTTGAAAAGCATAACGATAACTGATATAATATCCAAGATATAAATGATTGATATAACAGTGAAACTGGATTGGTGGACGTATGGAAAGAATTTTTTTGTCACCGCCTTTTATGGGGAGGAATGAGCAAAAATATATACAAGAAGCTTTTGACCAAAACTGGATTGCGCCTCTTGGAGAAAATGTCGATCTGTTTGAACAAGAGCAATGTCGGCAAATCGGCTGTAAATATGGAGTGGCGTTGAACGCGGGCACAGCGGCAATTGATTTGGCATTGCGCTGGTATGGCGTGGGTCAAGGTGATTATGTTTTTTGTTCTGATTTGACTTTTATTGGGACATGCGGCGGGATTTATCATCGTGGAGCAATCCCTGTTTTTATTGATTCGGATTATGAAACATGGAATATGTCTCCCGCTGTTTTGAACGAAGCGTTTTTGTGGGCTAAAAAAGAAGGAAAGCTGCCCAAAGTGGTTATCGTAGTTGATTTGTACGGGCAAAGTGCCGACTATGATTCCATATTGGAATTGTGCAATCATTATGGAGTGCCTGTGCTTGAAGATGCGGCTGAGGCGGTAGGTGCAAAGTACCACGGCAATTCTTGTGGGAGTTTTGGCGATTCTGCTGTAATCTCTTATAACGGAAACAAAATTGTCACAACATCTGGCGGGGGAATGTTGGTTTCAGATAATAAAGATATGATTGACAAAGCGCGGTTCTGGGCGACACAGGCAAGGGACAAAGCTTCCTATTACCAACATACTGAAGTGGGATATAATTATAGATTATCCAACATCTGTGCGGGGATTGGTCGGGGACAGCTTGAAATTTTAGATTTGAAATTACAGAAGAGAAAACAAAATTTCTTGTGGTATCAGAAAGAAATGCGAAATTTGCCAATCAGGATGATGCCGATATTTGAAGAGCCCAATTTTTGGTTGTCGGTGATGACAATAGAACTCGGATGTAAAACGACGCCAGATATGATTATTCAGGCGTTGGAAGAGAACAATATTGAAGCGCGCAGGGTGTGGAAACCAATGCATCTTCAGCCTGTTTTTGAGACATCTCCATTTTTTGCGAATGAAGAATATGTTGGTAAGGATCTTTTTGAGCGAGGGATTTGTCTGCCAAGCGGAGATGCTCTGGATTTTGAACAGAAGGAAAGAATATTAGACATAATAAAGGGGAACTTTTAGTGTACAAGAATTATCTGAAAAGGGTAATGGATATGATTTTTTCCCTGCTGCTTTTAATTATTTTGTCGCCAGTATTTTTTATTTTGTATCTATGCGTGAAAGTAAAATTGGGAAGTCCTGTGCTTTTTCGCCAAGAAAGACCTGGAAAAGATGAGCGGGTTTTTATGATGTATAAGTTTAGGACTATGACAGACGCAAGAAATGACAAGGGAGAGTTTTTGGAGGACGAAGACAGATTAACAGCGTTTGGAAAAAAGCTCAGATCAACATCGCTGGATGAATTGCCGGAATTACTGAACATAATGAAAGGCGATATGAGCTTTGTAGGCCCAAGACCTCTCTTAGTGCAATATTTACCATTATATAACAGTACGCAGAAAAGAAGACACGAGCTGCGGCCTGGATTGACGGGGTTGGCACAGGTGAGAGGGCGTAATTCAATCAGTTGGGAAGAAAAATTTGATTTAGATGTAGAATATGTTGAAAACGTTTCTTTTAAGCTTGATTGCAAAATACTTTTAGAAACTGTTAAGAAGGTAATTGCGAAGGAAGGAATCAGCAGCAATAATTCGGAGACGATGCCTCCTTTTACCGGCTGAGACTATGCAGGCAAATAAATTGCTTGGCAAGTAAAAAGGATTGATTGGAGAGGTTAATGCAGTTAAGGTGTCTGGCTGAAAAAGATATTCCATATATGCTGGAGTGGATGCATGATGAGGATATTTCGAAGCAATTTAAAAAAGATATGGCGAGCATGAATGAAAAAGCTGTGCGTACCTATATCCAAACTTGCAAAAAGGATGAAAAAAGCGTTCATTTTGCAGTGGTGGATGAGAGAGACGAATATTTGGGAACGGTTAGCTTGAAGAATATAGATATGGAAGATAAAAATGCGGAGTATGCTATCAGCATGCGCCGAAAAGCGATGGGGTCAGGCGCCGCATTTTTTGCGACAGAACAGATTGTTGAGTATGGATTCAAGAAATTAGGTTTGGAACGGATTTACTTAAATGTTTTATCGGAAAACAAGAGAGCGATTCGATTTTATGAGAAGTTTGGATTTTGTTTTGAAGGCGAGTTTAAAAAGCATATTTTGATTCGTGATGAATTGAAAGATTTGAAATGGTTCGCGGTTTTAAAAGAACATTGGGGGAAAAAAGTTGTATAATATTGGGGAGATTAAATTAAAAAAATTTACAGATGGCAGGGGAGACCTGACTCCGGTTGAAGGAAAGCAGGATATTCCATTTGAAATTAAGAGAGTCTATTATTTATACAATGTGGGCGCTGGTATCGAAAGGGGAAAGCATTCCCATCGGAAACTCCATCAGGTACTTGTATGTTTAAATGGATCAGTTTGCATTAAAGTGGAAAACACGCTGGAAACAAAATCTGTTTTATTGGACGATCCTTGCAAAGGGATGTATATTGGGCCGCTGGTATGGCGGGAAATGTATGATTTTTCTGATGATGCGGTATTGCTTGTATTTGCGTCAGAATATTATGATGAGAATGATTATATAAGAGACTATGATGAGTTTTTAGTAGAGGCCGGGGAGTTATTTCATGAATAATGTAGCGGTGCCATTTGTATCATTTGAACGTATGCATGAAGAAACAAAGCAAAATCTTGTGGAAATGTTTTCAGGGGTATTGCAGAGAAATTCCTTCATTTGCGGACAGCAAAATGAGTTGTTTGAAAAAGAGTTTGCTCAATATTGTAATGTCCAATATAGTGTGGGCTGCGGAAATGGGCTGGATGCATTGACTCTTATTTTGCGTGCGTTTGATATTGGAATTGGAGATGAAGTGATTATTCCATCACATACATTCATTGCGACAGCGCTTGCAGTTTCGAATGTGGGCGCTGTTCCGGTCTTTGTAGAAGCATCCCCAAAAGATTATTTGATTGACACAGAGAAGATCAAAGACAATATCACACCTAAAACAAAGGCCATTATTGCAGTACACCTATACGGACAGTGCGCAAACATGGAGGCTATTACAACAATTGCGAAGCAGTATGGCTTGAGGGTAATAGAAGATGCCGCGCAAGCACACGGTGCAACTTATAAAGGAAAAAAGGCGGGAAGTTTAGGTGATGCTGCCGGTTTCAGTTTTTATCCGGGCAAAAATCTTGGCGCGCTAGGCGATGCAGGAGCGGTTACCACAAACAATTTAGAATTGGCAGAAAAAGTGAAGGCGTTAGGCAATTATGGTTCGCATGAAAAATATGTGCATTTATACCAAGGTGTTAATTCAAGGCTGGATGAGCTTCAGGCTGCTTTTTTGCGGGTGAAGTTGAAGGAGCTGGATCGGTGGAATAGTGAGAGAAAACGCATTGCAAAAAGATACTTGGATGAAATTAGCAATCCGGGAATTGCACTGCCTCTGGTTATGCCGGATAATGAACATGTCTGGCATCTTTTTGTCGTACTAAGCAAGAAGCGTGATCAATTGAAGAAACATTTAGAGAAAAAGGGCATACAAACGTTGATTCATTATCCAATGCCAATTTATAGGCAAAAAGCTTATGCACCGCTATATCAAGGGGAACGTTTGCCTGTCGCGGATCAACTTGCAGATACAGTTCTTAGTCTGCCCATGTATTATGGCATGAGTGATTGTCAGATCGATATGGTTGTTGACGCAATGAATTGCTTTGGAGTGTAATTTTATGAAATCTGTCTGGATATTTTATCACTATGCTGCGCCGCCTGAGTATTCCGGCGGCCTGAGGCATCACAATCTGGCGAAATTTTTGATTAAGCAAGGCTATGAAGCGACTGTCTTTGTCGCGAGTACAATTCATAATACAGATGTTAATTTACTGAGGGATTCTCAAGAATCCTTTATCGAAAAAACGATGGACGGGGTTCCTTATATTTTTATAAAGAGCAGAGACTATAAAGGAAACGGAAAAAGCAGAATATTAAATATGTTCGATTATACCAGAGGGTTGAAAAAAATCACGAAAAAGATGACTCCTCCGGATATTATTTTGGCAGCGAGCCCGCATCCCTTTACCTGTAGTACCGGAATTAAGATTGCGAAGCATTTTCATATACCGTGCGTGTGTGAAGTCCTTGACTTGTGGCCGGAATCAATTGTGGAATATTTGAAAATACCCGCAGAAAATCCAGTTATTCGATGGATGTATGGTTTGGAGAAGAAGATATATAAAAAAGCGGATGCCATGATTTTCTCAATGGAGGGCGGAGCCCTTTATATACAGGACAAAGGATGGGATCAAGAGATTGATTTAGAAAAGGTTTATCATGTGAACATGGGAATTGATATCGCGCAGAGGGACTGCGACTTTCTAGAGCAACGTTTTGATGCGGCATGGATGAATGAAAAGATGTTTAACGTGGTTTATTGTGGAGCGATCAGGACAATGAACAACGTCAAGACAATCATTGAAGCCGCTGCAATATTGAAAGAAAAAGGATATTCTGATATTCGTTTTTTGATCTATGGAGATGGCGATCAGAGGCAAGAACTGGAAATGTTTGCAAAAGAAAGTGGGATAGATAATGTTTATTTTGGTGGGCGGATACAGAAGAACCATATCCCATGGCTGCTTGATCATGCGGACTTAGCTATTCTCAACTATCAGGATGTCTCCCTTTGGCGATATGGTGGGTCACAAACAAAATTGTTCGATTATTTAGCAAGCGGAAAGCCTATCTTGACAAATATCCATATGGGGTATAGCTTGCTGGAACGATATGCCTGTGGCTATGAGACTGAGGATCAGTCGGTTGATGCTTTTGTAAAAGGAATTTTGCATTTTTATCGAATGCCGGAAGAAGAACGTATAGCAATGGGAAAACGTGCCAGAGAGGCTGCGGAAGCATATGATCAACCGGTTCTGGTGGATAAGCTAATACAAGTGTTCGAAAAAGTTTTGAGTAAAGAAGGATAATAAACATATGAGTGAATATCAGGTTTGTACGCGTTGTGTAATGGACAATGTCGCAGATGGAACAATACAGTTTGAACAGGATGGGACTTGTAATTATTGTAATGATGCGTTAAAGAGAAAAGATACTGAGTATTTTCCCAATGAACAAGGCAGCAGCATGCTTGAGCAGTTGATGGGACAGATTAAGGAAGAAGGCAAAACGAAAGATTTTGATTGTCTGGTTGGTGTATCGGGTGGCGTAGACAGTTCGTATTTATTGTATATGGGATATCAATATGGACTGCGTATGCTTGCAGTCCATATTGACGATGGTTTTGATACAAAAACAGCCAAAGAGAATATTCAAAAATTATGTGCCAAAACAAATGTGGACTTACTTACAATTGAGCCCGACCTAGAACAGTACAGAGATTTAGTTCGATCGTTTTTTTTAGCGCGAGTTCCATATATTACGATTCCACAAGACAATCTGTTATTCAAGGCAATCAATGAGACGTTAAAAAAATATAAACTAAATTATTCTCTTGATGGAGGTAATTTTGCGGCAGAATCGATATTGGAAAGAGGAGTGGGCATAAATTTTCTCGATAGAAAGCATATACAGTTTATTCATAAAAGATTTGGAAAGGGATCAATTGACAAGCTCCAATTAATGTCTTTTTTTGAACGATATATTTATGATAGATACTTACGGAAAGCCAAAAAAGTCAGGCCTCTTAACTTAATAGACTATAATCAGAAAAAGATATTGCAAACGCTGGATGATTTTTCTGGCTTTGAATATTATGGGGCAAAACATTATGAATCTATTTTGACGCGTTTCATGCAATGCTATTATTTGCCAGAACGCTATCATTTGGATATTAGAAAGTCCCATTTATCTAGCCTTATCATATCTGGACAAATGGCGAGGGATGAAGCGCTAACCAAGTTGGCACAAAATCCATATACAAGCCAAGAATTGATGGAGGACGATTTTGATTTCATGATGAATTTTATGGAGATGACGAAAGAAGAATTTTATGAAACATTGTCAAAGCCTGCGTTGTTACATACGGACTATCCAACCTCTGCAATGCATAATTTAGCAGGGATAGCACGAAAGTTCAGAAGATATTTAGGGGAATAGAAATGAATAAAAGTACGGAAACTGCAGAATTATTTGGTGGAGATCAAGACAGAGAAAATAAGAAAAAGATAATAAAAATAGTATCGGCTGAACCAATTGAACTCGAAATGCGTTCTATCAAAGAGGCATTATATCTCCAGGCAAAAGGAGCCGATCTAGAAATCATCCTATGGAACCGCTCGGAAGATAGAGAAAAAGAGGAAACAAGGTATATCGAAGGCATCAAATGCACAACTTTTTATGTGAAGGCTCAAATGGGAACCTTTTTGAAGCAGTTGGGGGCAATAAAGAGATATAAGAAAGCGTGTAGAGAGTACTTGAAGGGAAAAAAAATTGATTTTTTGCATTGCCAAAATTTGCAGGGCATTATGGTAGGTGCATATGCAAGCCACGGCAAACAAACAAAATTAGTCTTTGATATGCGCGAGCACTATGAAGTGATGTCCCCGCTTTATCGTAAATTTCGATATGTGATACGTGCAGAGGTAAACCGTTTGCTGAAAAAGTGCAGCGCGGTGTTGTATGTTGCGGAGTCATTGAAGGGAGGAGTTCGCAAGGAACAATTGAAGAAATTCTATCCTTTGCCCAATTATCCATTAGCAAGGCAGTTTCAAAATATAGAGAAAACGAAAAGCGATTTTTTGAGAATCAGTTATATTGGCGTTTTACGTAGCCAGATTGAGCTATTCACAATGCTTTTTGAAGCATGTAAAGACATGGAAAGAGTGAGAATTGGTATTCATGGCGGCGGGATCGACTATGAGCAATTAAAAGAAATATCGAAAAAGTATAAGAATGTTTTTATGACAGGCGAGTATAATGCGATGGAGGACAGCGCAAGTCTTTATAGTGAAACTGATTTATTGTTCTGTATATATCCACCAGTGGGCCAGAACGCTTCTGCAGATTTCAGGCCGATCAAGTTTATGGAAGCAATGATCACTGCAACTCCAGTTTTAGTTGAAAGACAGATGGGATTGGCAAAAGTAGTAGAAGAAGAAAAAATTGGCTATGTTGTTGATGGAATTTCAGTTCGAGCAATTCAAGAAGTGGTTGAAAAAGTTGAGCGCGATCAAAATCAATTGCTTGAATATTGGCATAATAATATCGAAAAAGTGAAAGATCAGTACTGCTGGGAAAAAGCGGTCACGGTGTTGGATGGAATATATTTCTAAAGAGATGGAGATTTTATTTTGAAAATTACAGTGATAGGAACAGGTTATGTTGGTCTCATTGCGGGGCTTGGATTTGCGGATTTTGGACATGAAGTTATCTGCTTGGATATGGATCACGACAAAATAAAGAAGTTGAAACAAGGCGAGTGTCCTATTTATGAGCCGGGAGCTGAGCTACTGTTGTCAAGAAATATTTTGGCAAAGCGAATTCACTTCACAGCAGATTACAAGGAAGCGATCCAGCATGGAGAGGTCGTTTTTTTGGCAGTTGGCACGCCGGAAAAAGAGAATGGAGATGCAGATCTGTCGTATGTATTTGCTGCGGCAGAAAGTATTGCGGCTAATATGCAGGAATACAAGGTTATTGTGGATAAATCCACTGTGCCGGTGGGTACGGCAAAAGAGGTTGCAAAAGTTATTTCTGACGGACTCAAAAGAAGAGGGGCAGATATTCCGTTTGATGTTGTTTCAAATCCAGAGTTTTTGCGTGAGGGTAAGGCGGTACACGATTTTACAAACCCAGACAGAATTGTAATTGGTGTTGAATCTGAACGAGCAGCTAAAAAGATGCGGGAGATCTACAGGGTGTTTGAACGGTCGAACAAGCCAATTTTGGAAACGACTACAGCCACGGCTGAAATGATCAAGTATGCTTCCAATGCGTTTTTGGCAACCAAAATTGCATTCATCAATGAAATGGCTGTTTTATGCGAACAAATTGGGGCGAATGTCCTAGAGGTCGCAGCTGCAATGGGAAAAGATGGAAGAATATCCCCTAAATTTTTGCATCCAGGTCCAGGATATGGAGGGTCGTGCTTTCCAAAGGATACAAAAGCAATTGCGAAAGCAGGGAGAAAATATGGCGCTCCATTGACGATTGTAGAAAGTGTTATTTCATCAAACGAAGCCCATAAAGTTTATGCTGCAGATAAAATAAAAAATGAATTTCCGAAAGGGTGCGAGCTTGCGGTACTGGGGCTTGCTTTCAAGGCGGAAACTGACGATGTAAGAGAATCGCCTGCAATTGCGATTATAAAAGAGTTGTTGACAGAGGCAAACTTTAGATTGAGGGTTTACGATCCGCAGGCGATGGAAGAAGCAAAGAAAGCATTGGGAGAAGCAAACGCCACTAAGATTCAGTGGTCAAGTAGTGCCAAAGAGGCAATCGAAAATTGTGATGCAATAGCAGTGCTTACAGAATGGGTGGAATTTAGGTCATTAGATTTCGAGAAAATTCAGAATGAACGTGGGCAAAAAAAATTGACGGTTTTTGACTTGAGAAATGTATATCAAAAAAGCGAACTGGTAGATATGGGGATTAAGCACATTGGTACCGGTGTTTCGCAGATATGAGGTGCGCATGAGCAATAAATATTTTGCCCATAATACAGCAATTGTAGAGGAAGGCGCTGTCATAGGGGAAAGCACAAAGATATGGTGCTTCTCTCATATTATGCCAACCGCGTTGGTAGGAGCGGGATGTAATATCGGTCAAAGTGTTTTTGTGGATAACGGAGCAAAAGTGGGAAACTTTTGTAAACTTCAAAATAATGTGAATGTATATCATGGAGTGACTTTGGAGGATTATGTGTTCTGTGGTCCCTCTATGACTTTTACCAACGTTAAAGTGCCAAGATGTCAATTCCCCCGTTCAGAAGAGGCCTACGAGAAAACATTGGTCAAGCAAGGAGCATCAATTGGCGCGCAGGCAGTTATTGTGTGTGGGATTGAAATTGGAGAGAATGCGCTAATTGGCTCTGGTGCGGTCGTAACAAAAAATGTACCAGCGCATGCCGTTATGGTGGGCAATCCTGCAAGGCAGATCGGGTGGGCTTGTGCTTGCGGAGAAATACTCGGGAGCGATATGATTTGCAGAAGTTGTGGAGAAAAATATGTCTTGCAGGGCAATCAAATAGTAGAAGTTGTAAAGAAATGACAAGAAAAGGTGAACAGTAAGATGCAGTTTATTGATTTAAAAGCGCAATATACGGCGTTAAAGACCAAGATTGATGAAAAAATTGAAGAAGTCATGAACCATGGGCAATATATTATGGGACGCGAGGTAGGAGAGCTGGAAGAAGCGCTGGCTGATTATGTGGGGACTAAACACGTAATTACTTGCGCTAACGGAACGGATGCGCTACAGATGCTTTTTATGGCCTATGGAATCAAAAAAGGGGATGCCGTTTTCTGTCCTGATGTGACGTTTATTGCAAGTATTGAACCAGCATGTGTGTTGGGAGCGACTCCGGTATTTTGTGATATTACTACAGACACATATAATCTTTCGCCAGAGAGCCTGGAACGGCAAATTTTGTCTGTCAAAAGAGAGGGAAAATACAATCCTAAAGCTGTAGTAGCTGTAGATTTTCTGGGAAATCCGGCTGATTATGTGCAGATAGAAATGATTTGCAGACATTATAATCTGATTTTGATTGAAGATGCGGCACAAGGATTTGGCGCCGAATGCAATGGAATAAAGTGTGGAGCCTTTGGTAATGCAGCAACCACCTCATTTTTTCCAGCTAAACCTCTTGGGTGTTATGGCGATGGAGGTGCTGTTTTTACGTCTGATGATGAAGTAGCTGATGTCTGCAAATCAATTCGGGTACATGGAAAAGGAACGAGCAAATATGATAATAGGCGAATTGGAATGAATTCTAGATTGGATACATTACAGGCAGCAATTTTGCTTGTTAAATTTGAAGCACTGATTCAATATGAGATTGAAGAAAGGCAAAAGGTTGCGCAGTATTACAACAAAGCGCTCCAAGGAAAGTTTATCACCCCGTTTGTAAAGGACGAATATACAAGCGTTTATGCACAATATGCGCTTTTAGCGGAAAGTAAATCGCAGCGAGATGGAGTGATTGAAAAATTGAATAGCGCTGGAATTCCTAATATGATTTATTATCCAACGCCAATGCATCGTTTGCCCGTTTTTGCTCAAATGGAAAACTATGGGGAGGCTTATGTAAATGCGGAACAGTACTGTAGCAGGACGGTTTCGCTGCCCATGCATCCATATCTTTCAAAACAGGAACAGGATTATATTATTGAAATAGTCTTATGAAATGAATTAGAAAAAGAGGGGAAAATGGAAGCATTATATGGCAAATCAGTTTTGGGTTTAGGGCGAACAGTTACGCTTTCAGTTTCAAAGGAAGTGTTAGTTTATTGTGCATTTATGTTGATTTATAAAATAATGCTAGATTGCGCATACCCCCTATTTGTGCCATATTATGAGTATGTTCTGCATACATTGAATCCGAATATTATAAAATTAGTAGAATCATATTTGGCTTTTTTTATTCTTCTTGCCATCATTCCAAAAACAGCAAACAAATTTTCCTATTTTGCAAATAATATTATTTTTATGTTAACCATTCTCCCTATGCTCTCCAGATATGCGTTGAATAACGAGCCGCGTATTTATATGATGATTACGTTATTGGCATTCGCGGCACAAACACTTTTAATTCGGCATTTGCCTGATTTTCGTATTCCAAGCATCAGAGGCATCTACAAGTTTGCTATTTTGTTTTGCATTATTCTAATAGGATATACCTTTCTAATGTTATGCATAAATAATGGATTACCGTCCTTGACTGCGCTTAATTATTTTGATGTTTATGAAGTGAGAGAAAGTTTTAAGGGATTTCCATTATCTGAATATGCAATTTCTGCAGTAGGAAATGCAATCTTACCATTTTTAATTGCAATTTCTTTTGTCCAAAAAAAATATACAAAAGGAATCTTAGCATTATTGTTACAATTTTTGCTCTATTTGTACACAGGAAACAAATATTTTATCTTTATGGTTCCGCTGCTTTTGATTGTCGCTGTAGGGGTTAAAACAAAACTTTTTTATGCCATTGCGGCCGGTGGGTTGTCTTTAGCACTACCGCTCTCAACAGTTATTGCCGGAGCGCAATCAACACTTGTGCCGCTTGCAGCAGTTTATCGAATAACCTATATTCCAGCTCAAATTAAATTTTTGTTTTATGACTTCACACAAACCCACCCTTTCTTGTATTTTTCTGAAGGACAGATCGGCAGGATGTTTGGTGTCGAGTCACCTTATCCTTTGCCCTTTGCAAACATGATCGGCTCAACATATTTTAATGATCCAAATGTCGCCTCCAATACGGGCTATTTAGCCGACGGGTATGTCCAGATCGGCTTTTGGGGAATTATTATTTTTGCGATATTATTCGCACTGATTGCAAAAGTAGTTGATAGTGTATCAGGAAATATCAAAAGTTACATTGTTTGCGCATTATTGACAGGAGCATTTTTTACCCTGAATGATATATCGTTGTTAACCAGTCTTTTGACTGGGGGAATGGCTGCCACGATTTTGCTGGTCTATGCCTATAATTCAAAATTAGAGGATCAAAAAATATTGGAGAATGGTCATCAATCGATAAAATGGAAAAAAGGGAGACAATCATATGACGGAGATAATTGAAGTAA
>CAZQDA010000050.1:0-21220 GCA_964592155.1 uncultured Christensenella sp.
GTAGTCATATGTCCGTTCGTCGCCCATCACGCCCACAGAGCGCATGTCGGTGAGCACCGCGAAATACTGCCAGATTTTCTCATCCAGCTCTGCCTTTGCAATTTCGTCGCGGAAAATAAAGTCCACGTCGCGCAGCAGGTCAAGCTTTTCTTTCGTAATCTCGCCAATGACACGAATCGCAAGTCCCGGTCCCGGGAACGGCTGCCGCCATACCATATGGCGCGGGAGGCCAAGCTCTTCTCCCAACTCGCGAACCTCATCCTTAAACAGGTCGCGCAGCGGCTCGATAATTTCATCAAAATCCACATAATCCGGAAGTCCGCCTACATTATGATGGCTCTTAATGAGCGCAGCGTCACCCACGCCGCTTTCCACAACGTCAGGATAAATCGTCCCCTGTGCCAGAAAGTTCACCTTTCCGATCTTCTTGGCTTCCTCTTCAAACACGCGAATAAATTCTTCCCCAATGATCTTTCTCTTTTTTTCAGGCTCCGTAACGCCCTTGAGCTTCGTAAGGAAACGATCCTCCGCTTTCACGTGTACAAGATTCATGTCAAACTGCTTCTGAAAAACATGTTCAACCTCTTCCGGCTCAAGCTTTCTCATCAATCCCGTGTCCACAAAAACGCAAGTCAGGTTTTTACCAATCGCTTTGTGCAGCAGCACCGCGCAAACCGAGCTGTCCACACCGCCTGAAAGCGCCAAAAGCACCTTCTTATCCCCTACCTTTTGCCGGATATCTTCAATGGCCTGCTTTGCATAATCATTCATATCCCAATCCCCCTTTGCACCGCAAATATCGAATAAAAACCGTTCCAATAAATTCTGCCCTTTTTCCGTATGCTGCACCTCCGGATGGAACTGCACGCCGTAGATTTTCTTTTCGTCATTTCCAAAAGCCGCCACCGGGCAAGACGCGGTTGTGGCAAGAATCTCAAACCCCGCCGGCGCTTTGTCGATGTAATCCATATGGCTCATCCAGCATGCGGATTGTCCGTCCATGTCCTGAAGCAGGATATTGGAATTACAATATTCAATGCCTGTCTTTCCATATTCTCCCGCTGGCGCGGAGGCAACGCTGCCCCCCAGTTTGAGGCTCAAAAGCTGGCTCCCGTAGCAAATTCCCAGAATGGGGATTCCAAGCTCCAAAATTTTTGTATCGCAAACCGGCGCGCCATCCTCATATACACTTTTCGGCCCGCCCGTAAAAATAATTCCAATCGGATTTTTCTCCTTGATCCGCTCCACGCTCGTCTGATATGGCAAAAGCTCAGCATAAACATGCGCCTCACGCACCCTGCGGGCAATGAGCTGGTTATACTGCCCGCCAAAATCAAGCACAATCACAGTTTCTCTCATCTATCGTATTCCCTTCTCCTCTATATTCCGTCCGTTTCAGATATATCCACGCGAAACGCCACCGCCTTCGCGCCATTTTCCTGAAACTTCTTTTGTATTTCTTTGTGCGCGCCTTCTGTAAGCGCCTCTTTTGTCCTGACCAGAATGTCCCAGTTCGCACATTCAATCAAGACTCCCCTGTGCGTATACCGTTTTGCAAACTGTTCCGCCTGCTCCAAAAAATCCAGTTTCTCCACGCTAAGCGGTTCCCCTTGCACAAATCGATCCGCCAGACACACCTGCGGCGCCCTGATGTAATACGCCCTTCCCACGGCATGAAGCATCTCAATCACATCTGCTTTCGTAAACCCCAGCTCAACAAACGGACTTGCCACAGGCACTGCGCCGGACGCTTCGCCGTCGATGCAGCCGCACGACTGACTCTCTTTCAGTCCTGCGTTCAGCAATACCCCGCAGCCCATTCCCTTTGCAGCCCGCCTAAGCGTCTGCGTAATCATGGCGCGGCATAAAGCGCAGCGCTCCTGTCCGTTTGCCGCGATTTCCCTGTCCTCCAGCACATAGACCGGCACGCGCGCGTCGCGCATTTTGTAATCGTCGAGCACCTCGTGTACGCGATATAGTTCTTCCTGCGTCAAAAAAGCCGTATTTGCCGTGAGCGCCAACGTTTCCTTGCCACACGCCTCGCTTGCCGCACAAAGCAGCAGCGACGAATTCGTTCCTCCTGAAAACGCCACTGCCACATCGTCATAGTTTCTTATGAACTCCACAAGGCTGCTGAATTTTTGCTGCGCTGTCATAGGAATTATTTTACGCTGTAGTTAGGCGACTCTTTTGTGATGTTGATGTCGTGCGGATGACTTTCCAAAAGCCCCGCGCTCGTGATCTTCACAAATTCCGCGTTTTCCTGCAATTGCTCGATGGTCGCCGCGCCGCAATAACCCATGCCGGATTTCAGGCCGCCCACCATCTGATAGGTCGTGTCCGCCAAATGTCCCTTGAACGGAACGCGTCCTTCCACGCCTTCTGGCACAAGCTTTTGCGTGCTCTCCTGAAAATAACGATCCGCGCTTCCCTGCTGCATTGCCGCAATCGAACCCATGCCGCGATATACCTTAAAACTCCTGCCCTGATAGATTTCCATCTCGCCCGGGCTTTCCTTTGTTCCTGCAAACAGGCTGCCGATCATCACCGCCGCCGCGCCGCCCGCGATTGCCTTTGTGATATCGCCGCTATATTTGATGCCGCCATCAGCTATAATCTTTACATTATACTTTGCCGCCTCTTCCGCGCAATCCATCACAGCCGTAAGCTGCGGTACGCCGATCCCTGCCACAACGCGCGTTGTGCAGATCGATCCCGGCCCAATGCCAACCTTGACGCAGCTTGCACCCGCGGAAATCAGATCGTGCGTCGCTTCCTTTGTCGCACAGTTTCCGGCAATAATATCCAGCTTTGGAAATTTATTGCGCACTTTTTCAACCACATCGAGCACGTTCTGCTGATGCCCATGTGCCGTATCGATCGCAATCGCGTCCACCTTGGCATGAACAAGCGCCTCCACGCGCTCGAGCGTTCCTTTTCCTGTGCCCACCGCCGCGCCGACAAGCAACCTGCCGCCGCTGTCCTTTGCAGACATAGGATACTGGATCGATTTTTCGATATCCTTAATGGTGATCAGCCCCATCAGTTTTCCGTTATCATCCACCAGCGGAAGCTTTTCTATCTTGTATTTTCTCAAAATCTGCTGCGCCTCATCCAGCGTTGTGCCGATGGGTGCCGTAATCAAATTTTTGCTGGTCATCACTTCGCTCACTTTGCGCGAATAATCCGTCTCAAAACGCATATCGCGGTTTGTAATGATGCCCACCAGCGTACCGTCTTTTTCTACGATCGGAACGCCGGATATCTTATACCTTCCCATCAGCTTATCCGCATCGTTTACCGTATGGTGCGGAGAAAGCGAAAACGGGTCTGTGATGACTCCATGCTCGCTGCGCTTTACTTTATCCACATGCTCTGACTGCATCTCGATCGACATGTTTTTGTGAATGATTCCCATTCCGCCCTCACGAGCAATTGCAATCGCGAGTCCACTTTCGGTCACCGTATCCATTGCCGCGCTCATAATCGGAATATTCAGCCTAATGTTGGGCGTAATGTAGGTAGACACATCCACTTCGTTCGGTGTCACAAGACTCTTTCTGGGTTTTAGCAACACGTCGTCAAATGTCAGACCCTCTGTAATTTTCATATGCGTTTTATCCTTTCTTTTCTTCTCACTTTTTAAACTTATTTTCAAACGCGCCGCGCGCGCCGAGAGACTATATAAAAAAACGCGCGGCAGGGCTATTCCCGCGGCGTGTTTTCGTCTTTTCCTTCCTGTACGGCCTCCTCCGGTTTTGCCTCCGGATGCTCCTCCAGATAATGCCTGTGCTCCTTTTTGATTACCACCCAGTTGGTTGCGCCTATCACAAACGACAGTACGAGCACAAGGATCGCCCCCGTAAACTCCCGCTCCGCAAACAGCACCGCCGCAATCGCGAGCAGCGCAGAAATTGCGTAAAGCAGCGCTACGGATTGCTTCTGGTTCATGCCCATATCGATCAGCCTGTGGTGCAGGTGCTTCCTGTCCGCATGAAAAGGATGCTGTCCTTTGGAAAGCCTCCGCAGAATCGCCCATACGGTATCCAGAATCGGAAGCCCCATCACGAGAAACGGTATGCCGAAGGATACCACGGCGTTAACCTTAAAAAATCCCTGTATGGAAATCACAGACAGCACAAATCCCAAAAACATAGCGCCCGCGTCTCCCATAAAAATCTTTGCCGGATTGAGGTTGTAGGGCAAAAATCCCACGCACGCGCCCGCAAGAACTGCCGCGACCACCGTAACCACCGGATTTCCGGCGGAAAGCAGGGACACCGCAAGCAGCGCAAACGAAGAAATCGCCGCAATTCCGCACGCAAGGCCGTCCAGCCCGTCAATCAGGTTGATGGTGTTGGTAATGGCCACAATCCAAATCACCGTGATCGGGATTGCCCAGTTGCCAAAATAAATAATCTGATCAAACCATGTGATTTTCTCAATCACCACGCCGGAAAAACAAACAACCAGCGCCGCGCATACCTGCCCCAGCAGCTTAATGTAAGGTTTTAAGTTATATATGTCGTCTAAAATCCCCAGCATCGTAACCATGAGCGCTCCGATGAGCAGCCCAATAAAGGTCGCGTCAACCTCAACGAAAGCAAGCACGCCAAAAGCAAAAGCGACAAATATAGCAAGCCCTCCCATGGTCGGGATCGGCTTGCTATGCATGCGTCTGTTATCCTTGGGAATATCTATCGCCCCCACCTTAAAAGCCAGTTTACGAACAAGCGGCGTCGTTGTGTAGGTTACGAAAAACGTAAATAACAACGCAATCACAATCAAAATGCCTGAACGTATTTCCATGGCAGGGCGTTTCCTCTTTCCTCATAAATATCACAAGAGCGGCAAATAGTCATTTGCCGCACTTGTTTGCTTGCTCTATTATATCAACTTTCTTTTTTAAATGCAACATCTCCGTTCTCGACAAACATCTTAACTTTGTCGCCAATGCTGATCTTTCCGGAAAGGATTTCCTCTGAGAGCTTGTCCTCCACCGTCTGCTGGATCATCCTGCGCAGCGGACGCGCGCCATACTGATCGCTCATGCCGTCCTTTGCCATCAGTTTGGCGGCATCCCTTGTGAAGGTAAGGTCGATTTCCCTGTCGTGCAACCTTCTGACCACGCTGCCCAGCATCAGCTCCGCAATTTGCTGCGTATCCTTTTCATTGAGCTTGTGGAACACAATGATATCGTCGATCCTGTTGATGAACTCCGGGCGGAAGGTGTTTTTCAGCGCTTCCATCATGCGCTCTTTCATTTCGTCGTATTCCTTGAGCTTTCCAAGGTCGCCCTCGTCTCCATTTGTGAATCCGATCTTATTCGCCGCAATTTCATGTGCTCCCACGTTGGACGTCATGATGATAATCGTGTTTTTAAAGTCCACGGTTCTGCCCTTGGAGTCCGTCAGCCGCCCGTCCTCCAATACCTGAAGCAGGATGTTAAACACATCCGGATGCGCCTTTTCGATCTCGTCAAACAAAATCACCGAGTATGGCTTGGTGCGCACGGCCTGCGTGAGCTGCCCGCCCTCGTCGTAGCCGACGTATCCCGGAGGAGACCCCACCAGTTTTGATACCGAGTGCTTTTCCATATACTCAGACATATCCAGCCGGATCATCGCGTTTTCGTCCCCAAACATCGCCGCCGCAAGCGCCTTTGTAAGCTCGGTTTTTCCCACGCCTGTGGGCCCTAAAAAGATAAACGAGCCAATCGGCCTTGCCGGGTCTTTGAGCCCTGCGCGCGCGCGGCGGATCGCCTTTGCGACTGCCGAAACAGCCTCATCTTGTCCAATCACACGCTCGTGCAGCACATTTTCCAGTCCCAGCAGTTTTTTGCTTTCATCCTCTGTCAGCTTGCTGACCGGAACATGCACCCAGCTGGAAATAATTTGCGCGATATCCTCTTCCGTGACAATTCCCTTTTGTTTTGCCACCGCCTTGCGCCATTCTTCCGAGCAATGATCGATGTCGCGTTTGATATCCGCTTCCTCATCGCGGAGTTTGGCTGCCTTTTCAAAGTCTTCATGCGCAATCGCGCTTTCTTTCTCCTTACCGACCACTTCCAGCTTTTCTTCCAGCTCCCTCAAATCCGGAGGCGAAGTAAACATGGAAATCCTGACCTTGGAGGCCGCTTCATCGATCAGGTCGATTGCCTTGTCCGGCAGGAACCGGTCCATAATATACCGCGTGGACAGGTCGACAGCCGCTTTCATCGCTTCGTCCGTTATGGTCACCTTGTGGTGCGCTTCATAGCGGTCGCGCAGACCCTCCAGAATCAACAGCGCCTCCTCCGGCGTAGGCTCGCCCACATTAACCGGCTGGAACCGCCGCTCGAGCGCCGCGTCCTTTTCAATATGCTTTCTGTATTCATCGATCGTCGTCGCGCCAATCACCTGAATCTCACCGCGAGCCAGCATGGGCTTTAAGATGTTGGCCGCATCCATGGCGCCTTCCGCCGCGCCCGCACCAATCAGCGTGTGCAGCTCATCGATGAACATGATCACATTTCCGTCTTTTTTTAATTCCTCAAGCGCGTCTTTCAAGCGCTCTTCAAACTCGCCCCTGAATTTAGAGCCCGCAAGCATACCCGCAAGGTCAAGCATAATCACGCGCTTGTTTTTGAGCATATCCGGAATATTCCCTTCCACGATCTTTTGCGCAAGCCCTTCGGCAATCGCGGATTTTCCGACGCCTGGCTCGCCGATCAGCACAGGATTATTTTTCGTTCTCCGGCTTAAAATCTGAATGATCCGTTCGATCTCTTCCGATCTGCCGATCACAGGGTCAAGCTCTTCGTTTTTTGCGGCAAGCGTCAAATCCCTGCCGAATTTATCGAGCTTGGGCGTGGTGGATTTTTCCTTTTCTTCCGCGCCTGTAGGCGCACCCTGCGCCACCGCAAGAATCTCCTGCTGCATTGCCGCCATGTCCGCATTTAGGTCGTGCAGCATCCGGAATCCCATGCTTTCGCGTTCGTTGATAATCGCGAGCAGCATATGTTCCGTACCAATAAAGTTCTGCCCCAGTTGGCGCGAAAATGCCACGCTCATTTCAATAATTTTTTTGGTTCTGGGCGTATAGCCGATCACCTGCGGATTCCCATATCCGCCGTCCGTAGAAACCGATACGACATATTCCCTTGCGTTTTCCGCGTTAATTCCCTGTTTTTCGAGAATCTCGGCGGCGGTTCCGCCTTCCAGAATCATTCCGAGCAGCAAATGCTCGGTTCCCACATAATTTTCTCCCATGCTGCTTGCAAACTGAGCCGCCTGGTTTACGGCCTCCTGTGCACCTGCAGTAAATCTTGACATATTATTCATCATAAACATCCTCCTTTGCTTCCGTTTTTCAAATCAAAACAGCAGCTGCCGCTTTTTTCAGACGAGCGGCCCGCCAAATTTCTTCCCGTCGCGTCTTTGCTCTGTGCTTACTGTAACCGCAATCCGTTTTTTTGAAACAACTTACGACGACGTTTTTTTATCATCTTCCTTTTTACTGTCCGCTTCTTTGATCATGTCCCTCAAACGAGCGGCCTGTTCATAATCCTCTTTTTCAACGGCTGCCCTAAGCTGCCTCTTCAAGTCCTCTTTTGCGTCAACCGTCTTAACTTTTTCCTTCTTATCAATCTTGATCTCCGGCAGCGCAACTCCTCCATAAGTCGGCGCATCAACGCCCATAAACTCGGCATAATACCTGCTATTTTTCGGAGCGATTGCCTCCTGCCCCGCTTCCGGAGCAAATAAACTTCCCATCCGGCCCGAGCCGCGCTTTAGTAGGCTCGTCTCAAATAAGTCGTCAAAAAATCCACCGCCGGAAAATGAGAACGCATCCATCAGCCCCTTTTCTTCGCTCGCGCACTCCTGACATAAATTTTTTTCGGTTGTCACACCGTTTACACTCTGCTTGATATGAATATTTGCCTGTCTTTGTTTACATTTATCACACAACATAATTAATCATCCTCCTTTAAAAGAACGGAGCCTAAAATCTCTTCCAAAATTGCCGCCCGCAATTCATTCCTGTATTCAGGCGCCATTCGCAACGCATTATCAGACACCGCCGCCAAAATCACATTTCTTGTTTTGCTGTCAATAAGTCCCGTCTGCTTGAGTCCTTCCAGCAGCTCTGCAGCCTGCCGCATGCCCACCGGCCTGTGCAGGTTCTCGTCGATGATTTCCGATATATAATCACACCGGTCCACATCCAGCCGGATCACCCTGATATATCCTCCGCCGCCTCTGCGCGATTCGGTGATATACCCCCTGTTTGGGGAAAACCTCGTGGTCAGAACATAGTTAATCTGCGAAGGCGCACAGTTAAATTTCTGCGCAAGCTCATTGCGCTGCAATTCCGCCATGCCTTCATCTTCCAAAAGCAGCTCCTTGATGAACTCTTCAATATGATCGCTTAAAATCGACATTCTCCCGCCTCCTATCTTTGACTTTCTTTGACCTTCATAATTATTATAACCTGTCTCATTTTTTTGTAAACACCTTTTTTCGAATTTTTACTCGCTTTCCAACCGCAACTCTTCGGGCATGATGCCTTTGATTTTCGTGCGGATATAATCTGCGCGCAGCCGCATAAAAAATTCCTTTTGATCGTCCGTCGCAAGCTCTTTTTTCGCGAATTCAATCAGCAAAACAAACTGGTTGCGCGCGGAAACAGGCCGCCCCTCCTGCCCGCTTGCGCGGCAAAAGCCAAATAATTTTTCATATAATTCAAACGGCGCCAGCTTGCCGCTCTTTGTCAAATAATCAAAGGCTGTTCTTGCCCTTCCCGTGTTATAATATCTGTTTAAAAGCGCCTCAATCCCCTTCAAATACAAAAGCTCCTCAGCCTTAAGCTCTCTGGTTCTGATCACCTCATACGGCGGATAACTGCGCGCGACGATGCCAAGCTCTTCGCATTTTTCTTCCAGTACACTGCCATGCAAAATTTTCAAAAACCCCAATTGCAGCGCGTCAGGATACAATTCATAAATTTCATTGAACGAGCGCCCAAAACGCGCAAGCCCTTCCCCTGGCAGCCCCGCAATCAGATCAAGATGCAAATGGATGTTTCCTGCACCCATGATCTCACGCGCATTTTTTTTAAGCTTTTCCACATCCATCGTTCTGATCACCAGTTCCAGCGTTTGGACGTTTGTGCTCTGCACACCCGCCTCTAACTGTATTTTCCCCTGCGGCGCCTCTTTCAAAAGCGCAAGCATCCGCCCATCCATCAGGTCAAGCGCCACCTCAAAGTGGAAAGACGTGTTGTGCGTTTGATGGATTACATACTCAAGGATTTCATTTGCCCTCTTCCCATTCGCATTAAACGTGCGATCCACAAATTTCACCAGCCGCACTCCCCGCTCTACGAAACAATCGATTTCACGCTTTACGCGCTCTAACGATTTTTCCCGCACGCCCGAGGGAAAGCAAGCCGCTCCTGAAAGGCAATACGCGCACGAAAAAGGACACCCCCGTGAGGATTCATAATAATAAATCCTGTTTTCATCGTAGATATCCCCCTCGGCAGAAAACGGCAAAGGCAAACTATCAAGATCCCTGACAACCTGATACCGGTCATTTCCGCAAATACTTCCCGCACTTCGGTATAAAACGCCGTCTGTCACTTCTTTGTTGTCCGTCTTCATCTGGCGCAAAAACGCGCCGATCATTTCCTCACCTTCTCCGCACAGCACATAATCCACAAAGGGATAACAAAGCATACTTTGGGCGCAAAAGGAAACCTCCGGCCCGCCCAGCGCAATTTTCACCTGACTTTGCGCCCGCTTCAAATCCTCCGCGACCCGCAGCACAAACGCAATATTCCAGATATAGCAGGAAAACAGGTAAGCATCCGCCTTTTGCTCCAGCAAAGCGCGCAGCACATCGTGCTGATCCTGATTGATATTATATTCCAAAAACGCGGCCCGCCCCTCTGCCGCAGCGGCTAGGGAACGCACCGCAGGGTTCGTGTGTACATAACTCGAATTGACCGCGACAAATACCGTTTTCATTGCTGCTCCTTTTTTTATGCAAAAGGCCGCAACGCAAGGGATACCCCCGGCTGCGGCCCTGATCGTCCGTTGTTTTCTATTTATTCTGATCGATATACGTGACATAAAAACTGTTTCCGTTTTGATTGAAATAGTTAATCACGTAAAGCTCTCCCACATTCACACCCGGAAGGATTTTCGCTGTTTTTAAAAACTCCGCCGGCTCCATCTGCTGGGCAGACAACGCATAGCGCAAGAGCGCATAGGGATATTCTTCCGTGATCCCTTCATATTCAGGCGTTGTGATGTATAACGTATCATTATCCGCGTCAAATCCAAAGCTTTCCACACTGATGCCTGAAATCACTTCCGTCGCCGTGCCGGAAGCAAGGTTTGTGATCGCAACGCCATAGGTCAACGCCTCCGCATCCGCTTCATTTTTGAGCGGCACAACAGCCGCAATATGGCTCCCATCCGCAGAAACCGTGAAGTCCACGCCCGCGGCAATCTCCGCGCGCTCTTTTGTGGCGACATCTACCGCATAAATCATGCCTGTTCCATCGCCCGCCATTTTGTCCACAAAATAAATTTTACCGTTTGAAAGCTCTATCTTGCTGTCCGCGCCAGGCTGCTCTTCAATTCCCTCCACAGCCCCCTGCTGCGCCAAATCATACTTTTTCAATTGGAGAGACCCTGTATCTTCTCCCGCCATCGCATAGATCACAGAATTTGTTTCGTCCCAGACAAACGAAGTCGTCAGTCGTCCAAGACCTTCCTCCCCCAGATTACGAAGAACATTTTCCTGCGTATCGTAGACATACAAAACCTTATTTTCGATGCCGGAATCCAGAATTGCAATATAACGCCCATCGGCTGAAACTTCCGCTTTTTCCACACTGTAGAAATAAGGAAGCTCGAGCTGCGTTTTCTTTGCGTTGGTTTCAATCATCCATAATTTTTCTTTTAAGACCTGCTCCGTATCTTCGCCGCTGTCCGGCACATAGGAACGCGCATACAAAATCCTGCCGTCCGCCGTGGTACACAGATACCTTCCGTTTTCCACCATCACAGGCAGCGCAGTGGCAACGCCGTCTCGCAAGATAACAGGTTCTTCCCTTACGGACTCCGCGTCCATATCCTTGTTATACTGCGGAAGCGCATCTGTGCTCATTTCAAACGTATATGCCTGCTTCGCCTGAATCACCCCTGCAATTTTGAGGTTGATTTCCTGCGCCAGCTTGTTTGCCGAAGCTTCGTCCTTCAGGGGCTTTGAAATCAGCATAATATCGGCAAGCCCTTCGCACATGGTGGGCGCCATATCAACATCCTGCGGAATCAGCCCCTGACCATATGCCTCATAAGCGTTCAGCCCTACAAAATAAGCGCTTTCCGGCGACTCCGGTCTGGGAGCAAGGGTCAAAACCAGTTTGTCCTCTTCTTCACTCACCGTTGCCTGCACATGTTCATTGAGCTGAAAAAAGATCGATACTTCATCACTGTCGGATCGGATTGTATGAAATAATCCATATAAAATGCTGTTGTTATAGGTTTCATTGTTGTCGGCATAATCCCAAAATCCGATTTTCAGATTCACCTGCAGCCGTTCCGGCGCGGGCAACTGTGTAATTTCATAAGCGGGAACCGAGGATATTTTCGATTCCGCAACGCCCGCAACTCTGGAGCCATTCAAAAAATACATGGTGATTACAGTGTTTTCGCCTTGCATTTCAATATTAATATCTTTCAGGTTCACATCCGGACCCAGATTCTGATCCCCGCCCCCAAGCGTCCCGCTTAAGACGGCCCCTGTCCGCGCGGGCGCAGGCTGTCCCTGCGTATTTGCCCCGCCACCTGCGCAGCCCGCCAGAAACACACATGCCAGAATCAATGCTATGAAAGCCAAGCCGAATTTTTTGCGCATTTTACCAATCCTTTAAATATTTTTCATGCCGTCGGCATATTCTGTGAGCTTTGCCTTTACCTCACCTAAATCCGCAAAAGCAAACGTCCCATCCTCGTAGATCACATCCCCGCCTACCATTGTCATGCACACGTCCGCATCACATCCTGCATAAACGAGCAGCGAAACCACGTCATAGTCCGGCGTATACCGTATCCCGCCTGTATCGATCATAATAATATCCGCATCTTTTCCCTCTTCGATTATTCCGCAGTTAAGTCCCAGCGCCTGAGCGCCGTTTCTGGTGGCTAGCTTTAACGCCTGTGCCGCGGGAACCGCTTTCGCGTCGTAGGTCGTTCCCTTTTGCAGCATAGAGGCATAAGTCATTTCCTCCATCATGGAAAGTTTGTTGTTGGACGCCGCCCCATCCGTGCCGATGGTCACCAGTACATCCCTATCCATCATCTTCGTAAGGGGAGCAATCCCGCTTGCCAGCTTCAAGTTGCTCTTGGGGCAGCTTAGCACTGCGGCGTTATTCCGGCTCATCAGTTCCATATCGTGTTCACTGATCCACACGCAATGCGCTCCCAAAAAGGGTACGCTTAAAAGCCCTGTTTTTTCGCACAGCTCAATGGGCGTCATGCCATGCTCCCTCAAGCAGTTTTCATGCTCTCCCCGCGTTTCGGAAATGTGCATGTGAATGCCTGTATTAAGCCGCTTTGCTTCCGCCGCAATCTTCTCCAGCATATCGTTTCCGACTGTGTATTGCGCGTGGGGGGAAAGATAAACCTTGAGCCGTCCCACCCCGTTATATTTTTCGAATAGCTCTACGCTTTCTTTGAGCATCCGATCTCCCACTCCCGGCGCGGGCGTTACAACCGCGCGCGAGAGGATTGCGCGCAGCCCGCTCTTCTGTGCCGCTTTTGCAATTGCGTCAATAAAGAAATACATCTCATTAAACGCAACCACGCCTGCCGCCGCCAGCTCGCACATCGCGGCCATGCTCGCCCAGTACGCGCTCTCCTCCGTGAGTTTATCCTCCGCAGGAAAAATCTTGGTTTCAAGCCACGTCATCAGGTCAAGATCATCCGCATAGGAGCGGAATAAATTCATCGGAACATGCGTGTGCGTATTCACAAATCCGGGCATTACTACCTTGCCGCGCGCGTCAATCACGCGCTCCGCGTGGAAAGCAGGCGCAGCGGACGAAAGACCCGCATACGCGATTTTTCCATCCTTAATCTGCACCACCGCATTTTCAATTACTTCGTTGTTATCATTGTTGGTCACCAATGTTGCGTGACGAATTTCTATCATATGCTTATTCTCCGTATAAATATTTGCGCTGCTCGTCTGTCAGCACGTCCACCGCACCGCCCATCGCCTGTAGCTTGCGTACCGCAACGCTGTAATCGATATCCGCCGGCAAATTCATGAGGCCCGGCTTCATGGAGGCGTGGTTGTCCCTGATGTATTTTTGAGCAAGGAATTGCAGCGCAAAGCTCATGTCCATAATCTCTGCCGGATGCCCGTCGCCGGACGCAAGGTTGACAAGCCGCCCGCCTGCGATCACATTTAAGATTCTGCCGTCTTTTTGTACATAGCCTTCCACATTGTGACGCATTTCCACCACTTTTTCACTGATTTCCGCAAGCTCCGACACCTTCACTTCACAGTCAAAATGCCCCGCGTTTGAAAGCAGCACGCCGTCTTTCATCTTGTCAAAATGCCTCTTCACGATCACGTCCTCACAGCCCGTCACCGTCACAAAAATATCGCCCTGCTCTGCCGCGTCGTCCATGCTCATTACGTCAAAGCCGTCCATCAGCGCTTCGGTGGCTTTGATGTGATCGATTTCCGTCACAATCACTCGCGCCCCCAGCGCAGCGGCGCGTTTTGCAACGCCCTTGCCGCACCAGCCATATCCCGCGACCACCACGCGTTTGCCCGCGACAATCAGGTTTGTGGTGCGCATGATGCCATCCCATACGGATTGCCCCGTGCCATAACGATTGTCAAACATATACTTGCACTGCGCGTCATTGACCGGAATCACAGGAATTTTCAAGGCTCCCGCCTTTTCCATGGCCTTTAAACGAAGCACGCCCGTCGTCGTTTCCTCACTCGCACCGATCACGTTTTCAATCAGCTCGGGCATCTCCTCATGCAGCATCGTAATCACGTCGCCGCCATCATCCAAAATCAGGTTGGGCTTCGTAAGAAGCGCGCTTCTGATGTGCGCTTCATATTGTTCCGGCGTTTCTCCATGGATCGCATAAACATCCGCTCCGCCATCCACCAGCGCGGCAACAACATCGTCCTGCGTGGAAAGCGGGTTTGAGGCGCATGCCGCAACCTGTGCGCCGCACGCCTGGATCACCTGAATCAGGTAGGCAGTCTTTGCCTCCAGATGGCAGCACACGCATATGCGATAGCCTTCAAACGGCTTTTGCGGCGCCAGTTCTTCTTCAAAGCCTCTGAGTACCGGCATATACCTTTTTACCCATTCAATTTTCTGTTTACCGGACGGCGCTAATGTAATGTCCCTGATATCGCTCATTTCATACCTCCGACTAAGTTTTTCAAATAGTTTTGAAACTCATCTTTCAAATCATCCCTGTCAAGCGCAAATTCGCAGGTTGCTTTTAAAAAGCCAAGCTTATCCCCCACATCATAACGCTTGCCCTCAAATTCATACGCATAGATCGGCTGCTTTTCGAGCAACAGGCACATCGCGTCCGTAAGCTGGATTTCTCCGCCTTTTCCGGGTTTTGTGCGCTCAATCGCGTCAAAAATATCCGGAGTCAGCACATAACGCCCCAAAATCGCAAGATCCGAAGGCGCGTTTTCCGCACCGGGCTTTTCCACCAGCCCCGTCACCTTATGCATTTTTCCGTCGGGCTCATCTGTCGCAACAACGCCATATTTATCAGTATCCCTGATGTCGACCCGCTGTACGCCCAAGACAGAGGATCCGCATTCATCGTATGCGTCCATCAGCTGCTTTAACGCGGGTTTTTCGCCTTTGACCACATCGTCGCCCAAAATCACCCCGAACGGCTCGTTGCCAATGCAGTCCTTTGCCGTCAAAATGGCGTGACCAAGACCCAGCGGCTCTTTTTGCCGCACATACATCATATTCACAAGCTGCGAAATATCTTCCACAATCTTCAAAAGATCACATTTGTTATGCTTGTTGAGTTCAAGTTCAAGCTCGATCGACTTATCAAAATGATCCTCAATGGCGCGCTTGCTTCTTCCTGTAATAATCACGATGCTTTCAATCCCACTCGCAACCGCTTCTTCCACAATATATTGGATCGTCGGCTTATCGACAATGGGCAGCATCTCTTTTGGCTGCGCCTTTGTTGCAGGCAAAAATCTTGTTCCCAGCCCTGCCGCCGGAATCACCGCTTTTCTGATTTTCATTTTTTTTCCAGTCCTCCATAATAATCGTCCATCATTTTCTGCATTTGCTCCTTCACATATCTGCCGAGCAGAACGGTCTGTTTGGGAGGCTTGATGCCTTCCGTACCCGGAACATCCTTTAAATAGACGGGCTTGCCCACAATCAACTTTACCCTTTTTTCTTTGGGAAACACAAACGTGAGCGGCACCACCGGAACGTTATTTTTGACCGCAAAATGGAACGCCCCGTTTTTAAACTTGCGCAACTGTTTGGAATACGGCGCAATCTCCGCTTCCGGATAGATGTGCACCTTGCGCGTTGTGTGCGTCAGTACATCGTTCATCTGCTCTGAAAACCGTTCAAAATTTTTGAGATCCGACGGCAGCGGAACCCCTCTCAAAACACGCACCAACCCACCGATAATAAACGCTTCAAAATTATGCTTGAGTGCAACAAAGTAAGGCGCGCTCGGATAAAATACATAAGTCAGCATGGGCGAATCCATATTGTGTACATGGTTTGCCACCGTGATTGCCGCCGTTTTTTTCACGAGCTTGGCGTTTTTCTTATCGATTACGCCGAATCCCCAGCGAATCTTGAAAAACAAATATCCAAACGGCATTCCTACAAACATTGCAAAATAATATAAAAAACGCAAAAATAAGTTTTTGGTTACATACTGGTAGTTTTCATCCAGATGCAGTTTAATCGGCGCCCACATACGTTCAGCGGGCCCTTTTCTGCGCGTTCTTACCGGTTCATTCAGTTGTGTGTTTCCGCCGGTTTCCTGCGTGCTTTCCTGCGCGCTTTGCTCCTCCTGCTTTTCCTCCAAAACACTCATTCCCCTATCATCTTAATCATCACACGCTTTTTTCGTTTCCCGTCAAATTCACCATAAAAAATTTGTTCCCACGTTCCGAAATCCAGCTTCCCGTCCGTGATGGCAACAACAACTTCCCGCCCCATAACCGAGCGCTTCAAGTGCGCGTCCGCATTGTCTTCATATCCATTATGCGCATACATGCTATAAGGTTTTTCAGGCGCAAGCCCTTCCAGCCACTTTTCCATATCGGCATGAAGGCCGCTTTCATCGTCATTGATAAACACGCTTGCCGTAATATTCATTGCGTTCACAAGACACAACCCCTCGCGGATGCCGCTGCTTTTCAGTGCCTTATCCACATAAGGCGTAATATTTACAAATTGCCTGCGCTGCGGGATTTCCATCTCCAATACTTCACGATAACTCTTCATCATCATTCTCCTTTTGAAGATAATAGATATTATATTATAGCACAAGGGGGCTTGTTTTCCAAGTAAAAACACCCGCTGCATTTGGCAGCGGGTGTTTCCCGTAACGCTCTGTTATTTTTCCTGTGTATCGTCCTTTTCCGCTCTTGCGGCATCCAGATCCACCGTAACAATCTCTTCGTTCCCAGCCTCTTCGCCGGTATCAGCAGCCGTTTCTTCCGCCGCTTGGTGCGCTTCTTTTTCAATCTCTTGCTTCGCGGCAATCACAGCTTCGCCGAGCGCCGCCATTTCCTCTACCTCGTCCGCAATTTCATCGACGCGCTCTTCGATTCTTTCCACAATTTCCGCTTCTTCATCCGTGAGTCCCAACATGTTGCGGTCAAAGCTCCTCCTGCTCAACGTAACATAAAAGTATACCACAACAATCAGCGCCAAAGCGATGGCCAGCGCGCCAAGCATGATGTACTGATACAGATAAACAGGGTCGATGGAGCTGGTCAGATTCAGACCATTCTGCATCTCTTCCATGATGCTTTTGATCTGGAAAACAACCATCACCGCCGAAACCATCCAGCACACCAGTGAAACGAGGTTTGTCGCCTTTCGATTGTTGTTATCCCATTGCACGATCAGCGCAACAGAAGCAACGCTCAGCGCAATATAAGGCGCATATCTCGATACAAAGCCAAGTCCCTGGGTAAAATCAACCATCGTAAGCTGCGATAGATTTCCATAAAATCCCGCGCTTGCAAGCATTGACAGCAGCAAAGCGCCCCAAACAAAGACCTTCGCCCACACTTCGCGCTTGGTTTTCAGCACCAGCAGCACAATCATCAGCGCCGTAATACAAATGACCACCATTCCGCCACTCGCATATAATACATTCAAAAACTGATCAAATGTAATCCCTGCGGTTGCCGCTGTAGCAATGTATCCGCCCAAACCGATAAAGAACACAATACATACGGCCAGCGTTGCAATCGTCAGCACCAAAAACGGCGCCTTACTCGTTTTTTTATTCATTGTCTGTTCCATAATAACTCCAATTACCTGCCTTTCAATTTTATGATCCCAAAAAAATTTTTAATACCATGCGCGTGATCCGCGCGTAATTTATGACTTCTTTTCGTCCTTTTCCCTGAGCTCCACACGGCGGATTTTTCCGCTGATGGTTTTGGGCAGTTCTTTTACAAACTCGATTTCGCGAGGATATTTATAAGGTGCGGTCGTTTTCTTCACATGGTTTTGCAGCTCCTTTTTAAGCTCCTCAGAGCCTTCGTAGCCTTCCGCAAGCACGATTGTCGCTTTCACTATCTGCCCGCGGTCCGGATGCGGCACGCCGGTAATCGCTGTTTCCAGCACCGCCGGATGCTCCATCAGCGCGCTTTCCACTTCAAAAGGTCCGATGCGGTAGCCGGAAGACTTAATGACATCATCCGATCTGCCCACATACCAGAAATAGCCGTCCTCATCCTTCCACGCCACATCGCCCGTGTGATAGACTCCATAACTCCATACGCTTTTGGTACGCTCATCATCCCGGTAATACCCCATAAACATTCCCGTGGGAATCTCCCTGTCTGTATACACCACAATCTCGCCGGTCTCACCCGGCGCACAACTGTCGCCATTTTCATCCACAATGTCAAGATCATACATCGCGTTCGGCTTGCCCATCGAGCCCGGGCGCGGCTCCATCCAAAGGAAATTGCCAATGGTAACGGTAAGCTCTGTCTGCCCGTAAATCTCCATGAGTTTAAGACCCGTCGCCTCCAGAAACTGGTAATAAACCTCCGGATTCAGCGGCTCACCCGCAATTGTCGCATATTTTAACGCGGACAGATCATATTTTGTTAAATCTTCCTTGATAAAATAACGGTAAATGGTAGGCGGCGCGCAAAACGTCGTCACCTTATATTGTTCGATTTTTTTCAGCAGCTTATCCGGCACAAATTTATCCATATCATACACAAAGATGCACGTCTCCGCAAGCCACTGCCCGTATAATTTACCCCAGGCGCTCTTTGCCCATCCCGTTTCCGCCACGGTAAGATGCAGGCCTTCCGGATCTGCATTATGCCAATAGACCGCAGTTACAATGTGCCCCAAAGGATAAACAAAATTATGCGCCACCATCTTGGGCATTCCCGTCGTTCCGGATGTAAAATAAAGCAGCATAATATCATCGTTATGCGTCGCCTCCTGCCCTGTCGGACGCGCAAAATCGTCCCCGTATTTGCCCATTTCTTCCCAGAATTCAAGCCAACCTTCCCTATGTTCCCCTACAAGTACTTTCTTTTCGAGCGTCTTTGATTCCGGTATTGCCGCGTCCACATGTTCCTTGACTTCGCCGTCTTTTGTGCTGACGATCATTTTTACGTCCGCTGCATTGTTGCGGTATACGATATCCTTCTTGGTCAGCAGATTCGTCGCGGGAATCGCAACCGCTCCCAGCTTGTGCAAACCAATGATCGCAATCCAGAATTCATAGTGGCGTTTTAGGATCAGCATCACTTTATCGCCTTTTTTGATACCCTCCGCCTTAAAAAAATTCGCCGCCTGATTGGAGAGTCTGCTCATCTCATCAAAAGTAAACATCCGCTCTTCGTCGTTGTCATTCGTCCATAAAAGAGCGCGCTTTTCCGGCTTTTCTCTGGCGAGTTCGTCTACTACGTCAAATCCGAAATTAAAGTTTTCCGGCACGAACGTTTTGAAGTTTGCCGCAAAATCCTCATAGCTTTCAAAGCCTGTTGTGCTGTATTTTTCAAATATTCTCATCCCCATGTCCTCACTTTGAAATGATTGCTAAAAATTGGCAGGGCTTTCCATCTTCTGCGCGCATCGCATGCGGAGCAGACGCGTCAAAATAGACCGTATCGCCTTCGTTTAAACGAATTTCCGCATCGTGAATAAACATGGTCATGCTGCCGGCCACCACATAATTGATCTCCTGACCCTCGTGGGAATTCTTTTTGACCGCGTCCGTATCCTTTGGCTCTACCGTGACAAGGAACGGTTCCATATGACGGTTTTTAAAAATAGGAGCAAGGTGTTGGTATTTATATGCTTTGCGGCGTTCCATTTTGAGTCCTTCGCCTTTGCGCACCAGCGAAAATGTTTTCAGTTTTGCATTGTCGCCTGTCAAAAGCTCCGTGATGTCAACGCCAAAACGGTTTGCGAGCGTAAACAGAAAGCTGAAAGAAAAATCTTTTTCTCCCGCTTCATATTCCTCATATTCCTGCACCGTTTTTCCTGTCAAATCAGCCATTTCACTGATTTCGACTTCTTCGATTTCACGCAACGCGCGGATTCTTTGTGCGATTTCTTTGATTTCGTTCATCATGAACCCTCCTTTAAATGAGAAAACCCCATGCCGTGGCGCGGGGCTGTGTCACTCATTACTTAATTGTTACCGCTTCGCTCTGGAAGATTACAATATTTCCATTTTTATCCCAAATGATACCTTCTCCGTCCAGATTCTGGAAATGTTTTCCATATGTCTTTTTTACCTCGTCCGGCTGTCCGTCCGATTTTTGTGTATCGAACATGATATTTCCATACACGGTTTCCGGCCAATCCACTTTTACCTCAAACTCGGCTGTCAGGTTGTCGCCCTGTTTGGTGAACTTTTTCTGGTCGACACGCGTTCCATCCGAGCTGTAAACGCCGATGATGCCGTTCGTTCCGTCCATCAGGTTTGTCTGCCCTGAAACGGTGAGCACATTGCCGTTAAGCTCCGCCTTGCAGGAGCCCGTTACATTGAAAACAGGAATGTCCTTATCCGGTTCCGGCCTTTTAATTTCCACTGCGCCGCCACAGCCCGCAAAAACAGTCACCGTAACGAGTACGATCACCAATAGCAATATCAGTTTTTTCTTCATCTTTTTATGCTTGCCCCTTTCGCAAAAAACACCTTATATTAGTATATTAAAAACCCATGGATATGTAAAGAACTACTTTTTCAGGCATTCCGCGTTAAAACGCAGCATACCGCCGCGCCAGAATTTGCGCGTGTTCCATGCGGCTACAAAATCAAAACGGCATTTCGTCCCCCACGTTGCAAAATCCACGCTCATTTTATCTCCCTGCGCTTCATATCCGGTAAGATTAAACCAGTGCCACTCATATTCGTCGAATTGCGGGTCCGCATGTTTGAGCATCAAATACATGACCGGTACGCCGTCCGTAATCGCGTCCTGCACAAATTGCTTTGCCTCAGAAAGCGGCGCGTGTCCGTCCAATTTTTCAAGCGACGCACAAACGCCTGTTGTTTCAATATAGTTCTGAAACATCCTCTCAAATTTATCGACACTCGTAAGCCCGCCGATGCCCGGATAAATATAGCGGAACATGATTTCAAAAAAGCGCAAAAAATCGTCTTTTGAAACATGCCCGGGGTCATAGGGATAGAGCTTTCTGAGCGCCGGAAAAGTTTTGGAAAGATAAATACTCTGCTCGCACGCGCAAACCGCCGAACAGCCGCCCAGCTTCATCATTCCATGCGTGTGCCAGTTTTGATCCCCGCCGTAATAGGTGTTGTCAATCGTAATAAAATCAAGCTCTCTTTTCATAGATATGATTATAACATAAAATTTTATCCTGAATCCATTTTTCAGCTATTTTTTCTGCCATTACTCATTTTGAGAGAAAAAGAGCAGCCTACCGGCTGCTC
>CAZQDA010000051.1:0-20736 GCA_964592155.1 uncultured Christensenella sp.
ATTGCGCATGGCGACACGCCCCGTCATGGAGGCGAGATTGATCACCTTTCCGCTTCCCTGTCCGATCATGATTTTACCTACGTGCTTCATCATCAGAAACGTTCCGGTGAGGTTTGTCTGCATAATGCTGTTCCATTCCTCTAAGGATTCGTCTTCCAGACGCAAATCGCTACGTCCGACCGCCGCGTTATTCACCAGTATATCAATGCGACCAAGCGTATCCACAACGGTTTTACATGCATTTTCAACGCTTTTCTCGTCTGTGATATCGAGCGCGCACGCATAGGTACTCACACCGGTTTCCTCTGAAATCTCCTGCGCTGCCTTCTCAAGGCGTTCTTTATTTCTCGCCATCAGGAATACTTGCGCCCCGGCTGCGGAAAGGGCTTTTGCAAAGGCCTTTCCAAGCCCCTGCCCCGCGCCTGTGACGATGGCGTTTTTTCCTGTCAGATCGAATTTATTTTCCATGGCTTCTCCTTTTTGAAAACAACTTAATTACATTCCGCCGCGAGCGGGCCGGCCAGTTCTTTTATGAAGAATAATTTTCCGGGCAGTGTGGGCATAAAGCTTGCGGGAATCCACATGTTGGGGCCGTGCCTCAAGGCAACCCAGAGGGACATTCCCTGCCACATCATTCCCCTGTCATAGCATCCGTCACAACCGCCGATAATTTTATCAGACTGAAGGAAGAGTCCTGGCCCGATTGTGTTTGCAAAGGCCGGAACCTGCGTCGTCCTGCTCTTAAAGCTGTGCAGCGCATTTTGCTCAACGGTAAGCGGATGCAGATGAGCGCCCAGCCTGTGCGTCTGTTTTTTCCAATCCTCCAGCGAGTTATATTCGCCGGCAAAATGAGGCTCCCAGAAAGCAACGTGGAACACTCTGCCGATTCCAAACACTGTAACAAGCTTTGCGCCTTGTGATTTTAATTCGGTGATTTTGTCTCCATAGGTCGGTAAGTTTTCTTTTGTTGCGAAATTGCGCTGGCTTTCAGGAACTGTCAGCTCTCCTAACGGGCCGTAAAAACTGTTTTCCATCGCATGCTGGAAGGATCCGTCACTGGAAGCATCAAGCGTTGTTCCTGTCTCGTCGCTCCATTCATCCATATTGAACCCATGGACATGCTTGCAGTCCACATTCCACTCCTTCAGGAAATAAACCGCCCACTCATACATGCCCATCGGTCCGACAGGGAAAATGATTGCAAGCTTTTCGCCTGCCTCCTTTGACTGTTTGATTGTATTGGCAATTTCATGTCCCATCATCATGCCGAAAGTGGTATTGTTTTCGCAGAGCACCGGCTTAAAATTGTCATTCCAAAAATCCTGTTTTTCAAAAATTTCTTCCGGTTTATGGGAGCAGCATGCGTCGATTTTTTTCAGATCCCAGCCTTTTGGAAAAAAATGTTCCATATTAGAATTTTTAATTGTTGATAATAAGTCCATTTTTGTCACCTCAATTATATAGTTTGCTTGCTTTCTATTTGATCCGTGTCTTTTTTAAAAGACCGGTTTCTTACTTCCCTATATAAATTCCTTGATTCCGCAGGCAGCGGACACTATCAATAACCGCCGCCTGCAGAGAAGGAAAACTTAATATTTTACAACGACCGGTTCGCGCTTCTCCGCGGACTCAAGCACCGCAAGAAGTGCCAGAGAAGTATTCGCGGCATCCTCGGTACTTACGAGGAATGGCTTGCCATCAATCAAGCGGTCGACAAAGGAACGGATGCTTTCATACGCAAACCCCTTCACCTTCCCATCTATCCGGTTCCTGACAATAATATCAGGCGTTGTCACTTTTTTATCGGTCACTTCCTGTATCATATTGTGGCTGGAACAATCAATGTTGATCATGCCATCCGTACCCAATACCGTAAATTTGATATCATTGATGCATGTGTTGGCGTTGGGGGTGATCCAGCCGTTTTCCATCTGCGCGATACCGCCATTTTTAAATTCGATGGTAGTCAAATACAGATCAGGAACATCCACGCCTAACTTTTTCAGAACTCCCTCGCGCGATACCGCATACACCCTTTCCACCTCGCTGCCCATCAGCCAGCGCAGCGTATCCAGGCAATGACTTCCCAAGAACCAGAGAATAGATGATTTTGCCGCCCAGGAAAGCATATCGGTTGCAACCCACTTAATATCGTTTAAGCGTCCATAAGCGCTGTATGGTGTGCCTAAATTTCCTGCGTCAATCGATTGCTTTGCCGTATTTACCGTTGGATTCCAGCGGTTATGCAAATCGACCATTGCGCGGACTCTGTTTTTCTCAAATGCTTCCATCATATTGAATACATCTTCGCGCGTTGTAGCGAGAGGTTTTTCGATCAACAGGTTCTTTTTTGCGTTTGCGCAGGCAATCGCAATATCGGCGTGGAGAAAGTCCGGCGTTACGATTGCAATTGCGTCGCAGCTGGATTTTTCTGCCATTTCCTTATGATCAGTGTAAATTTCCTTGATTCCAAACTTGGCGGCCAGCGCTTCCGCTTTTGCCTTGTCTTTATCGCAGATCGCGACAGTTTGCGCGAACGGATGTTCATTATAAATGCTGGCATGGGTTTCCCCCCAGATGCCCGCGCCGACTATGCCCATTCTTAATTCATTCATATGATTGCCGCCTTTCATTATGACTGTTTTTCATCCGGCCATCCGCCGTGCAGGCGTTTTGAATGCCTGCACGGGAATCACCGTTCTTGTCGTTTTACTTAGAATTCGTAGTCATGTACATTGTCTTTTGTGAAGATAATGCTCGGAATATATCCAACGGTTTCTCCATCCGCTACGATCAGTTTCCCGCCATATTCGCCATAATCCTGTCCATTTGCCGGCAGGCTGCCGTCTTTGAGATAGTTTACTGCCGCAGCAATCGCGTCATATCCCATTACGCCTGGATCCCACAGGGTCAGTTCCGGAATAATCCCTGAATCCACATATTCAGAACACTGCGACGGAAGGCCGATGCCAAGGGAAATGATCTCGCCCGTTTTGCCCGCAGACTGGATTGCCATTGCCGCTGCCGGAGGATTTACGGACGATACGCCCGCAACAGCCTTTAGGTCAGGATAGGTCTGGATTAGGTTTTCCACCTGAGATACGCATTTCTCAAAATTGTCGTCGCATGCTTCTGTTGCAACAACCTCAATATCCGGATACTGCTTAAGCACTTCCTTGATCGCGTCAAGACGCTGATTCAATGTCTCTGAACCAAGTCCGCCCGTCAGAAGCGCAACCTGTCCTTTTCCATCGATCTGCTTTGCAAGGCTTTCGCCGATTGCGGCGCCGCTCTCCTGAGCGTTACCCGCCGTTACACAAAACAGCCTGTCGCTATCCGGAGCGTCGATATCGAATGTAAATACAGCAACACCCGCTTTCATTGCCTTGTTAATCGTAGGAATGATCGCTTTGCTGTCGGCTGTGGAAACCAGAATGGCATCTGCTCCCTGTGTGATCAGGTCCTCGATAAAGGTAATCTCCTGGTTCACGTCCTCAGAAGACGGGCCTGTATAGGAAATGATTTCCGCACCCATTTCTGCAGCGGCTTTTTTTGCGCCTTCGGCAGCATAATCAAAATATGGAGCGCCCATCTGTTTTACAACAATACCAATTTTATAAGGTTCGCCGCTGGCTTCTTTGGAAGCGTCTGCCGCTGGGGAAGCTTCTGAGGAAGCCGCCTTACTTGGATCTGCCGCAGGAGCGGAACCTTCCGCTGCCGGAGCCGCACAACCGATTACGCTCAATACCATTACTGCAACAAGCGCCAAAGCAATCAATAATTTAGATTTTTTCATTTCTTTCCTCCTGTTTTTTTAAGTGTTAGAGTTTTGATTGTTTTATTGTTTTAAATTCCTTTTATGTACGCAAGATACGAAAGGATAAAATAAATTCAGATCCTTTTGAACCACCTCCCTGTTTCATTCCCTGACACATCTTATTTATGCGTTTACCGCCTTATTCTTTCTGGTGGATTGAAAGCCGCCTCTGCGCCGTTTGGAATCGTAGCCCACTGCCGCGAGCAAAACGCAGCCCATGAAGATCATCTGCCAATAAGCATTGATCCCGATCAGGTTAAAACCGTTGATGATAAAGTTGAGGATTAATACGCCAATAATGGTTCCTTGAATATTCCCCTGCCCTCCCGCAATGCTTGTACCGCCTAATAGCACTGCCGTAACAACGTCAAAAGCAGTATTGGTGCCTGCGTCTGGTGACGCGGAGATCAGTCGTGAGGAAAAGATGATTCCCGCAAGAGCCGAGAGCAGCGCGCTTACGACATATACCAGAATCGTGATACGGTCTGTGTTGATTCCCGCGATATTTGCCGCTTTTGGATTTCCGCCCGTTGCATACACAAACCGGCCGAATTTTGTGGAGGTCATGATCCAGCCAAACAGGACGGCAATTACAATCATCAGAATAATCGGAATCGGAAAACCGCCCACTGTTCCGTGCGCAAGCCCATCATAGCCTTCTGGAAACGTGCTGATCGGGCTTCCTTGCGTGATGACATAAATAACGCTCCGCAAGGCTGTCATCGTTGCCAGAGTACCGATAATCGGCTGGAATCTTGCTTTTGCAATCAGGATTCCGTTTAATATGCCAATCGCCGCCGCAACAAGCAGCGCCAAAATAATCGATAGGGCAAAGTTCATACCCATGCCATAGCATATGCCCATAATTGCGGGCACAAGCGCCATAACTGTTCCCACAGAGAGATCAAAGCCCCCTGCTATGATCACCACCGTCATCCCCACCGCCACGATGGCCACTTCGCTGATGCGGGTGATGACCGTGACAATATTATTAAGGGTAAGAAAGCTCGAGTTTGCGATTCCCATGATTACAAACCACACCGCCAGAAAAATCAGCAATGCGATTTCATATCCAAATTTTGAGAAAACGTTTGATTTGCCTGATTTCAATTTCTGCATTTATTGTCTTCTCCTTTCCTTATACAGCGTCCTCGCAGTATCCAGTAGCAGCGCAAGGATAATAATGGCACCGGTAATCAGCCCCTGGTAATCCGCCGATATCTTAAGCAGCGTCATTCCATTCATGAGCAAACCCATGAGGATCGCTCCCAAAAGCGTTCCCACAACAGAGCCTTTCCCCCCAAGGAAGCTTACGCCGCCCAGCACGACTGCGCCAATCGCATCCATTTCATAGCCCACGCCTGCGCTTGGCTGGATTGCCCCCGTGCGTCCGATAAAAATCATTGCCGCAAGACCGGTAAGAAGCCCGGAACACATATAAATCATCTCTTTCGTACGGTCCACATGGATTCCCGCAAGCCGCGCGGAATCGCCGTTGCTTCCAACCGCATACACATATCTGCCGAATTTCGTATAGCGCATGATGACCACAAACAGGATCACGACTGCCGCCAGAATGATCGCCGGAGCAAAATCGTTTCCCATGACCAAAAAGTCTTTGGGAAGATTGGTCGTCCATTTTCCACCGGAATATACGTAGGCAATCCCCCTGAAAATGTTCATGGTTCCCAGTGTCACAATGATGGGCATGACCTTTAGCTTTACGATCAAAAATCCATTTAAGAATCCTGCCGCGGCGCCTACCTCAAGGCAGATCAAAAGCACCACCCATGCCGGAGCCCCCAGCTTAATAAACGAACCCGCCACAGCGCACACAAGGCCCAACAGAGAACCGATAGAAAGATCAACGCCCTTTGATATAATTGCGAGCATCATACCGATGGACATAATTCCATTGACAGCAATCTGTTTTGTGATGTTTAGCGCGTTTGTGCCTGTAAAAAAGGAGCTGGATTGAACGCCTATAAATACGGCAACAATGACAATAAACAGCACAATCGTCAATTCTGGGATATTCATCAAAGCACTCAAAAATGTTTTTCTTGGCTGTCCTTTTGCTTCAACTGTTATCTCGTTTTTCACAATAGTAATACCTCCCGTTTCAAATGATCATGAATCTTAGCTTTTTACGCCGGTTGCGTAGCTCATAACCGCTTCCGGGGTGATCTCGCCCTTGTCAAATACACCCGCAATTTTTCCTTCATGCATCACCATGACCCGGTCGCTCATGCCAATCACCTCCGGCAGCTCGGATGAAATCATGATAATGCTGTATCCCTGCGCCACCAGTTCGTTCATGAGGTCATATATTTCTGCTTTAGCCCCCACGTCAATTCCGCGGGTCGGTTCGTCAAAGATCAATATTTTCGATTCGCTCGCAAGCCATTTTGCAATAACAACTTTCTGCTGATTTCCTCCGGAAAGATTTTGTGCCAACTGCTCGATGGATGGCGTTTTGATAGAGAGCTTGTCCACGTAGTTATCAACGGTTCCGCGCTCCTCCTTGAACTTGATTGCAAAGTTGTGTTTGTTCTTTGCAAGCGACGTCATCGTTATGTTGGCCTGAATTGACATCAGCAAAACGAGCCCCTGATCTTTCCTGTCCTCAGGAAGAAATCCGATTCCAAGCTTAAGCGCTTCTTTGGGAGATTTCGGCATTTTGCATTTTTTACTCAAAATCTGCATTTCACCGGAATCAACGCGATCTATTCCAAAAATCGCCCTTGCCATTTCTGTTCTGCCCGCTCCCACAAGTCCGGAAACGCCGAGAATTTCTCCACGCCTTAAGTCAAATGAAATATTTTCAAACACACCGGCAGCCGTGAGATTTTCAACGGAAAATACAACCTCGCCAATTTCGCTCTTTCTTTCTTTGAACCTTATGTTGACCGTGCGCCCAACCATCATGGACAACACCTCATCCATAGAAGCGCCCTGTGTGTCCATGGTTCCGATATATTCTCCATCACGCAAAATACTGATTCTGTCTGAGATTTCGAAAATTTCATCAAATTTGTGGGAAATGTAAAGAATGGATACGCCTTTTGCCCGCAAATCTTTGACGATCTGCATCAGGGTAGCCACCTCATGCTCGGAAAGCGATGAGGTGGGCTCGTCCATGATGATTAGTTGCGCGTTCATCGTAAGGGCTCTTGCGATTTCAATCAATTGCTGGGTTGCAACCGTAAGGCGCGCAACTTGCGCTGTGGGCGAAACGTCAACTTTCAATTGCCGCAGTACTTCCCTAGTCATCCGGTTCATTTTTGCCCAATCGATAAGCCCGCTTTTCTTTTTCGGTTCACGCCCCAAAAACACATTTTCTGCCACGGAAAGATCAGGACAGAGCGTAAGCTCCTGATAGATTGTGGAAATTCCGGCCTGCTGTGCTTCCCATGGCTGATGAACATCAAGCGGTTTTCCTTTCCACAATATTTCTCCCGACCAGCCGCCAAGCGCGCCTGTCAATATTTTAATCAGGGTAGATTTTCCCGCGCCGTTTTCGCCTACAAGGGCGAGAACTTCGCCTTCCCTGATGTCCAGTTGCACTTTGTTAAGCGCCAGCACTCCCGGAAATTCTTTTGTGATATTGCTTAACTGTAGCAATGTATTTGCCATTTTTTCACCTCTCCTTAAGCAAAGCATCCTTTTACCAAATCATGTAACCGCCATCCACCTGAATAATTGTGCCATGCACATAGTTTGAAGCATTTGACGCGAGATAAAGCAACGTTCCTGCTAAATCCTCCGGCTGTGCCATTTTCCCTGCCGGAATCATTCCCAGAGCAACATCATAAAAATCAGGATCCGCCGCAAAAAATTCTTTGTTGGGATCAGTCATAAAATACCCCGGCGCGATTGCATTCACATTGATTCCATATTGTGCCCATTCCGCCGCGAGTGCTCTTGTAAGGCCGTCAACCGCCTGTTTGGAAACATCATAAGACCCGCCGTGTACGCCTTTGTTGATTACTTTTCCGGAAATCGAAGACATATTGATAATTTTACCTTTTTTATTTTTCAGCATGATCCTGCCTACGGCTTTTGCGCAAATAAAGCTTCCGTTCACGTTGATATCGATTACTTTTTCCCATTCCGCAAGGCTCGTGTCCTGCGGCGCTTTGTTTAGCCTTCCGATGCCCGCGTTATTGACAAGAATGTCAATGGTTCCATACTGTTTAACGCATGCCTCCACTGCCGCCTCCACCTGCGCCTCATCTGTAATATCTGCAAAATAGCTCATAACGTCATAACCGGCCTGCGTCATTTCCTGTTCCGTTTTAAGCAAATCTTCTTTTTCAAAAGAAAGCAGACATACTTTTGCACCGGCTTGCGCAAGCGTATTTGCAAACATCTTTCCAAGCCCTTTGCTCGCTCCTGTTACAAACGCAACTTCACCTTTCAGGTCAAAAAAATTCAACATTAAACAAACCTCCTTGAATGAATATCATTTTTGAGAACTCTAAAGAAAACGATAGATTTTTTGTTGGTACGATCTTGGTCTGGTTGAAATGGCCCCTTATATCTGAACGATCTTTTTCAGTGTGCCATTTTTAGAAAATGTCACAAAAGATAGGTAGATAAAATAAGCCCTTTGGTTTTTGTAATAATTTTGATACGCCTCCTCTTAATAAAATCAATCTACAAAACACATTTTTTAACAAATCACTTCTCTGATAATCACCTGATTAAAAGCATATTTTTTCAGCATTTGAATGCCTCCGATCAGCTGTGCGTTTTCACCCTGCACACTTACTCTGATATCCGGCCGAAACATTCCAAGCTGCGAAAACATATCATTGAGCCTTTCCAGAATGTACTTATCACCGGTCGAGATGCTTCCGCCTAAAACAATCACCTCAGGATTAATCATCAAATCAATATTGATTACGATAATTGCCCAGGCTTTTATTGTTTGATCGAAAATTTCTTTTACATCATCATCACCGCTTACGGCCGCTTCTTCAAGCAGTTCCAGACAAACGTTTTCTGCATTAAGCTCTTTCATGATCTGTTTCAGGATGACGCATTTTCCTGCCGCGATTGCTTTTTCAATCCGTCCATAAAGCGTTTGCAGGCTTGCTTCGGCCTCAAGCTGCCCTTTTCCGTTTACGTAATCTTCAAAGGAACGGCTGCTGTCAAAAAATGTTTGCCCCACTTCCCCCGCATAGTTTCTTCCGCCTTTGATGAGGTTGTTTCCAACAATGATTCCCATACCGATTCCGGTAGACTGGGTAATCGTTATATATGCCATATCTTGTATAAATGGATAAACAGATATTTTTTCTCCCATTGCCGCAAGCCATGATACATTGTTAACGATCACCGGCACTCCCAAAATACGCTCGGCATAATCAAAAAATTTTGTATCATTGAGCAAATAAACGTCCGGAATTTTGTGAACCATTCTCTGTTTTTGATTGACCACGCCCGGTACAGAAAAACCCGCTGCCAATATTCTCATAGAACGCTGATGATTTTTATCAACCAGTTCCTTTTTTACCTTATCTATGGTTGCAAGCAATTGCTCAAGCGTTCCGTTTGCATCATATTTGGTACTATATCGACCAATCACCTGGCCTGTCACATCAATCAAATAACCATAAATAACTTTTGCGGTCACATAGTAATGAATCATATATCCATATTCTTCATTGATGCTGAAAAGTTCAGGACTTCTGCCCTTTTCCGTTTTTTCTTTTCCAAGGTATTTAATCAATTCCTTGTCTTTTAAATTTCGAAAAACCCTGCTGATGGTTGCTGCACTGATTCCAATCTTTGCGACGATATCAGATGCAGAAACTTTCTCGTGAGAAATCAATTCATCTAAAATTTGAAGCTGATTCCTGTCTTTTTCGGATAATTCGAGCGCATTCATATCCAGCATAACTATTACCTACTTTTTCTGCATTTTACTGCTTTATCCTAAATTATTTGTTGCGCAAAAGCAGTTTTGTCTCTGTATTTAATTATAATCGTCATTGATTGAAAAGCGATAGTGTTTTGTAAAAATAAACCATGTATTTTGTTTATGTTTTTATCATAATATGAATCCAATCCAAAGTCAAGAATTATTTTTATTGTGAAAATAATATAAAAAAACGATTGCAAACGCCTTTATAAAAGCATATTTATGTATATTCAAATAAATTTCAAAGAAAAATTTATTTGAATATAAAAAGCGACGGAAGAAATATTCTTCCGCCGCCTGTGTTTGTTTTTCCTATTTTATATATAACTTCAGCGCTTCGTCGTAGGTAAACTTTTTCCCCGCATAAGCCACGGGTCGTTTCTCCCATCCCGCATCGACTTTAGCTCTGACCTCTTCAAGACTCGGAATCGCCCCTGTGGCTGATATGTCTGTTACGCAAATAGCGCCGGTTGCGCAAGCTGTGTCAATTGCGTCATAGGGGGAATATCCCCTCAATAGAGACGCAAGGAATCCGGCAACGCTGGTATCGCCCGCTCCTGTGGCGGATTTTACATCTTCAACCATATAAATCCCTGAAAAAATTTCTTTATCTGCCCATGCGGCAATATCTTTTGGCACTGCATTACCCATGGTGGCAAGCTTTTCTGCGCCTGCCGTTTTCACGTAATATCCGAGCGTGCCACACTTAATGACTACGATTTTTGCGCCCATTTCAAGCAGCTTCTGCCCAAGCTCTGCGATATAGTCAATTTCGATATTGACCAACACATCGTCGTCGAGCTCTTTTAACCGCTCAAATTCAGGGCGGTCAAGCATAATCAGAGTTTCTTCAATGCTGGGCATGATAATATCAGTATAAGGCAGAATATTCCTGAAAATTTCTTCCCAATCCTGTTGCGCCGCTTCGGAAGAGGGATCGGGATAAGCGGTGTCAATTGAGGTGGTTACGCCTGTTTCTTTTGCCATTTTTAAAATGTGCAAAAGCTCGCGTCCCCCGTCGGCATAAAGCGCTTTCATCAGCGGAGGATATCCAAGATGCATAATTTTTGCATCCTTCACCACTGAAAAATCAATATCCTTTGCACAAAATGTTTCATTTACGGCTGAATTATGCAGGAATATCCTGTCACTGCCCGGCAGAGCCAAAACGACGGAATAAGAAGAGCTTTCTTTTTCAGATACGGCAAGAAATTCCTTAGGGCCGCCATTCTCTTCTAAGAGCTGTCCGATAATGCTGCCCAAAATATCCCCGCCGACTTTTGCCATTAGCGGCGTTTTGAGTCCAAGCTTAATGAGCCCCAGTCCTGTATTTGCAACGCTGCCGCCCGTAGAAAAAATCATATCGTTTACTTCATTTTGCTTTCCCGGAACAAACGTTTTTTTGATTCCTTCATTATGCTTTGGAAATTTTGGAGTCATATCAAGACAAATATGACCCGCACAAACTACATCATATTTCATTTCACATATCCCCTTTTTATTGCGATTCCCGCACAGAGCGCAATAGATTCTGTGCGGGAATCATAAATGTTTTTTTACTATTGTCTTTCGTCCAGCGGAATGTAGGAACGCTCTTGCTGAACATTTTTATAGGCAGGACGAATGATCTTGCCTGCGTTGGAAAGCTCCTCAATGCGGTGCGCACTCCAGCCTGCAATACGGGCGATTGCAAATATCGGCGTAAACAGCTCGGTCGGAAGATTCAGCATGCTGTATACAAAGCCGCTGTAAAAATCAACGTTGGCGCTGACGCCTTTATATATTTTTCTTTCCTTGGCAATCACCTCGGGCGCCAGGCGCTCCACAAGCGAATACAACTGGAATTCTTTGGATAATCCCTTTTCTTCTGACAAATTTTGCACAAATTCCTTGAAAATATCGGCACGCGGATCGGACAATGAATAAACCGCGTGTCCCATTCCATAGATAAGCCCCGCTTTATCAAACGCCTGCTTATTGAGCAACTTAGCAAGATAATCCTTCACTTCGCTTTCGCTCGTCCAGTCTTTGAGGTTCTTCTTCATATCCTCCACCATCTGAACAACCTTGATGTTTGCTCCGCCGTGTTTCGGCCCCTTGAGCGAACCAAGCGATGCTGCCACGGTAGAATAGGTATCTGTTCCGGAGGAAGACACCACATGGGTCGTGAATGTAGAGTTGTTTCCGCCGCCATGCTCTGCATGCAGCACCAGCGAAACATCAAGAATGTGGGCTTCAAGCTCAGAATATTTACTGTCCGGCCTTAACAGGTGAAGAATGTTCTGTGCCGTGGAAAGTTCCGGATCAGGCACATGGATAAAAAGGCTCTGTCCATCGTGATAATGGCGGTATGCCTGATACCCATATACAGAGAGCAGCGGGAACAACGCAATCAGCTGCAGCGACTGCCGCAGGACGTTTGGAATAGAAATATCATTTGCCTTCTCATCATAAGAATACAGGGTAAGCACACTACGCGCCAGCGTATTCATCATATCCGGACTGGGAGCCTTCATGATAATGTCTCTCACAAAGCTCGTAGGCAATGTTCTGTAGTGAGCCAGCAATTTCGTGAAATCCTGAAGCTCCTGCTGATTGGGCATTTCTCCTAGCAGCAAAAGATATGCAACCTCTTCAAACCCATACCGTTTTTCGTGAATAAAACCTTTCACGATATTCTTGATATTGATGCCCCTGTAATACAGCTTTCCTTCGCAAGGGATCATTTCGTCTCCCTGGGCAATGAAAGACTGGATGTCAGAAATTCTGGTGAGTCCTGCAAGCACACCCTTACCGCTGATATCCCGAAGACCGCGTTTTACTTGATATTTTGTATATAGCTCAGGATCGATTGCACCTGTTTTATAGATGCGCTCCGTCAAATCAAAAATTTCCGGCGTGATATCTGATATGTTGTTGTTTGCCATACGTTTTTCCTCCCGTTTTCAAAAATTTTCTTATCACATAATAACAAAAGTTAACTCCTGTCAGAGTATTTTATATTGCGCTTGTTAACCGCTTTCCGGTTCAAAAAAGGATCAAATTGCAACGCTCAAAAAAGGTTATATAAATATATTATACAACAAAATGCTGTCACTGTAACCATTTTTTATTCATTAAGATAAAAACAACTGAAATCAAAACGTCATATCTTGTGAAAATTTGCCGCGTATTTCGCCGCGTAGCGCGTGTGGATAACCGGATGCGTTATAATAAAATAGCACGATATTATCATAATACCGTGCTACTTTTCCTTATGATTAAATGGCGACTGGTCTATGCCCTGCTCACGCCCGTGTCTCTGGCCGCCTGCGCAACTGCTTTGGCAACCGCAGGAGCAACCCGCTCATCAAAGGGAGACGGGATCACGTAATCAGGCCTTAATTCATCTTCTTTGATCAACTCTGCAATCGCGTAAGATGCCGCAATTTTCATTTCGTCATTGATGTCGCTCGCGCGTACATCGAGCGCTCCTCGGAAAATGCCGGGAAACGCAAGTACATTGTTGATCTGGTTCGGAAAATCACTGCGGCCCGTTCCGATAATCGCCGCGCCCGCTTCCTTGGCAAGCTCAGGCATAATTTCCGGAACAGGGTTCGCCATCGGAAAGAGAATAGGATTTTCCGCCATGGATTTTACCATCTCTTCCGTAACCGTGCCCGGAGCTGATACGCCGATAAATACATCCGCCCCCTTTATGATTTCCTCGATGGGGCCTTTCTTCATCATCATATTCGAGATTTCGGCCATCTCTTTTTTTTCGGCATTGAGGCCGTCCCTTCCCTTGTAAATAGCGCCCTGCCGGTCACACATCACCACGTCCTTCAGGCCCATCGCCATCAAAAGCTTGATAATCGCAATACCTGCCGCACCCGCGCCGGAAGTGACAACGCTAATATCCCTAATATCTTTTTTTACAAGCTTCAACGCATTGATCAGCGCTGCAAGCGTCACAACGGCTGTTCCGTGCTGATCGTCATGAAAGATAGGAATATCGCAGCGCTCTTTTAACTTGCGCTCGATCTCAAAACAACGCGGCGCACTGATATCCTCCAGATTAACGCCGCCAAAACTTCCCGCAAGAAGCGCTACTGTGTCGACGATGTCATCAACTTCCTTACTGCGAATGCACAGCGGGAAAGCGTCTACGTTGCCAAACGTCTTAAAAAGAACACATTTTCCTTCCATAACGGGCATGCCCGCCTCCGGGCCAATATCTCCAAGCCCCAGAACGGCTGTTCCGTCCGTCACCACCGCAACCAGATTATGTCTGCGTGTGTATACATAAGAAAGATCTGGTTTTTCAGATATTTTAAGGCACGGCTCCGCAACGCCCGGAGTATATGCAATTGATAAATCATCCTTCGATTCCAAAGGAACCCTGCTGATTACTTCAATTTTTCCTTCCCATGCCTGATGCATCTCCAATGCTTTTTCTTTAAAATCCATTTTTATGTCCTCCTTTTTTAGCTGTTTAAAATTGCAATCGATTTATGCAGGAATGTTTTCATGGTCTTTGCGGAAAGCTTTAGATGCTCCATTTCTTCATCATTGATATGCAGGTTGATCACGCGTTTGATTCCTGAATAAGTCACGATGCACGGAAGGCTGATTGCCACATCGTTAAATCCGTATTCCCCATTAAGCACATGGGAAACGGGAAGAACCGTATGCTCGTCCTCCAGAATAGAGGCCACGATCCGTGACGTTAGCATGGCAACGCCGTAATAGGTCGCGCCTTTGAGTTGGATTACCTCCGCGCCTCCGCCCTTTGTTTGCTCAAAAATTTCATCGCGATTGATTTGCACCTTTTTATTGTCTGCCAAATATTCATCAAGACGCTCGCCGCCAACCGTGATGGTGGACCAGATCGGCACCTGCGTATCACCGTGTTCTCCCAAAATATAGGCGTTGATGTCGCGAATATCCGCATCAAAATGTTTGCCGAGCAAATAACGGAAACGGGATGTGTCAAGAATCGTTCCGCTGCCGATTACCTGCGAGGCAGGCAATCCTGATTCCTTTTGAGCCACATACGTAAGTACGTCTACCGGATTAGATACAATCAGCATAATCATATCTTTGTTGTTTTTGGTTGCTTTGCGCGCAATGTCCTGCATGACCTTTACATTTGTCTGGGCAAGCTCCAAACGCGTCTGCCCGGGTTTGCGGGCGATTCCTGCCGTTACGATAACAATAGAAGCGTCATCGCAATCTGCATAAGTTCCCATCTTGATCGAAAGCTGGCGGAAAAACGCAATTCCATGATTCATATCAAGGACATTTCCCTGCGCCCTGTCTTCATCAAGGTCGATCAGAACGATATCCGAACTGAGACGACGGAGCATCAGCGTGTAGGCAACGGTAACGCCTACATTACCAGAGCCAATTACTACAATTTTGTCTTTTGTTTTTTCCCTCATGATTTTTTACCCTCTCACCTAAATAATAATAAAAATAACATTGTAAAAAAAGCTTTAAACAGCTAACGCTGCAAAGCATTAACCCCTTGAGATTTCATTTTGTTTGTGAATATAAGAAATTGATATGAATGCAAACAGAAGAATACACGGCGTAAGCAGCATCCCAAAACGAAACACATCCGCAAACCACTCTGTTAATTGGATTTGAGTCGCATTTTGGTCAAAAGAATGATTGTGAACCATATGATTTGAAGGTATACTCTGCGCCCTTCGCAAGGAAGTGATCGATATTGAAGTTTCATCGGATATCGCCGCAAATTGCGCTTGCGTTCCATTGATATTGCTGGAAAAATATGCTGCATTAACCGCACACAGGCAAATAACGCAGACCATAACAAGGACGATCACAAATACCAGTATTTCGTGTTTTCTATCCTTGCGTATTGTACTCACGATTTCCGCGCGCTCCTTTGCAAAAAATATTCGAAAACTCCCACATATATATTATGACCCAAGTTTTTGTAAATAGCAAGCATAAAAAAAAACATTCCCTATTATGTGCGAATGGTTTTTCCATATAAATGGCATTTTTATGCAAAATTTAAATTTGTGAAAAAACGCTTCCTATTTTCTCGGGAATTAAAAGATCAGCGTTTGCGTCATAAGGCGTCGGACTTTTATTGATCAAAACCAGTTTATCACCTCTGTAATATTCGATCAGCCCCGCAGCGGGATACACCGCCAGCGATGTTCCGCCCACAATCAGCATATCCGCCTTTAACAGATGCTCTATCGCTTCATGGATCACATTGCTCTGCAAAGCCTCTCCATATAGCACGACGTCAGGCTTGATCACACCCCCACATTCACACCGTGGAATCCCTTGTGTCTTCAGAATATGCTGCGCGTTAAATAATTTGCCGCAATCCATACAATTGTTACGGTGGATGGAGCCATGAAGTTCAAAAACATTGTCCGATCCCGCCAACTGATGGAGCCCATCAATGTTTTGCGTGATCACAGCGGTTAATTTTCCCTCAGCTTCCCATGCTGCAAGCTTTCGATGCGCTTCATTTGGCTGCGCGTCAAGCCTTAACATTTTAGATCGGTAAAACTCAAAAAATTCTTCGGTGTGCGATAAAAAAAATTCGTGGCTTAAAATAGTTTCCGGCGGATATCGATATTTCTGATGATAGAGTCCGTCAACACTTCTGAAATCAGGGATGCCACTTTCCGTAGATACGCCTGCGCCGCCAAAAAAGACGATACGTCCGCATTGCTCGACCATTGCTTTTAAAAGTTGAATTTCGTTCATATCCCACATCCCCTTTAGAATATTTCATTTAGATTGTCCAGCCTATTTGTTTGTGATAAAATGAATCTCAATCACAACACGGTCTTCGGAAAGAGAGAATCGTCTATGAGTAAAACATCTACCCTAAAATATGATTTAATGCTGCTTGTTGTTGCCATCACATGGAGCACGGGCTTTATTGGAATTAAATATGCTCAAGAAAGCGGCATGCCAACCAGTCTGGTCATTTTTTTTCGCGCGTTTTTTGCGGCGGTGGCCATGCTGCTTGCTTTCTTTTCACAGATCAAACGGCTTGATCGCAAACAAGCCAAGCATGGCGTGATTGCAGGCACGTTTATGGGCGCAGGTTTTTTGCTACAGGCTATCGGTATGCAATATACAGAAATATCAAACAGTGCCTTTCTCACGACAACAAACGTCATTTTCGTACCGTTTATCAGCTGGATTCTGATGAAAAGCCGTCCTTCCGCGAAGACGTTCCTATCTATCGCAATCGGATTTCTCGGCATTTCCATCCTGACGCGCGTCTTTGATACGAATATCGCTTTTAATCTTGGAGATATTCTTTCACTAATCGGCGCGGCGATGTTTGCCTGTCAGATTTCCTATATTGGCTATGCCGCCGAAGAGTCGGAAGCAGCTTCCTTTTCTTTCGTCCAAATTTTGATGACAACCATCATTTCGCTTGCCTACTTTTTGATTTTCGATCGGAATTTTACCCCGACTCCCCAATTCGGTAACGCGATATGGATTACTGTATACCTCGGCGTCGTGTGCACCGCCCTGCCTTATTGGCTTGAGTGTATTGCGCAAAAGTATATTCCCGCTGCGCGTTCCGCGCTGATCATTTCCCTGGAAGGCCTGTTCGCCAGCATCATTTCCGTCTTGCTCGGCCTTGACGCACTCAGTTGGACGCTGATTACGGGCGGCGGCATTATTATGTTGTCCATCATCATTCTGGAGGTTTCCTTCAAAAAGAAAACCTTGGCCTAATTCTCTTTTTCCAGAACCGAAAGAACCAATTGAAATACATTCTGGGCAGTCATGTGCCGGATATATTCCCGCTCATCCGCCTTATGGTACTTAAGCTCCAGCTTCACGACGCTTTTATAGTTCTCACTGTCAATTCCCACATAAACAAGCCCAACCGGCTTTTCCAACGTGCCTCCGCCCGGCCCTGCGATTCCAGTGGTAGAAACGCCGATATCCGCACCCGCAAGCTTTCTGACACCCTTTGCCATCTCCATTGCGGTTTGCTCTGATACCGCTCCAAACTGCGCCAGTGTGTCCTCAGATACGCCCAGCACACGCTGTTTGATTTCGTTCGCATAAGCGCATACGCCGCAGCCAAATACCTCGCTTGATCCCGGAACCTGCGTAATGCGTTCAGAAATCAATCCGCCTGTGCAGCTTTCCGCCGTTGCTATGGTAATTTTCTTTTCAATCAGTTTATTTACGACTGCGGTTTGCAAATTCGAAACATCAATTCCATAAATATGTGTTCCCAGAATCTCTTTTATCTCCTGAATTACCGGCGCAATCAATTTTTCACATGATTCCTTTGTGTCAGCGGCAGCGGTTACGCGCAAGGTAACCTCTCCCTGCTTGGCATATGGCGCAACCGTCGGATTGGCGCTGTTTTTCATCAGATCGTAAAGCATGTCTTCCACGCGCGATTCCCCTAGCCCAAAAACCCTGATGTTATGAGAAACAAGCACTTTATCTGAAAACCCCATCAAATAAGGAATCACTGCATTTTGAAACATCGGACGCATTTCCTGAGGCGGCCCGGGCAGAAGAATCGCGATTTTTCCATCTTCCGAAACAGCAAGCCCGGGTGCGGTTCCGTTTTCATTCGGAAATATTTTCGCTCCGACTGGCATCATCGCCTGCTTTTTATTGTTCTGGGTCATCGGCCTTTTCAGCTTGTCAAAAAATGCCGTAATCCCTTTTAATGATTCCTTATCCATTACCATTTCCCTATGGAAATATTCCGCAACGGTTTCTTTAGTCAGGTCGTCATATGTGGGGCCGAGTCCCCCTGTCATGACTACAATATCAGCTCTGGAAAAAGCAAGCGCAAGGCTCTCCTTCAGCCGGTCGTTGTTATCCCCCACTACCGACTGATAATAAACATCAATCCCGATATTCGCAAGCTCTTTGGCAATATAGGCTGCGTTGGTGTTAATGATATCCCCCAGCAGCAGTTCCGTTCCAACACATAAAATTTCCGCTTTCATTTCATTACATCCTTATCCATAAATTATTTGTCCGATTTTTCGATATATCCCGCTTTTATATAGCCCATATTTGTGCAGCAAACGCATCCGTTTCCATTTCCCGCAGGAATGTAAGCCTGTGAAAACGGTTAGCAGTTCTTTTTGCTCTGCCGCTAAAAGGTCGTCATACGCATTCAAAAACGCTTGTGCCTGAAGGTAGGTTTTTTCGATCGATTCTCTGATTCCACCTGTATTGGAAAGCTTTTGCCTGAAATAGGAAGCACTTTTCACGTCCTTTGCACCCACTTCGTTTGCCGTGTGCTGTCGATATTTTACGGTTGCGCGGTTCAGATAGCATATTTTGCCAAACGCCGCCGCAATAAGCGCAAGCCACCAATCATGCATCAAGATACCGTCCGCATTGCGGAACAAACCCACAAGAGCACGATTCATCATCATTGTACAGCCCGTTACATTGTTTTGCGCAATCAGACGGTTTAAGGTACGGTATTGCTGATTCAACCTCTGCAGCTGCATCAGGGATGGCGACAGCATGTGGAGCGTTTCGTCCACAACACACAAATCCGTGTGAAGCAATATGGGCAGCCCTGATTCCTCCCGCATGATTTCCTTTAAGGAAAGCTCTATTTTATCGGCATCCCAAACGTCATCCTGATCCGCAAACATAATATATTCTGCGGATGAATAGTTCAAAAGCTCAAAAAAATTATCTCTTGCGTTACCAATGGAAAGATTATCCGCAATAACGGTAACTTTTTGCGGATGGTTTTGCCGAAATTGCTCAAGGATTGCGGACGTATCATCATTTGAGCCGTCGTCTCTCACATACAAATGAAAATCCTGCACGGTTTGGCCGCTCAATGATTCTAACATTTCAGGCAGATAGGCCTGTCCATTATATGTGGCAAGTAAAATATCAACCATGTATTTTTCTCCTCACTTCCTATTTAATTTATCACTAATAGGAACAAAAGAGAAGACTTATGAAAAAAATCGGCTGCGTGTGCGACCGTATGTGCACGTGAAAATGGTCTCGGACTCGCAAAAAAGCTTATTTAAATACTTCACCGCATTTTCATATGACGACTGATCACAAAGGATTGCACGAAAAAACAGGGAGCTTGCATACTCCCTGTTTTTTGTGTGTGATTAAAAATTATTTTCTTTTAACTGAAAATATGCCTTTGGATGATAGCAAACCGGACATTTTTCCGGTGCTGATTTTGACTTCTGGATATGCCCGCAATTGGCACACTGCCAGAGAACCTCTTCCTCCCGCACAAAAACTTTTCCATCCACGATGTTGTCCGTCAGCTTGCGATATCTTTCCTCATGCTCTTTTTCTACGCCAGCAGCGCCAAGGAACTGCTTCGCAATTTCGGTGAAACCTTCTTCCTCCGCAATTTTTGCAAAGGAGGGGTACATCTCTGTCGTCTCATAATGTTCGCCAGCCGCCGCATCTTTCAAGTTGGTGATGGTGTCAGGAATTTTGTTGTCCGGATGCAGCCATTTAAACCAGAGCTCTGCGTGTTCTTTTTCATTATTTGCTGTTTCCGCAAAAATGTTGGAAATCTGAACATACCCGTCTTTTTTTGCCTGAGATGAATAATAAGTATACTTCATACGCGCCATGGATTCTCCCGCAAACGCGTCCTGCAAACATTTTTCCGTTTTTGTTCCTTTTAAATCTTTCATGATACACTCCTCTATTCAAAATAAATTGATCTGGTCGATCCGCATGTTTTTAATATAAACTCATGAAAATGAACTAAACAGAATTTATACGCTCAATTCCCCCTGCAAGGACAGCTTTCCCTCATATTTTTTAAGAACAGGCTCAACCACCTCCGCAACAAAATCGTCCACCTGAATATTGGCAAGGCCGATAAAATTCATGGGATCCATAATCTCATCGATCTCTTCCGGTGACATGTGAAAAGCGCCATCCGCCTTAATGAGCTCGATCAGATTGTTGCTTCTGCCTTCCTCTTTCACGCGCGCGCCTGCCTGCA
>CAZQDA010000052.1:0-20201 GCA_964592155.1 uncultured Christensenella sp.
TATCTCACCACTCGGGCATTCGCGTCAGGAACTCGCCATCCAACAGGGACTGGACCTGACAGGCGGTGTCTATACCGTATACCAGGCCGACGATACGTCGGTTGAGGATTTCGACAACAAGATGGACGGTGCAATGCTTATTTTTAGAGACCGTCTTGATGCAAAAGGATTTACCGAAGCAACGGTGACCAAACAGGGAAGCGATAAAATTCGCGTAGAAATTCCCATCAATGCCACAAGCGAAATACAGGATCCAAATGAGGTGGCAAAGTTTATCGGTACGCCGGCAAAGCTGGAGATTGTTGATCCAAACGGCGAAATAATTCTTGACGGCAGTAAAATTATCTCGGCACAGGCGGGCAGGGATGCGCAGACTCAGAAATATGTCGTGAGCTTTGAACTCAACGACGAAGGCGCAAAACTGTTTGGTGACGCGACAACTAAATTCGTGAATCAGAATATCTCGATAACGGTTGACGGAGAGCCGATTTCCACTGCAAATGTAAACGAACCGATCACAGGCGGCAAGGGACAGATTTCCGGTAACTTTACGGCAGAAGAGGCGCAGGATCTTGCGATGCAAATCGAGAGCGGCGCGCTTCCGCTGGATATGCAGGAAATCGAGGTGCGCTCAATCAGCGCGACGCTCGGATTCGGCGCACTGCAAAACAGTATTTTGGCAGGCGTAATCGGTCTTGCGATTCTGTTCCTGTTTATGCTCGTTTATTACAGAGTGCCGGGCCTTACGGCTTGTATGGCGCTGCTGGTTTATATCATGTTTGTGCTGCTCATGATTGCCACCGTGCCCGGGGTACAGCTTACTTTGCCGGGTATTGCGGGTATTATTCTTGGTATCGGCATGGCGGTTGACGCAAATGTCATTATCTTTGAACGGTTCAAAGAAGAATTCCGCACAGGAAAAACAATTCGCACAGCGTTTAACGCAGGCTTCCAGAAAGCGTTTGTCACAATCCTTGACTCCAACGTGACAACCCTCATCTGCGCCGTGGTGCTTGCCATTTTCGGCACAGGCACGCTTAAGAGCTTTGCCTATACTCTGATCATCAGTATTGCTGTTTCGATGATTTCAGCGCTCCTGATCACAAAGGGTATTTTTAAAATGTTTATTAACCTGAACATCAAAAACGTGAATGTTTTCGTGCCGAAGGGCAGGCAGACGCGTGAGGCTTTAAAGGCTGCAAAAGAAGGAGGAGATGCAAAATGATTACAAAGCATTTTAAGAAACTGATTATCCTTCCGATTGCAATTCTTGTGTTGGGTATTATATTTGGATTTGTAAACGGCGGCCTGAATCTGGGAATCGATTTTACGGGTGGAAGTATTATTACGATCGATGTAAAGGGAGAATTCGAGACTTCTGTTGTACAGAAGGCATTGGAAGCTAACGGCATGGGCGATTCGCCGATCGTGAAATCAGGCGACGCTTATACGCAGGCCGAAATCCGGATGCGTGATTTAAATGATGAAAACCTGCAATCCAGCACCAATGAAGCAATTCTTTCCGAAGTGCAGAAAACCTATCCGGATGCTGAAATTGTTACAGTCGACAAGGTCGGCGGCGTTGCAAGCGCAGAACTTGTACGCAATGCGTTTTTAGCGGTTGCAATTGCATGCGTACTGATGTTGATCTATATTTGGATCAGGTTCGAGCTCTACAACGGAATCAGCGCGGTTGTGATGCTGATTCATGACGTTGGCGTTATGATTGCGATTATGTGCATCATGCGTGTGCAGATCAACAGCGCGTTTATTGCGGCGTGTCTTACAATTGTAGGGTATTCCATCAATAACACGATCGTTGTGTTTGACAGGGTGCGCGATAATTTGAAAATTCCGACTGTGAAAAAGTTGCCCCGCGCGGAGATTGCGGATCTCAGCGTGAAGCAGACCTTGACAAGAACAATGAATACGTCGATCACAACGCTGATTATGATTGTATGCCTGTATATTTTCGGCGTGCCGGCCATCAAGGAATTTTCGTTCCCTATTATCATAGGGCTTCTGGCAGGCGTCTATTCTTCTATTCTTCTGGCAGCGCCAATGTGGGCGCTTATGGCGGATCGCTTTGATAAAAAAAATAAACAGGCGCAAGGAAGTAAAAAGAAGAAAAAATCAGAGAAAAAGACAAAAGCGGCGAATGCATAACATAGAAAAGGCCTTCTCTAAAAGGAAGGCCTTTTTTTAAGAACGGAAGACGACATGAAGTATGTTCTGAAGCAAAAAGAGCAATTGAATACGGACAGTCAGGCGGTGCAGGCTCTATGCTCGCAGCTTAAATTGTCAAAATTTACGGCAAAGCTATTGTGTGCGCGGGGAATTGCTGATCCAAAGGATGCGGATGCGTTTTTGCATCCAAGCCTAAGCCAGCTTCACGATCCGTTTTTATTTCGGGATATGCGTGACGCGGTCAGCGCGATCAAGCACACAATCGCAACCAAAAAGAAAATTTGTATCTATGGAGATTATGATGCCGACGGAATATCCGCAAGCGCGATTTTGTTCCAAACCCTGCGCCGGATGGAGGCGGAGGTCGAAGTTTTTTTGCCAAACCGTATGGAGCATGGTTACGGTCTTTCGCTTGCGAATATCGAGAAGCTTACAGATGTTTTTTTACTGATTACTGTGGATTGCGGCATTACAAATATCGAAGAAATTGCGCGCGCGCGCGCAATGGGCATGAAGACGATTATCACGGATCATCACGAATGTCCTCACAGATTGCCAAAGGCGGACTATATCATTAATCCTAAAAATCCGCAGGAAAGTTACCCGTTTGATTCTCTTTGCGGCGCGGGAGTGGCATTTAAGCTTGCACAAGCATTGATTGGAGAAGCTGTCTTTGAGATGCTCGATATTGCCGCGCTTGCCACCATTGCCGATATTGTGCCGCTCACAGGCGAAAACAGAGTGATTGCGGCGGAAGGGCTCAAACGGATCAATGAGGCGCCAAATCCGGGCATCGCCGCTCTCATTAACCATGCCTGCTTAAAACGCGCAGGAGCGCTTGACGCGCAAACTGTTTCCTTTGTCCTCGCTCCCCGTATTAATGCGGCAGGCCGCATCTCAACCGCAAGAACGGCGTTTGAACTGCTTACGGAGGTTAACGAACAGAAGCTTCAATCACTTGCGCGCGAGCTGTGCAATCTGAATACAGATAGGCAGCAACGGCAGGAAAAAGTGATTTTGGAAGCCTTTGAAAAGCAGGAGGAGGAGGGAAACCTTCAAGATAAGGTGATTCTTCTTTACCAAAAGGATTGGGATATTGGCATTGTAGGGTTAGCGGCCTCCAAGGTTTCCGAAAAATATACGCGTCCTACTATTTTATTGGGAGAATCTGAACCGGGGATTTATACAGGTTCGGCAAGAAGTATACCCGGCGTAAATATTTATGACGCGATGAATTCTCAAAGCGCGTTGTTCGAAAAATTCGGCGGACACGCCGGCGCTGCGGGCTTAACGCTCAAAGAGGAGAATTTGCCGCTCTTAAGGCGGAGGCTTAACGACTATCTTCAGGAGCATTACGCAGAAGAAATATTTCGACCCCTGAAAACCTATGATCTGGAGCTTGCCCCGACGGATATCTCAAATTCGCTCATCAGGGAGTTCGATTGCCTAAAGCCGTTTGGATTTAAAAATGAACAGGTAGAAGTTTTGATTCGCAATGCGCGCACATCGGATGTCCGCTCGATTGGCGAAGATAAGCATGCAAAATTTTTGGTTGGGAAAAACGGAAAATATGTCAACGGCGTTGTTTTTGGAATGCAGGCGACAGATGTTCCGGAATGCGCGGATGTTGTAGGCTCGCTCAATGTCAATTCCTACGATTCAAAGCCGCAAATGATCATAAATACGTTTTCTTATCAGCAGACAGAGCAGCAGGTGCTTGACGCTGCGGAAAACTATCTGAAAAACCAAAACGCAATCAGGCAGGGAGATAAGGATACCTATTTTTTGGAGCGGGAAAAGCTCGGCCAGGTATATGTTGTCTTAAAAGGGATCAGTGACCAGAAAATATCGTTTGCCGATGCCGGTGCGCTCGTTGGATTTTTAAAAAAGTATATAGAGGGAATTAGCATAGAGCAGATTGCTTTTGCGCTCCTTGTTTTTCAGGAAATTAGATTGCTTGAAATCAAAAAAAATGATAGAATACACATTATGGTGTGTTCGGAAAAACGCGAACTTTGCGACAGCGAAACCTATCAAAAGTTTCTTTCAGAGGAGAACTGATACATGGATTTAAAGACGAAAATAAGAAATATCATTGATTTTCCGGAAAAAGGCGTTATTTTCAGGGATATCACAACATTGATCAAAGATGCGGAAGCGTTTTCCTACGTGACGGAAGCATTGGCTGAGCAGATTGCAAAGCAGGAGATCGATATGATTCTGGTACTCGACGCGCGTGGTTTTTTGTTCGGCGCTCCTGTCGCTTATTTATTGAAAAAGGGGATTGTCCCCGTCCGTAAAAAAGGAAAACTTCCGGGTGAAACCTACAGTGTGGAATATGCGCTTGAATATGGAACCGGCAGCCTCGAAATCCATAAGGATGCACTCGAAAAAGGTATGCGCATTGCGATTTTTGATGATTTGCTTGCAACAGGCGGCACGGCAAAGGCCGCGTGCGAGCTGGTTGAAATGGCGGGCGCAAAGGTTGTATCGATCAATTTTGTCATTGAGCTGAAAGACCTTAACGGAATGGAAAAGCTCAAAGGTTATGATGTGTTTTCCCTGGTGCAATACTAAAAGGGAAAGTGGGAGATTTGGGTGTCAGATTATTACAATGATTTTATCAGGCGGCATAAATTAGAATACGACCCATTGGTGGAGAAAGCCTTTAAAATGGCGGAGCGGGCGCACGAAGGGCAGCTTCGTCATTCCGGCGAGCCTTTTTTTACCCATCCACTGGCAGTTGCGGATATCATTGCCGATTTAGGGCTTGATAATACGACGATTATTGCGGGTATTCTGCACGATTCCGTGGAAGATACGCTAATCACAAACGAAGATATTGCGCGGGAGTTTAATCCTGAAATCGTAAAGCTTGTAGACGGCGTGACCAAGCTGAAAAATTATGATTTTAAGACGCGGGAAGAGCAGCAGTGGGAGAGCCTGCGCAAGATGTTTCTTGCCATGGCCTCGGATATCCGTGTTGTCATTATTAAGCTTGCAGACCGGCTGCACAATATGCGCACGCTCAAATACCAATCCGAAAACAAGCAAATTGAAAAAGCTACAGAAACTCTGGAAATTTATGCTCCGCTTGCGCATCGTCTTGGAATCAGCACCATCAAATGGGAGCTTGAGGATTTATCGCTGAAGTTCCTGCATCCGGACGAATATTTTGAGATTGCAAACAAAATTGCCTCAACGCGCGCCGAACGGGAAAAACAGATCAATTCGGTTATTGTAAAACTGGAAGATAAGCTTTCTGAAATGAAAATCAAGGCGGAAATCGAAGGCCGTCCAAAGCACATTTACAGCATATATAAAAAAATGAAGGAAAAGCATAAGGTCTTTGAAGAGGTTTACGATTTGATCGCAATCCGGATTATCGTATCCAGCATTAAGGACTGTTATGGAGTGCTGGGCATTGTGCATACGATGTGGAAGCCGATTCCGCTGCGCTTTAAGGATTACATTGCTGTTCCCAAGCAAAATATGTACCAGTCCCTGCACACAACTCTTCTGGGAGAGGACGGGCGGCCGTTTGAGGTACAGATACGTACTTATGATATGCACAGGACTGCGGAATACGGAATTGCCGCACACTGGAAGTATAAAGAAGGCGGCAAGGAAAGCAATATGGATACCAAGCTTGCGTGGCTGCGCGAGCTGATGGAGTGGCAGAACGACCTTAAGGACTCCAAAGAGTTTATGGAGACGCTCAAGGTCAACATTTTTGCGGATACCGTTTTTGTTTTTACGCCAAAAGGCGATGTGAAGGATTTTGTAAACGGAGCAACTCCACTTGATTTTGCGTACAGCATTCACAGCGCAATCGGAAATAAATGCGTGGGCGCAAAGGTAAACGGAAAGATTGTCACGCTTGATTATCAACTGCAAACAGGCGATATTGTGGACATCATTACATCCAATTCGGCAACGCCCAGTAGGGATTGGCTGAAAATTGTCAAGACGGCTCAGGCTCGAAGCAAAATCAAGCAATGGTTTAAAAAGCAGCTAAAGGAAGAAAATATCGTCAAAGGCCGCGAAATGCTGGAAAAAGAAGCAAAACGTCAGGGATATGCGCTTCATGATCTTTTAAAGCACGACTGGCTGAGCGTCCTTTACAAACGCTTTACCCTCAATTCACAGGATGATATGTTCGCCGCCATCGGGTATGGCGCGCTTTCTGTGAACCAGATATTGCTCAAGCTGATTGAACAATATAAAATTGCAAATAATATCGACACCGGTTCAGAAGAGCTTAAAATAGTCAAGCGCACCGGAAAGGGTTCCGAGGGGGATATCACCGTAAAGGGGAGCACAGGACTTGCCGTGCGTTTCGCAAAGTGCTGTAATCCGGTTCCCGGCGACGAAATTGTGGGCTACATCACCCGCGGACGCGGCGTATGTGTACATACCAAAGATTGCAAAAACTTGCACGATGTGGATAAAGAGCGCCTGATCGATGTTTCCTGGGCGGGAGACCAAACGACCTCTTATAATGTTGAAGTACAAATTATTGCGGATGACAGGCCCGGCCTGATGGTCGAAATTTCGCAAGTGATGTACAACACCGGCAGGGATATCACGGCCATCAACGCACATTCCGCCAGAAACGGGGTCGCCTCCATTTCGCTTCGTTCCAACATTACGTCGGTGCAGGATTTGGACGATATGATGAACAAGCTAAGAGGCCTCAAGGGCGTGCGCGAGGTGTCGCGTGTCAATTATTAAGGAGAACCGGCATGAGAGCTGTTGTGCAGCGTGTTAAAAAGGCTTCTGTGGCGGTAGAGGGGGAGACTATTGCCTCCATTGGCCTAGGAATTCTGGTCTTGCTTGGAATTGCGGATGATGATACGCAAAAGGATATGGAATACATTGCGGAAAAATGTGTCAACTTGCGCATTTTTGAAGACGCGGAAGATGTGATGAATCTTTCTCTGCAGGATGTGGAGGGGGAGTTGCTGCTCGTTTCACAGTTTACGCTTTACGGAGACGCCCGCAAGGGAAGAAGACCCAGTTATATCAAAGCTGCTCCGCCGGAACAGGCAAGGGATTTGTTTTTACAGTGTGTCCATGTTTTCAGGGAAAAGTGCGGCCGGCTGCAAACAGGGAAATTTCAGGCTGAGATGGATGTGTCACTGGTAAACGACGGGCCTGTTACGATCCTTTTGGATAGCAGAAAAGAGTTTTAGGAGATGTTTTCATGAAGATTATTACCATAGTAACCGGTGGATTAATGGAAAATTCCTATCTGGTATATGATGAAGATACAAAGCGCGGAGTGGTTGTTGATCCGGGTGACGACGCGCAAAAAATTTTGGATAAAATACAGGAATTAAGCCTTACTGTGCCCTATATTCTTTTAACACATGGTCATGCGGATCATATCGGTGCGGTCAGGAGTTTAAAAGAAACGCTGCACAGCAAGGTTGCGATCCATGAAGAGGACGCGGAAATGCTCACTGTGCCCATGAGCAACCTATCTTATTTTATGGGACGTCCGTTTTCCATCGATCCTGCGGATGTGATTTTAAAGGATGAAGATAGCATTGACGTAGACTCCTTGCATTTTCATGTACTGCACACGCCGGGGCATTCTGCGGGAAGCTCTTGTTTCCTTGTGGATCGCGTCATTTTTTCCGGAGATACGCTCTTTGAACAATCGATCGGCAGAACTGATTTTCCGGATAGCAGTCCGCAGGACATGCAGCAATCACTTGGCAGGTTGGCGGATCTTGACGGGGACTACACCGTTTATCCGGGGCACGGAAGACAAACAACGCTCAACGATGAAAGAAACGGAAACCCTTATATGAGGAGATAAGCGCTTTTCAATATGTTTACGTTATACACGGATACGCCTGAATTATTTCATGATATATGCGACGAAATACGTCTGTTTGTGCCTGAAAAACAGATCCGGCAGACAGCAGATCCAAACGAAACAGATGCCGGCAAATTATTGCGGCATTTTTTTTGGCTGGAAGCAGGCAGATGGCACACCAGGGTCGAGTACTATATAGGCGGAAAATTAGAGGCCTGCAAAGAATCGACTCCTGCCTTTACAGACGAGCAAACAGGAATGCAGGTGGATATTACCGCCAATACGCTGCTTGCAAAAAAAATGAAAAAACATCATGTCAAGCTCATGGTTTATGAGCTTTTGCAGGAATATTACCAAAAGCACATGCCTTGGGGGTCGCTTACGGGAATCCGGCCCACGAAACTGCTGCGTGAGCTTGTTGAAAAGAAAGGGGGAAAAGCGGCGCAGGAGCTGTTTTCAAAGGTTTATCATGTATCGGATCAGAAAAGGAAGCTCGCACAAAAAATCGTTGCCGTGCAGACTCCTTTTCTTGAAAATATCAGGGGAAATGCACTTGATATTTATATTGGAATTCCGTTTTGTGTTTCCCGCTGTAAGTATTGCTCTTTTATTTCGCGTGATATAAAGCAAAGCGAGCAGCTCAAAGGCCGTTATCTAGAGTGCCTTTTCCACGAAATGGAGCAAATGAGGGATACGCTTGCAAAGTACTCCATACGGACGGTTTATGTGGGCGGCGGAACGCCTACGGCGCTTGACGCGCACGAACTTGAACGGCTTCTTTCCAAAATAGACGAAATCTTTCCACAAAGAGGCGAGTTTACGGTGGAGGCGGGGAGGCCGGACACCATATCCCTCGAAAAGCTACATATTTTAAAGGCACACGGCGCACGGCGCATCAGCTTAAATCCCCAAACCACAAAAAGCGAAACATTAAAGCTGATCGGGCGCAATCATACGCCGGAAGATTTTTTCCGTGCATTTGACTGCGTCAGGGAAATGGGGTTTGACTGCGTTAACACAGATCTCATTTTAGGATTGCCCAAAGAAAATTTGAAAGACCTGAAAAAAACGCTCGAGGATGTGATGCTGTTTCATCCGGAAAACATCACGGTACACACGCTGGCGCTCAAAAATTCCTCTGAATTTATGCTCGAGCGGCAAAAGGATTTGCCGGATGCTCAAACAATGGAAGCGATGGTCTCGTTTGCACAGGAGTTTTTATTTGCGCAGGGCTACGAGCCTTATTACCTGTACCGCCAGAAATATATGAACGGCAATCTGGAGAATGTGGGTTTTGCAAAGCCGGGCAAGGAATGCGTTTATAATATTGACATCATGGAGGAAACCGTGAGCAATCTGGCTTTTGGTGCGGGTGCGATCTCCAAGCGGCTATTTCCCGATGAAAACCGTATCGAGCGTGCGCCGAATGTCAAGGATTTAAAGCATTATACGGAGCGAATCGATGAAATGGTGGAACGGAAAAAGAGATTGTTCTGATCAAAGGCATGGATTTTGCAGCATTTTTGCTTTATAATATGAAGTATGGAATTAACTTTGAATCAATGGAAAACAGAAATAAAAGAAAAACATCTTCGCTACCATATCATTACCTATGGCTGCCAGATGAATGAACATGAATCTGAAAAAGTCGCCGGAATTTTGGAAGAGCTTGGCTATCTATGCGCCGCTTCAAAGGAAGAAGCGGATTTCATTCTGTTTAATACCTGCTGTGTGCGCGAAAACGCGGAGCTTAAAACATTTGGCAATGTAGGCGCGGTCAAGAAGCTAAAAGAGCAGAACAAAAACCTGATTGTCGCGGTATGCGGTTGTATGATGCAGCAGGAAGAGGTTGCACAAAAATTATCCGCCACTTTTCCGTTTGTAGATATCATTTTTGGCACGCATAATATTCACAAGCTTTCGGATATGGTCATCGCGCGGCTCTCGGAAAAAAGCCGTGTTTTTTGTGTGGAGCAAAGCGACGGAAACATATATGACGATGTGCCGCTGCGCAGGGCGCACGGGCCGGCTGCAACGGTCAATATTATGTATGGCTGCAATAATTTTTGCTCGTATTGCATTGTGCCTTATGTGCGTGGACGGGAGCGTTCGCGCAGTGCGCAGGACATCCTTGCGGAGATCAAAAATCTGGAGATTGAGGGTTTTCAGGAAATCATGCTTTTGGGTCAGAATGTCAATTCCTATGACGGAAACGGCGTGCGTTTCTTCCAACTGCTTCAGCAGATTTGTGATGAGACCGGTATTGCGCGCATTCGCTTTATGACCTCGCATCCCAAGGACCTGTCGGACGAACTCATTGAAACGATTGCAAATAATCCGCAAATTTGCCGCCATATTCATCTGCCTGTGCAATCCGGCAGTACCAAAATTCTGGAACGGATGAACCGGAATTATACGCGGGAGCAATATATTGCGTTGGTGGAAAAAATCCGTGCGGCTGTTCTGGGAATTGCAATTACAACCGATATTATTGTCGGATTTCCGGGAGAATCGGATCAGGATTTTGAAGATACGCTCTGCCTTGTGCGCACAGTGCGATTTGATTCAGCTTTCACATTCGTCTATTCAAAGCGCAGCGGAACGGCAGCGGCGGAAATGACGGATGCCGTAGACCCGCAAACGCAAACGAAACGGATTATGGAGCTTGTCGCTCTGCAAAACGCAATAACGGAGCAGCGCAATAAAGAATACGAAGGGCAGGTTGTCCGTGTTCTGGTGGAAGGCTGCAGTACGCGCAATCCAAAACATATTTGCGGACGCTCGGATACCTCCAAAATGGTGAATTTTGAAGGGCGACAGGATCAAATCGGTACATTTTGCGATGTATTGATCACGAAAGGCAAAAAAACGACGCTGTTTGGAACAGCGGTGAAAAGGTAAGAAAATTATGGCAGAGCTGACACCGATGATGAAGCAATATCTGGATTTAAAACAGGAATATCCTGATTGCATTTTGATGTTTCGTCTGGGCGATTTTTACGAAATGTTTTTTGAAGACGCCAAAACGGCGTCGCGCGTACTGGAAATTGCGCTGACAGGGAGAAACTGCGGCCTTGAAGAGCGCGCGCCCATGTGCGGCGTGCCTCACCACTCAGTGGATAACTATATCAGCCGGCTAATCGAAAAGGACTTTAAAGTAGCGATTTGCGATCAGCTCGAAGATCCTCGCGCAGCGCAGGGAATTGTAAAGCGCGGAATTACGCGTGTGGTGACGCCTGGAACTGTGGTGGAGCATTCTATCTTAAGCGAGTCTGAAAATAATTACATCCTGTGCGTGCATTATGGCGACAGCGCAATTGGTATTTGTTATTGCGATGTTTCCACAGGGGAATTCTGTATCGAGCAGGTGGAAGACGAAGCGCAGCTTTTAAACGAATTGACGAGGCTTGGCCCCCGCGAGCTGCTGGTTTCAGATTCTTCTGTCCGCAAGCTTTTGATGCTTACAGAAAAAACGCGTTTTAAAAATGCGTTTGTGAATCCGTATTTTGATTGGGCATTTGAGCAGATGACAGCGCAAAAGGTATTGCAGGGACATTTCAAAGTGAAATCCCTTACCGGTTTTGGCTGCGAAGAACTTCCGGAGGCAATCTGCGCGGCGGGCGCATTGATGCAGTATTTGATTGATACGCAAAAAAATGCGCTGATTCATATCACATCACTAAAGACTTTAAACGAAAGCGCTTATATGGTGCTTGATCCCAGTACACGCCGGAATCTGGAGCTGACGCAGACCTTGATGGAGAGCGGAAAAAAGGGTTCGCTCTTGTGGCTGCTTGATCATACCAAAACCGCGATGGGCGCCCGGATGCTCAAAAAAATGCTCCTGCAGCCTTTAAAAAGTATGAATGCAATCAATGAGCGGCTGGATACGGTGAGCGAGATAAAGGACGATTTATATCTGCGAAATTCTTTGGTGGATTATCTTGGAACCATCTATGATTTGGAACGGATTATTTCAAGGATTTCCTATGGTGCTATTGACGCTAAGGATTGTCTTTCTCTAAAACGCTCGATTGCGGCCCTGCCTGCTTTAAAAGAACTTCTAAAGGGTGCGACCAGCTCGATCCTTAAGGATATTTGCGAAAATATGGATGATCTTGCCGATCTTCATGAATTGCTTGATCAGGCAATCAATGAAGATGCGCCCGTGGGCATCATGGATGGAAATATCATCAAACCCGGATTTGATCCTGAAATTGACAAGCTGATTTCGGCATCCCAAAATGGAAAAAACTGGCTGATGGAGCTGGAGGCGCGAGAAAAAGAAGAGACCGGCATTAAAAATCTCAAAATATCCTATAATAAGGTGTTTGGATATTTTATTGAGGTAACAAAATCAAACCTATCGCAGGTGCCTTATCGCTATTTGCGCAAACAAACCCTGACGGGCTGCGAGCGATATATCACAGAAGAATTAAAAGATATGGAAGATACCATATTAGGTGCGGAAGAAAAGAAAAATACTTTAGAATATGAGGTGTTTTTGCGTATCCGCGATACACTGGGAGAGAACGTGGCCCGTATTCAGGCATGTGCGTCGCGCGTGGCGCTTTTGGACGTAATGCAGTCCTTTTCAAGCGTCGCCTATGAAAACGCGTATACGCGTCCGCAGATGGCCGATGATGGCGTTTTGGATATCAAGAACGGGCGACACCCGGTCGTAGAAAGCATCCGTAAGCAGGAGTTCGTTCCCAACAATGCGTTTTTAAACAACGATATGGACAATATGCTGCTCATCACAGGCCCCAATATGGCGGGGAAGAGCACCTATATGCGTCAGGTGGGATTAATTGTGCTGATGGCGCACATTGGTTGCTTTGTGCCCGCCTCAAGCGCGCATATTTGTATGGTCGACCGCATTTTTACGCGTGTGGGGGCTTCTGACGATCTTGCATCCGGACAAAGCACCTTTATGGTGGAAATGAACGAGCTTGCAAATATCCTCAATAACGCAACCTCAAAAAGTCTCCTGATCCTCGATGAAATCGGCAGGGGGACAAGCACCACGGATGGGCTCTCCATTGCGTGGGCGAGCGTGGAGTATATTATTCAAAATTTACATGCGAAAACGCTGTTTGCAACGCACTATCACGAACTGGTAGAGCTTGAGCATATGTTCGGCGGCATTAAGAATTACTCTGTAGCTGTAAAAGAAATGGGCAGCGACATTATTTTTCTGCACAAAATTGTGAGTGGGGGAACAGACAGAAGCTTTGGCGTGGACGTAGCCAAGCTTGCCGGTCTTCCCGCGCAGGTCATTTCGCGGGCAAGAGTCTTTTTGGATCAACTGCAGACTTATGAAATTTCTCTTGTGGGCAATAATACGCAAGGTGCGCAGGTGGAAAAGTCTACGTGTGAGCTTCCCGCATGCGTAAAAAAGATCAAAGCCACAAATATTGATACCTTAACGCCCATTGAAGCGTTGAACCTGATCTATTCGCTCAAAAAGGAATTAGAGAATGAACAATAGAATTCATGTGCTTAACGAAGCCGTTTATGCCCGCATTGCGGCGGGTGAGGTCGTGGTGAATCCTGCGGCGGTGGTCAAGGAATTAATGGAAAATTCAATGGATGCGGGCGCGACCTCCATCACGGTGGAAATCGCGCAGGGTGGAAAAGAGCTCATCCGCGTAACAGACAATGGCTCGGGTATCCATCCGCAGGATGTTCCTCTTGCCATTGAAAAGCACGCAACCAGTAAAATTAGCACAGTTGATGACCTTGGCGCAATACAAACGCTAGGCTTTCGCGGCGAGGCGCTTTCCAGCATGGCGGCTGTTTCCAGACTCACGATCAGAACCCGCACCCCGGACAGCGCTGAGGGCACTGTTCTTGCGGTAAGCGGGGAACGGGCGCCGGAGATTATTTCCGCCGGGCTGCCGGAAGGCACAACGGTGGTTGTGGAAAATTTGTTTTATAACATTCCGGCACGCATGAAATTTTTAAGGAATACGGCACGGGAGACAACAAACGTTACCTCTGTTGTTTCCAAGCTGATTTTTGCAAATCCACATATTTCCATCAAATATATCAGCAATGGGAAAATGATCTATCACAGCCCCGGAAACGGCGCTTTAAAGGACGCTGTGATCGCTGTTTACGGCAAAGAAATTGCTCCCCGCGTGATCGAAGTATCATCACCGCAGGGCGCGATTCGTGTTTCAGGACTGATTTCACAGCCTACCCAGCTTTATAAAAGCACGCATTATCTGTGTTTTTTCTTAAATGGGCGTTATATCCAGTCCAAAAATATACAGGCAGCCATTTTGCGCGGCTTTGGAGAACGCCTCTTGCGCGGGCATTACCCCTTTGCCGTGCTGCACATCAATATTCCGCCAGATGAGGCGGATGTGAATGTGCATCCCAATAAGCTGCAGGTGATGTTTTATGAAGAACTCGCGCTTCTTGAAATGATAGAACACGCGGTGAGCGGGGCGCTTGATCAAAACAGCCGTCCGCCGGTGCTTAACATTCCTGAGGACGCCCCAAAAACAGAAGAACCAATCTATCCTGAATTCCGGTCGGCTGACAGACTGTATCGGCAACCAGCCAAAGTGTCACAAAATCCATCGTATATCTTGGCGAAGGAGCCATCGTTTACCAAAAAGGAAGAAACGCCGCCTGTATTCCAACCCTCTCAGGATTTTGAAACCCTGATTGAATCGGTTACGCAATACAGGACAGTGCCGGAAGATCAAACCGTAATCGAGGATGTGCGCAGGTTGAATGACTACCGGATTATTGGGCAGATATGGAACACGTATGTGCTTGTGGAATGCAGCGAAACGCTTTATCTGATTGACCAGCACGCTGCCCACGAACGCATTAATTTCGAGCGTATGAAAAAGAATGTGGCGCAGGGAACGCCAGCCGCGCAAAGTATGCTGATTCCCTATGTGGCCACACTGCCGCCGGAAGAGTTTGCCTTACTGGAAAAGCATCGCGATCTGTTGACGGAATTGGGATTTGAATATGAAGAGTTTGGCCCGTTTAGCTTTAAATTCACGGCTTTGCCGGTGGTTTCAGAATCCGGCAGCGCACAGCGATTGATTGATGATGTTTTGGAAGAATTGCGGAATCTGCGCACAAGCGATCTTCTCTTGCTGCGCGATACGGTGATCAGGGCTTCCTGTCGGCACAGTATCAAAGCCGGATATCAGCTTTCCGACGCGCAAATTGCAGAGCTGATGCAGGAAATTACAGCGCTTGAGGCGATACCCAATTGCCCGCACGGCAGGCCGATTGCCATTGCGCTCAAGAAAAGTGATTTACAAAAAGGATTTAAGCGAATCGTATGAAGGATCAGGTTTATATCATTCTGGGGCCGACAGCCTCCGGAAAAACAGAGGTTGCCATTGAGCTTGCAAGGCTTACGAATGGCGAGGTGATTTCTGCGGATTCCATGCAAATTTATCGCAAAATGAATATTGGGACCGCAAAGCCGCAGGCTGCGGAACAGCGAGGGATTACGCACCATATGCTGGATATTGTTTCGCCGGACGAAGCCTATTCTGTGGCAATGTTTCAGCAGGACGCAAAAAATTGCGTGAAGGATATTCTAAAGCGGAAAAAGACGCCGATCTTTGCGGGCGGAACCGGATTATATCTCAATTCCATCACATATCAGCTTGACTTTACAGAGGTTTCTTATGATATCGCATTTCGAAACGAGCTTATGAAGAGGCAAGCGGGGGAGCTTCACCGCATGCTTTGTGAACAGGATGCCCAAGCTGCACAGCGGATTCACGCAAATGATAAAAAACGGATCATCCGCCGTCTGGAAATTCTGCACCACGGCGATGGCCGGACGGAGTATGAATTCCGCAAGCCAAACGACGAATATCAGTTTATCATGGCGGGGCTTACCATGGAACGCAAACTCTTGTATGAGCGCATTAACCTGCGTGTGGATAAGATGCTGGAGTCCGGATTGCTGCACGAGGCCGAAACCTTATATTATGAATATGGCGGCGCACCTGCATCAATGCAGGCAATCGGTTATAAGGAGCTCATTGAATATTTTGATGGTAGGCTGACGCTCGAGCAAGCGGTTAGTCTTCTGAAAAAGAATTCACGCCGATATGCAAAGCGCCAGTTGACATGGTTTCGCAGGGATGAGCGCATATGCTGGTACGATGTAGGCTCTTTTAAAAGCGCAGCTCAATTGGCAGAGAATATTTTAAGGCAGGAATCAACCGTATGAATTTAATACAGTATATCAGCACACATTTTAAAATGGATCAAGGGCTTGTGGAGTTTGTCCTTGACTGCGAAAAAGACGTAGAGAGCGTTTTCAAAAACTTTCAGGATACCGCGCAAATCAATCAGTTTAAGGTGATTGAAGCATTTCAAAAAAATGATATTTCGGCTCGCCATTTTTACGCTTCCACGGGGTATGGATATGGGGACGAAGGACGAGATAAGCTCTGTCGCGTTTTTGCGGATACGTTCGGCGCGGAAGCCGCGATTGTGTCGCCTATGCTGATGAGTGGAACACATGCGATTTCCACGGCATTATTCGGTCTTCTTCGCCCGGAAGAAACATTGTTTTCTTTAACAGGAAAACCCTATGATACGCTGGTTTCCACTTTATATGGAGCGAGAGGCTCTCTTGAGGAATATCAGATCAAGTTTGACTGCGTTTCCTTGAAAGAGGACGGTTCCATCGATATGGAACAATCGTTCAAAAAAATAAAAAATGATCCCTCTATTAAAGTTGTTTATTTCCAGCGTTCGACCGGCTATGAGATTCGTCCGGCGTTTACGACTGATTATTTGCAGGAAATCATGGCGTTGGTGAAAAAGGAATTTCCTGATAAGATCATTATGGTGGACAACTGTTACGGCGAATTTGTGAATTTAAACGAGCCTGTGGCAGTAGGAGCGGATGTGATGGCAGGGTCGCTGATTAAGAACCCAGGCGGCGGTATTGCGCCGACTGGCGGCTATATCGCAGGGAAGAGCGATTTGATCGAAAAGATTGCGGGACGCTTTTCCGCGCCCGGAATCGGCACGGAAATTGGTTCTTATGCGTTTGGCTATCAACAATACTATCAGGGCTTTTTTATGGCGCCGCACACGGTTTGCCAGGCGCTTCAGGGCGTTTGCCTTGCGGCGCGCGTTTTTGAACGGCTCGGATATCAGTCCCAGCCGGCCTATGATGCGGCACGTGGCGATATCACACAATCTATTATTTTCGGCAGCGAAAAACCCTTAACAGATTTTGTGCGCGGCATTCAGCGCGCTTCTGCAATCGATGGCAACGTAGTGCCGTATGCGTGGGATATGCCAGGCTATGAGGATAAAGTGATTATGGCCGCGGGAACCTTTGTGCAGGGAGCTTCTGTGGAACTGACCGCAGACGCGCCAATCAGGGAACCCTATGCCGCATATTTGCAGGGCGCGCTTACCTATGAACACGCAAAGCTAGGAATTTTATATGCTCTCAATGATATGCAGGTCAAAATTTAACAGCTATTTACGCAGCTTAATGGCTTTGGAGGCGCGTTTCCGGTTGTCCTCCGACATAGCCGCATAGTGTTTTCTGGTGGTATTGACGTCTTTGTGCCCAAGCACGTCCGCCACAAGGTAGATGTCTCCGGTTTCCTGATAAAGCATGGTTCCATATGTGCTGCGCAGTTTGTGCGGGGATATTTTTTTCAAAGGGCTGATGATTCGCGCATATTTTTTGACCATCAATTCCACGCTGCGCACAGAGATTCGTTTTCCCTGCATGGACAGAAAGAGGGGAGAGGAGAGGGTGTAATTCCCCCTGTTTTTCCGTTCCTCCAGATAGGTTTCGAGCGCCTGCGCGGTTTCGTCGTCAAAATACAGCATAACCTGATTTCCGCCCTTGCGTGTGACCTTAAAACAGCCGTTTTTAAAATCAATATCGTCACAATTTAGTGAAACCAGCTCTGAAACACGAATGCCGGTTGTTAAAAACAAAGTCAGGATCGCAACGTCGCGCACAACATTTTTTTTATGGTATTGCTTTTGTTTTTCCGTTAAATTTTCACCGGATTCCACGGTATCAAGCAAATTTGCGACTTCGTCGGGTTCTAAACGTATGATGGCTTTCTCGTGCAGCTTGGGCGTATCCAAAAGCTCGCAAATATTCTTATCGAGTACGCCTTTGCGGTAATAATGCTTAAAAAACGAACGCAGACAGGCAATCTTGCGCGCCTTGCCGCGCTCATGATTTTCAATGAATCTCTCATCGTTATCAGCGGAAGTATATAGATTCAGATAATCCAGAAACAGGTATAAATCATCCACCGTAATTTGCTTTAAATCTTCTGCGCTAAGATCAGCAATCTGGCGGTCAATAAATGCAGGAATCTCACGTACCAAAAACTGAAAAAAGATTCGTAAATCCGCAGCATAATTCACACGTGTGAGGATCGTTGAACTATTTTCCATGGCAATAAAAAAGCTTGTCGTAAAGGAAGGAAGATCACGCATCATCTCACGCAGCCGGAGCGTCATTTTTTTGTTTAGAGTCTGGTGGTAGTTCGTGGATTCACTCATAATAAAGCTCCTGAAACCGGCATAAAAGCCGTTCATACAAGTATTTATCAATAGTATAGCATATCATATCATTTTCTGCAATAACTATTCGCAAAACTTGTGTTTTGCGAATAGTTGCGCGTTGCCGGAAACGCAACATGCAAGTTCCCTATAGCGATATTTCCCTTGTGATTTTAAATACTTTGCGATAAGCTTTTTCTATTTATTTGACGTTATTTTTGATTTGTTGCCGCGCAAGTTTATCACACAAATTATTCAGCTCATTGTCAGCATGTCCTTTGACTTTATACCATTTGACTACATGATTTTTGGTTGCGTTCAGGAGTTGTTTCCAAAGGTCTTGATTTTCTACCGGTTTTTTGGATGCCGTTTTCCAACCATTGTTCTGCCACGCGATGATCCAGCCCTTTTCAAACGCATTATGAATATAAGCGCTGTCTGTATGTACATGAACGCTGCAACGCTCTTTAAGCGCCAATAGGCCCTGTATCACTGCCATAAGCTCCATGCGGTTATTGGTTGTGTCCGCAAAAAAACCGGAAAGCTCTTTTCGGTTGCCTTTATAATCGAGCACACATGCCCAGCCGCCCGGTCCGGGATTGCCGCTGCACGCGCCGTCTGTATAAATAATCACATCTTTTAACATGGTAAATTAAATCCCTTTTATTTGGATAATTCTTTTGATTTTGCCACACATGCGTCTACGGCCTGAGCAACGATCTCACGCGTTTTGTTTTGATCGAAGACTTTCATCGCCTCAAGAGTCGTTCCCCCAGGAGAGCAGACGTTGTGAATCAACTGAGATGGACTGTCTCCTGCTTTTTTGAGCATCTCACACGCCCCCTCAAAGGTTTGCACCGCAAGCTTTAAAGATACTTCAAATGGAAGTCCATTTTTTTCGCCCGCCTTGGCAAGCGCATCGATAAATAGATAAACATATGCAGGACCGCTGCCGGATACACCAGTCACAGCGTCCATCCAATCGCCAGACACATATTCCACAATTCCAAGCGATGAAAAAATCTCTTCGATAAACGCGGATTCATCTTTCGTAAAATTATTTGGGGTTTGAACACAGCTTGCACCCTTCCCCACCATGAGGGGCGTATTTGGCATAATTCTCATGATGCGCGCAGGAACGGACAGCAGTTTAGCCAGTTTTTCTGTTTTAACGCCGGCCGCAATTGATACAAACGCTTTATTCTCCGCCTGGATAAGCGGAAGAACAACTGGAATGATGTTGGGCTTTACGCATAAAAAGATGATATCCGCGGCCTGCGCCAGCTCTTCTATCGAAGCGCAGTTCCTTCCGCCCGTCGCCTGTGCCTTTTGTTCGTCCGTATCAAATACAAAAATTTCTTCTTCCGTCAGAATCTGATGTCCCAGAATCCCTTTTATAATAGCGGAAGCCATGTTACCACAGCCGATAAATCCTGCCTTAAATTTTTTCATTTTTTTACTTCCTTCTTTTTTCTCTGCTTTTATTATATCCGACTTTGCAGGTGATTTCAAACGCAATACATACGAAAGCCCCCCGCAAAAGCGAGGGGCTCATAACCAGCGAAATCCGCTGTATCAGTTTGGCAGGGGTGGAGAGGATCGAACTCCCACAATTGGTTTTGGAGACCAATGCACT
>CAZQDA010000053.1:0-9444 GCA_964592155.1 uncultured Christensenella sp.
GTGAAGCCCCCCACAAGATAAGACTTCCCATCCTTTATGGAGTAAGACCCCTTGAAGACTACAAGGTTGATAGGTCACGGGTGTAAGTGCAGCAATGTATTAAGCTGAGTGATACTAATAGGTCGAGGGCTTGATCAACGTAAGTTGATTCAACAGTCTAAATTACTTAAGACTTATTCTCTTTCTTCTACTAATCAGTTTTGAATGTGCTTCCCTGTAAGTATGATGCACATAATTAAATAGTTTACAAAATTTCCGGTGGCGATAGCTAAGGGGATCCACCTGTTCCCATTCCGAACACAGAAGTTAAGCCCTTATACGCCTAAAGTACTGCGCTGGTGACGGCGTGGGAGGATTGGTAGCTGCCGGATTCAATTTTTCAATATCCTATGTGAGGGGTCCTTTTGCAAAATGCTTAAGGGCTTTTTACTTTAGTCAGAAAGCTTTTTGACTATGAAAACGAAAGGCGAAAGGAACGATTTGAAAGAGTTGCGTGTGCTATTTTATGGTACGCAAAAGGATGACGGATTTTCGATACTTCCAGAGATTGCAGCAAATTATGGTTATGCTAAACCGCTCTTATCAGGAAAAATGCAAAACGAAGTTTAACGAACATTGCTTTTTATCAGCTTAACTTCCTGCTTTGACGCACGATAGAAGGCGTGTTATTTTTTCAATATTTTATGTGAGGGATTTTACGCCTTTTTGTTCAGGTCATATTTTCAAACATTGTATCAGTGTCCCTGCAAAGATATTGTACTGCCGTTCTGCCGGTCGATACGGCCACAGGTAGTCCACCCGGAGACTGCATGCGCTGTCCCGCGAAATACAGACCCGCTATCGCCGCCGAATTGCAAGGATAAGCCGCCTGTGGCTTGTTGGGTGGCATAAGGGTCATCCAGGAGCCTTTGTAGGTGCCGCAGTAACGTTCATAGGTAAGTGGGGTAGCGACATCCCATACGGCAAATTTTCCGTTCACCTGAGGGATGCTTTCGCTTAAGCAATCCATCACTTTTTGCGCGAGGTCTTTTTTCTTTTCTGCATAGCTGCCGTCCTGCTTCGCCCTATTCCAGTAATCATAGGTGTCTCCAATCAAGGCAAGGGTAAGGGCAGCGCAACCAGAGGGCGCATAGCCTTCGAAATTTGCATAATTGTTGACGCCGAGCGTTTCCAGTTTTTTTCCGGCAAACTCAATGGGCTTTGAAAGGGGAAAGAGAACATTTTCCGGAAGACCGGAAAGGTCGGACTGCACACCGAAGCACAAGAACGTATTTAGCATGGGAATTGTATTTTTACGCATTTCTTCCATCCATGGTTCGTGAAGCGGCGATTCAAACAAATGATCGATTGCGGATAACGTATCTGCCGTGACAATGACTGCATCTGCGTTTAATTCTTCTCCATCAACAATTACGCCGGTTGTTTTTCCGTCCTGCACAACCACGCGCTCTACGCGCGTTCCATAACGCAGCGTTCCGCCGAGTTCCTCAAAACGTGCAGCAATATTCCGCGCCATTTGCAGAGAACCACCTTTGGGATAACCGCCGTCCTGAACAGCGAGCGCGCCCAATGTAAAAAGGATCGAGTTTGCCGCATACTCATCTGTTCCGACTACGTTATGAAGCAACGTGCGGATAGCGGGATTCCGGAACTGACCTATATATTGCGCGCAGGAGAGCTTTGAAAGCGCATTCATACGCGGCAGCACACTCATCATGGAAAACAACATAGAAAGCGGAGGCGCAGATTTTTTCTTTACCTGCACGCCTTTAATATCCATGACGGGCATGCTCAACTTGCCGAATTTTCGAATATCTTTGCACAACGAATGGATGATTTTGGCATCATCGGGCGATATAGACAACAAATGGCTCTCCAACTTTACGGGATCACGATATAGACATACCTGCTGATCGCCATCGAGATAGGTGAGAAATGGATCGCGGTTGTAGATAGAGGTATCTTCACGCAACGCGCCGACTTCCGTCCACAGACGATGCAACGGGTTGCTGGAAGAGGAGCCGATGAGCCAGTGCATCCCTCCTTCGAATAAATACCCGCCCCGTTTCCAGCTGGTGCTGTTTCCGCCGGGGATGGTGTGCATTTCGAGTATGGTTGTGTCAAAGCCGCTGCGACGCGCATAAACACCTGCCGAGAGTCCGGCGATGCCGCCGCCTACAATGATTACTTTTTTCATGAGTTTCTCCTTATAATATCGATGATCCATTCACTTTGCGGGCAGGGTACTCCATAAAGCGCAACGGCCTGTGCCACCCCCTGAATTGCGGACCAAAAAGCTACGGAGAGCGCAAGGGGATCGCCGTCGCGAATGGTTTTGTCCTTTTGCCCTGCCTGCACGATGGGAACGCAGGCTTCATAGTAATTAAAATTTTGAAAGAGAGATTGAATATTCTGTGGTGTGGATGCGCTGGAAAAAGTTTGGTTCATCAGCACAAACATTTTGGCGGTAAAAGAGTCCGCCTCAATCGCCGCAAAAATCTGCTTGCACGCCTGCTCAAAGAATAGGATCGGAGGTAAGCTGCGGAGCGTCGACAGCAAGGATTCCGGACCGCTGATCCCCAGTTTGATCAATTCCTCATATAAATTTTCTTTGGAAGAAAAGTAATGGAATAAAAGTCCGGTACTCATATCGGCAGACTGTGCGATATCGCTTATTTTGGTTCCGGCATAGCCTTTCTTGATAAACAGGTCAAGCGCTGTCCTTAAGATTTGGTTTCGGCGTTGTTCTTTTTGTTCTGTTCTTTTGCTCATTTGTTAAATTTCCGTTCATTGAATATTTATTCAATTATATATGGAAAGGGACGTATCTGTCAAGAAGAAAATCAGCCTTGCGTGCACTCGCTCGTGCTGTTGGCCTTGCGCGTTGCAATAAAAAAACATCCTTCCAAAAGGAAGGATGTCAGACTACGATCAAACGATTTTTTATGCTTCGCCGAACCCGTTCTCCACAAGCTCTGCCAGAGCCTCCACGGAATCCTTTTCATCGCTGCCGTTTGCAAATACATAAATGGACTCGCCCTTCTTTACGCCAAGGGAAAGAAGTCCCATAATGCTCTTCGCATTGATTTTTTTGTTGGAAAATTCAATCAGGATTTGTGAATCAAATTGATTTGCAACCTGCACAAAGCTGGCGGCAGCCTTTGCCTTCAGTCCATCGTCGTTTGTAATCACAAGTTCTTTGTAAATCATAGTATAATCCTCCCTTTGTATTTTATGGCGAAATAGATCACGGTTTCCCGTCAAATTCCTGCGCGATTACGTTTAATTTGCGCAACCGGTGGTTCATTCCAGATTTGGTTGTTCCGCTGAGCTCGCATAGCTCTAAGAGGGTTGCCTGCGGATGGTCGAGCCTCAATTGCGCTGCCTGCCTTAATGTATCGCTCAGGTTTTTCAGCCCGATTTCTTTTTCGATGATGCGAATACTGTTTAGCTGTGTGATTGCTGCATTGACCGTTTTATTGATATTGGCGGTTTCGCAGTTAACAGCACGGTTGACATTATTGCGCATTTCTTTTAGGACCCGCACATTCTCAAAATTCAGGATAGAAGAGTATGCGCCTATGAGTGCAAGCAATGCGGCAATGCTGTCTCCTTCATTTAAGTATACCACAAAACTCTGTCTCCGGTGTATTATTTTTGCATGAATCTCGTTTTTTTGCAAAATTTCCACCAGTACGCCCGCAAAGCTTTCCGAGGAGGTGACGAACTCCGCGTGATAGCTCTTTTTGGGGTTGGAAACGGTTCCGCCACCCAAAAACGCGCCCCGCAGGATGGATGCGCTGCAGCATTCCTTGCAAAGCAGTTCGGACGGGGGGGTGGCGTTGGTCAAAAGATTGCCCTCGAGCCCCAGAATGGAAAGAAGCAAGGAGGCGTTTTTTACCACAATGGTGTAACTGTGCTTTTTTTTCAGCAGGTTATCCTTGACCTCGATGTCCGCGTCCATTTTCAGGATATGCGTTACCGTATCGAAAATACGCTTGGCAATTGCCATGTTTTCGGTGTTGTATTTAATTCTCAATCCGTCGCTGCGGATGTTTAAATTTCCGCAGATGAGCGTGATGGCGCATAGCTCCGCGATGATGCAGCAATCCTTTTGCGGCGGAAGGGTACAGATTTCATCTTTTGCGGCAGAAGAAAACGACATAGTAGGTTTCCTCCGGCTAGCAATTTTTTTCCAGAGTCAGATCGCGGTGCTCGAGTGTAACGCGCATGTTATGATTTGAGAGCTGCTGATAAAGCTCTTCCGCAATTACCACACTGCGGTGCATTCCGCCGGTGCAGCCAATGCCGATTACAAGCTGGTTTTTATCTTCGCTGACAAAACAAGGGGCAAGCGTCTGTACCATTTTCACGAGTTCATGTAAGAAAAACTGCGTCTGATCAAAGGAAAGGACAAAATCGCGCACATCCGCATCAAGGCCGGAATGTTTGCGCATTCCCTCTACGTAAAATGGATTTTCGATGAAGCGCATATCAAAGACCATATCCGCATCCAGCGGGATTCCGCGCTTATACCCAAAGGACATAATCGAAATCAGCAGACGGTTATCCGTATCGCCGGAATACATGGTGTCAATCATTTTGCGCAGCTTCATCACATTATAGGAAGACGTATCGATCACGTGGTTTGCAATGTCTTTGAGTCCCTGAAGCTGACGGCGCTCCATATGGATGCCGGAAAGGATTTCGCCGCTGCCTGAGACGGGGTGCTTTCTGCGCACTTCCTTAAAGCGCTTGACCAAAACAGCGTCCGAGGCGTCCAAAAACAGGATATCCAGTTCAAGATCCATTGTTTTGAGCTCGTCGATTGTGGTGTAGATAGAATCAAAGAAATCGCCCATGCGCGCGTCAACCGTCACGGCGACTTTATCGCGTATGTGTGTATTTTCCATGCACAACCGCGCAAACGCGGGAATGAGCTCTGGCATCAGGTTATCGACACAGTAATATTCAAGATCCTCCAGCCGCCGCAGCGCAGAAGAACGTCCCGCTCCTGACAGCCCTGTGACAATTGTAAATTTCATGACGTGCGTTTCTCCTTTGAATCTAATGCTTTGCGTTGATGATTTGCGCCGGAGTGAGCCCTGCCTCCTGCGCCTTTAAAAGCGCGGGGAGGAAATCCCCTACCCGTTCCGGCGAATGTGCGTCGCTGCCGATTGAAAATTTTACGCCCATGCGCGCGCATTCTTTGAGTTCTTCCACAGTAAACTCAGGGTGTTTGGCGTTAATTTCCAAAACGACCCCTTTTTTGACCGCGTGCCGGGCGACCTTCAAAATATCCACCGGCAGCCCGTAACCGATGTGGACAATGATGTCGATCTTGTTTTTGTCCATTGCGTTTAAGTAAGCCTGCGTGTTGCGCGTAATGGCCTTTTCGCTGCTTGTTTTGAACAGCAGCATGCGCAACTTGTCCGAAAGCGTTTTGTAATGAACCAGTTTGTGGTATCCAAACAGTTTTACATCAAAGGAATCAGCATACGCAGGAGGCAAATCCACATCGCCCTGCGCGGAAAGCAGATTGAGCTCCACGCCGGATAAGACTTCAATATCGCTTTGATACTTTTTGCGCATCGTGTCGATATCGCGCAAGTATGCGTCCACATCCTTGATGTTATAACACAAATGGCGCGGCCCGTGGTCGCTGATTACGATTTTCCCAAGGCCCTTTTCAATCGCGGCCTTCACATTATCCTCTACCGTACCTGTTCCATGGCTGTGCACCGTATGTGTGTGCAGGTCGGAAATAATTTCTATCATAATTTAAAATTCACCTAACAGCTTTACTTCCGGCTCCAGTATCACGCCTGTGCGGACTTCCACCGTGCTTTTCACGTAGGAAATCAATTCGTAGACGTCGCGGGAAGAAGCATTCTGTACATTAATAATAAACCCGGCGTGCTTTTCTGAAACCTGCGCGCCGCCAATCATATAGCCTTTTAATCCGCATTTTTCAATCAGCGTTCCGGCGAAGTTTCCAGAAGGCCGCTTAAAGGTGCTTCCGGCACTCGGAAAAGTGAGCGGCTGCTTTTCCCTGCGGCGCGCATTGAATTCATTCATTTTTTTAAGTGATTCTTGAGGGTCACCCTCCGGCAGCGAAAAGGTCGCGCCCAAAACGATATAGCCATTTTCCGTTACCGCGCTGTGACGGTAGGAAAGCTTAAGATCAGCTGCGGGAATATCGCACACCTTAAACTTTTTGTTCAAAACACACACACTCGTGAGAAAATCCTTGATTTCACCGTCATACGCACCCGCGTTCATGCACACTGCGCCGCCCAGCGCGCCGGGGATGCCGCCGGCAAATTCGAGCCCGCATAATCCTGCGTGGATTGACTCGAGGCACAGCAATTTCAGGGAAGCGCCGGCCAGTGCGCAGACGCTATTTTTTCTTATTGTGATGGTATCGAACCGGTCCGCAAGCTTTACAACAGCACCGCGCACGCCCTCGTCTGAAACGAGCAGGTTGGAGCCGCGACCGATGACGGCGCAGGGAATTTGCTCTTCCTTAAGATCACGTAAGATAGAGGAAATTTCCTCGTCTGTGCGGGGGAGCAGCATCAGATCGACAGGGCCGCCTGTCTTAAAGGTTGTGTGCAAGGACATCGGCTCGTCTGTGCGCACGCCCTCTTCTCCCAAAAAGGATACGAATTTGGCAATCAGGCTACTACTGATCATGATTGGGAAATCACATCCATGATATTTTGCGCAAGCCATTCGCCTCCGCCCTGACCGATGCTTTTTAGGCGGAAGTTCATTGCCGCGACCTCCATAACGATTGCCAGATTTCTCCCCGGACGAACGGGGAGCGTGATCTGCGGAACTTTGATGCCGAGCAGCGTGATGTGGTTGTCAGCCGTACCAAGACGGTCAATGTCGCGCACATCGCCAGGCTCTAAATGAATGGACAGGGTAATGGATTTTTCGCGTACCACAGAGCCCATGCCGTAGAGCACCGATACATCGATGATTCCCAGTCCCCTGATTTCCATCATATGCCGGATGATATCCGGCGACTGACCGATGAGGGTATCGTCGGAAAGCTTGTGGATTTCCACCACGTCGTCCGCCACAAACCGGTGACCGCGTTTCACAAGCTCAAGCGCGGTTTCACTTTTGCCCACGCCGCTGTCGCCGGTGATAAACATCCCCACGCCGTAAACGTCCATCAGTCCGCCGTGGCGGGAAATAACAGGCGCTAAAATCGCGTCCAGATAGATTGCCGTCTTGTGGCTCAGCTTTGTGGTTGTAAGCCCTGACATCAGCACGGGAACATCGTATTTGCGGGCTAGCTCCAGAAATTCATCGGGAGGGGTCAAATTCCGCCCGATGAGCACGCAGGGGATGGCGTTGGAAAAGAAACGGTCCAGGCGCGCAACGCGCGTGTCGTGATCGAGTGTTTGCAAATAGGTGATTTCCGCCATGCCAAAAAGCTGGACACGGTTGACCGCAAAGTATTCAAAAAATCCGCTCATTTGCAGGCCGGGACGGTTTAAATCGCTGGAATCGATTTCCGCGGTGTCACGCGTTCCCATGTAGATAATATTCAGGTTCACTGCCTTTGCAAGGTCTTCGATCTTAACGACACGTTTCATTTGCCGTCTACCTCCAGAATATATTTTTGAATCGCTTTTGCAACGCCGTCATCCTCGCAGGATTCGGCGATATAGTTTGCTGCTTTTTTGCAGGCGGGGGTGGCGTTTTCCATGGCAATGCCAAGCCCCGCATAATGGATCATGCTCTCGTCAATCTCGCTGTCGCCGATTGCGATCAATTGCTGCTGCTCTATGCCGAGCTTTTTCGCGAGGAATTCAAGAGCGCTGCCCTTGGTAGCCTGCGGATTCAAGACTTCTAAAAAATAGTCCTGCGATTTTTTGATGGACATATTGGGAAACATTGCCTCGAGCTCTTTGCGATGCAGCTCTAAGTTCTCGTTGCTGTCTACGATCAATACTTTTGCCGCGAGAATCGGTTCGCGTTTTAAGAGATCCGGCGTAGTGATGCCTGTGTAGTTGCACACTCTTTCGTAATAGTCTGATTCGTCCGTCTGTTCTAAGTAATGGAACCCGTCATCCATATAGACCTGAAAATGAATGCCCTTTGATTTTGCCCAGTTCATAGCCTGCTTGGTGATTTCGGCAGGCAGATAGGTCGAAAATATGACCGTTTCATCCGGCGCGACCACCTGCGCACCGCCGCAGGAAATAACATAATCGTCGATATTGAGCTCCTTTTTGAAGGGCGCAACGCCCGGATAGGCGCGTCCGGAGGCGAGCACAATACGCACTCCCTTTTCCTGCGCTTTTCTAAGCGCGTCACGATTCACCGCTGAGACTTGTTTTTTGGAGTCCAGAAGCGTATCGTCAAGATCAAGAGCAATTAATTTGTATGCCATAAAAATAGTTAAACCTTCCTTTTCAAAAAATGATTTACATCATTAATTATACAGCATAACCCTGTTTTTTGAAAGCAGGAAAGAGAAATAGATTAAGCAAAAGAGGCTGCAAGGGAACAGAAAATCCCCTTGCAGCCTCTTACCGTTTTTTTTTGATGATATAAAAGCGGCTTGCTGCCGCTTATTGCAGCGTTCCCCCGCCAATCAGCGCTTCCATTACGTCTGCGGAGATTTCGACGCTGAACCTGCCTCCGTATTCTGTCAGCCAGCGAAGCGGGCAATCAAATATAAAATATCGATTATCCTTAGCCCGATATAGTTTCATATCCGGTACATAAAATGCAGGATATTGGTCGCTGTAGAGATATAGACCCGCGATGTCGGTTGTGAATGCAAGTCCAGAGCCCCTATCATACACATGCGCCGGATCAAAGAGGTTTTCAAAAAACGCATGGATGATCGCTGGGTCGGTGGTGATATGGTCGACTTTTTCTTGTGCGGATTTCCACGTATTTGGGTTGCCGTCCGGCGGATGATATTCGATTCGACTCACGGTTTCTGATCCGACACCGTCAAGTTCCACTCCATTTTTTACATAGAGCTCCTTTACGCCGCCGTTTTCCCCCTCTTCAGGCTCAATATATAAAAATTCCCTGTCGGGATATCCCTGCACAAGCCCGATCTTATAGATGATATCGCTATAGTTCATATAGCCGATCACCTCTCCATAATGCTCGGGTCGTACAAGCCAGCCGGATGTTTTTGTTGCGTTGGAATATAATACATCGTCCACATTCAAGGTTCTGCCGAATTGATTCTTTTCATACGAATAAACCGGCTTATCACGATACCACGGCCAGATTCCGGTTTTGGGAATCTCCACGTTTGCGCCTATAATCAATAGAATAATGCCCAAACAAACCGCGATTATGATGATCTTTTTTGTCTGTTTCTTTTTGTTCATGCAGTTCTCCTTATTCCAGCGTTCCGTTTCCGATGAGCGCTTCCATCACGTCTGCGGAGATTTCGAC
>CAZQDA010000053.1:9544-19819 GCA_964592155.1 uncultured Christensenella sp.
TCCGGATACATCTGCTCTTCCAACTCATTATACCGCCATATGTCGTCATCGTCACCATCCACGCGATAAATATTTGATACGCCGGGCGCAAAAGCCACCGCGCGGTCACCGTTGGAAAACTCATCGATGATACCACTGCCGTCTTTCGGGTGGCTGTGAATAAAGGACACGCTTGTCACAGGCAGATTGATTCCAAACGGCTTTAATAGGTTTTGGGCTCCGTTTATGGCGGCGTACTGCGATAGGATGGGAATGACTACATTCCTCTCGCCGCCCTGCATGACGGGGAACAGCATTGTTTTCTCGGTCATGGTTGTGTTCCCGTCCGCATCCTTTTGCGGTACTTTCATGGTAACCATCATGGAAGCGAATTCCTTTTTGTTCCAGTCAACATTTTCCTTTGCCAGCTCTCCAAAAGCCTTTGCCGCCTGTGTCTCGTTCTCAAACACAGTCGCGTTTTTTGGTGCAAGCTTTTCGGCGATTCCCTTGGTCAGAGGGTCTTTCGCAAACTGATTTGCCATGCCTTTCCATGACGATACCTGCTCGCTCCATTTGATCGCGTCTTCATCGCTGGGCATTCTCTGGATGGCTCTGCCGTTCGGTGTTCCGTTTTGAGCAATATATTTTTGAGCAATTTTTCGCCCTTCTTCCACATATGGCGCAAGCTTCGCTTCCAAATCATTTTTCAGCAGCCACTCTCGGGTCTCTTTTTCGGTTTCTCGATAGTGATCTTTCTCCACATCGTACATACCTTGCTGTACCCGCGCGTTTTCCAGTTGGCTCTTGTCTATTCCAAGTTTTGTAAGTTCCTCGTCACTCATCGCAAACAAATCGTCAAGCGTTTGCTGCTTTTGGGGTGTGCGTCCGGCATTGCCCGGCTTTTTCCAGCCAGATACGCCGGATTGCTCATATTGCGGCGTGGCGTTCCATTGTGTGCGCCAGTCAGGAGCGCTTGCCGCCGGAGTTTCTTTTGGCATTTGCGTGGGTTGTGCAATGGCTTCGTTTAAGAACCTTGCATTGCTCCTGTTTGCCATAGGATAAGCGCTATTGCCCGTCCGCGCGATGCTTTTTTGCCGCGCCGCGCTGCGCGCCTGCCCCTTGAAGTCAGGCCATTGCCCGTTTGTCAGCTTTTCCACATCCGCATTGTCAAGCTTTGCCATTTTGGGGAAGGTCGTTCTGGCGAGCGTCCTGTCCTTGTAGTCTGCGTCCATCAACCGTCCTGTGAAAGCGTTATCCGCCGCATTTTGCACATAATCCGTTTTGGGGCCAAATACGCCGTCCTCCTTGAGCGGTTTTCCGTCCAGATAGGTGTGGCCGGTTCTGTTCAACTGCTTTTGCAGCGTTTTTGTCTGATTGCTCGGCTGGGCGAGCTCGCTTTGGTAACGCTTAAACTTTCCGAGCGCATCGCGCGTCTTGACTCCCAATACGCCATCCTCCCTGAGCGTGTTTCCCATTCTGTCCGTGAATCCGAAACGGTTCATCAGGGTTTGTGTCATGCGCACAGGCGCGCCGGTCTTTCTTTTTTGATTTTTGATCATTTTATTCTCCTTGCTGAAACGAATTGTTTCCTTTTGATTTTATTGTACTCCTTCCGGAGCGCGGCGACCTGCCATCTTCCTGACAAAAGCCGACAAGTTTCTGACACCTGCCTGACACGCACCTGACATCAGTGAACCGGACGTGAGGAGATCAGGACCCTCACAAAAAATTCACAGGTTTTTTGCACAGTTTTGCACGGCCCTATGCTATAATAAGGAAAAGGCAGGGTTTCAGAAAATGATAGATTTTACACATTTGCACGTTCATACGGAATACAGCCTGCTCGACGGAGCAGGGCGGATAGACGATCTGGTGGCGCGCGCAAAAGAGCTTGGAATGGATGCTCTGGCGATCACCGACCACGGCGTGATGTACGGCGCGCTTGATTTTTATGCAGCGGCGCAAAAGGCGGGGATCAGGCCCATCATCGGCTGCGAGGTATATGTCGCGCAGGGCAGCCGGTTCGAGAAAAATTCCCTGAGCAGGGAATATGCGCATCTTGTTTTGCTGTGCAAGGATATGGAGGGCTACCGCAACCTGATGAAGCTGGTGTCCGCGGGGTCTTTGGAGGGGTTTTATTACAAGCCGCGTATTGATTATGATTTGTTAAAAGCGCATACCAAAGGGCTTGTGTGCCTCGCCGCGTGCCTTGCGGGCGACGTGCAGCGTCTGCTGCTGCAAAATAATTACGACGGCGCAAAAAGTATGGCGGAAAAGTTAAGTGAGATGTTCGGCGAGGATTTTTATCTGGAAATTCAGGATCACGGCATCGCGGAGCAGCACCAGATCAATCCGTTGATTTTGAAGCTGGCGGACGAAACAGGAATCAAGCTCGTCGCCACCAACGACGTACATTATGTGAGCAGGGAGGATTCCTACGCGCAGGAAGTGCTGATGTGCATCCAGACGGTGACAACGCTCGACGATCCCAGCAAAATGGCGTTCGCAACGGACGAGTTTTATCTGAAATCTCCCAAAGAAATGCAGAAGCTGTTTTCTCATGTGCCGGAGGCGCTCGAAAACACGCGCGAGGTTGCAGACAAGTGCAATCTGGAATTTGAGTTTGGCAGCAACCACCTGCCGGAGTTTACGGTGCCGCAGGGCTTTACCGATTTTGAATATTTGAAGCATATCGCGCAGGAGGGGCTTTTGGAGCGTTATGCGCAGCTCACGCCTGAAATCGAGCAGCGTTTTAACTATGAGCTTGAAACGATCCGGGACATGGGCTTTACCGATTACTTCCTGATTGTGTGGGATTTTGTAAATTATGCAAAACAAAACGAAATCATGGTGGGGCCGGGACGCGGCAGCGCGGCGGGCAGCATCATTGCCTTTTCACTGGGCATCACAAACATCGATCCGATCAGGTATAATCTGCTGTTTGAACGCTTTTTGAATCCGGAGCGCATCAGCATGCCCGATATTGATATTGATTTTTGCTATGAGCGGCGTCAGGAGGTCATCGATTATGTCACGCATAAATATGGGCAGGACCGCGTGGCGCAGATCATTACGTTTGGCACAATGGGCGCGCGGCTGGTGATCAGGGATGTGGCGCGCGTGATGAACATCAGCATTGCGGACGCGGACAAGTGGGCAAAAATGGTGCCGTTTGAGCTGAAAATGACAATCGATAAGGCGCTTGCGCAAAACGAGCGGCTGAAAACGGAATATGAAACCAATCCGGATGCGAAAAAGGTGATCGACGTTGCGCGCAAGCTGGAGGGTATGCCGCGCCATGCCTCCACCCACGCGGCGGGAGTCGTTATTTCCGACAAGCCGATTACGGAATATGTGCCGCTGCAAAAGAACCCCAAGGACGAAAGCGTGATGACGCAGTATACCATGAAAAAGCTGGAAAGCCTGGGGCTTTTGAAGATGGATTTTCTGGGACTGCGGACGCTTACGGTCATTCGTGACGCGGCTGCGATGGTCAGGGAAAATCATGGAATCGACCTTGATATAGACGGACTGGCGCTTGATGATCCAAAGGTATACGAGCTGATTGCGTCCGGCGATACGCTGGGCATCTTCCAGTTTGAAAGCCCCGGAATGCGGCGGCTGTTGCAGGATTTGAAGCCGGAAAACTTAAATGACATCATGGCGGCAAACGCGCTGTTTCGTCCCGGTCCGATGGAAAGCATACCGGAATATGTGCGCAGCAAGCACAACAACAAAAATGTGCATTACGCGCATCCTATGCTGGAGCCGATTTTGAACGACACCTATGGCTGCATGGTCTATCAGGAGCAGATCATGCGCATCGTGCGCGATGTGGCGGGCTATTCGATGGCGAGAAGCGACCTTGTGCGCCGCGCGATGAGCAAAAAGCAGCAGAGTGTGCTGGAAGAGGAGCGCCGGATTTTTATCCATGGCGAGGAAAAGGACGGCAAGGTGACGGTGGAGGGTGCGGTGCGCCGCGGCATGGACGAAGAGACGGCAAATGCGCTGTTTGACCAGATGATGGCGTTTGCCAACTATGCGTTCAATAAATCCCACGCCTGTGCTTATGCTGTGGTGGCCTACCAGACGGCGTATCTCAAGTGCTATTATCCAGTGGAGTTTATGACCGCGCTACTCAACAGCTTTATTGCAAATAAGCAAAAGCTGGCGGAATACATTGGAAGCATTAAAAATGCGGGGATCAGGATATTGCCGCCGGACATCAATAAGTCGGATATGCGCTTTACAACGGAGGACGGCGCGATCCGCTTCGGGCTGTCCGCGATTTCTTACGTGGGCGAGGCAATCGAAGATGTGATTACCCGCCGGAAAAACGGGTATCAGGATTTCACGGATTTTGTGGACAAAAATACGGATGTGCTCAATAAAAAGAGGCTGGAAAGCCTGATCTATTCCGGATGCTTTGATTGCTTCGGCGTGAAGCGTTCGCAACTGATTGCGGTCTACGAGCATGTGCTTTCGGATGCGGCGGCGCTGAAAAAGCGGCAGGCGAGCGGGCAGGTATCCCTGTTTGACAGCATGGAGGGGGAGTTTGCCCCTCTGAGTGTGCAGCTGCCGGATATTCCTGAATTTGAAGAGGCGGAAAAGCTTTCCCATGAGAAGGAGATGACAGGGCTTTATATCAGTGGACATCCGCTGGATGGGCTCTCAGAGGTACTGACAGCGCGGACGGTTTCCGTTGCGGACATCATGCAGACGGACGGGGACGAGATGACGATGTATGAGTATGACGGCAAACAGGTGGAGCTTCTGGGTATTGTGACGGGGCTCAAGGTCCGCCCCACCAAGCAAAAAAAGATGATGGCAAATCTTGTGCTGGAAGATTTATACGCGCAAATCAATGTATTGGCTTTTCCGAATGTGTTTTCCGCTGCAGAGGGCTTTTTACAGCAGGACGCGATTGTGAATATCAGCGGTAAAATCACGGTGAGCGCGCAGAGCGGAATCGAGCTGCTCGCGGAGCGGATCAGCAAATATGTGCCGGATGACCTGTTTTTCCGCGGAAAGCAATTGTATGTGAAGCTCGCAAAGGATCAGGACTGCGACGTGGATGGCATGATGCGCATCATGAGCCGCTATCCGGGCGGAAGCAGCGTGGTGGTGTATGTGGAAAAAACGGGCCAGAAATATAAGCTGTGCGGCACGAGAAGCGTTTCTTATCAGGCAAAGCTGATGGAAGAGCTTGAAAACTATCTGGGAGAAGAAAATGTGATTGTGAAATAATTGCATTCGCAGGGGTAATCTTTTTTGATTAGTGTTGTGTTCAAGGGAAAATTTTGCTAGAATATATACTGGTATGATTTTTAGAAAGTTGCACGGCAAATGTGCAGTTTCGCAGTGATTTTAATAAGAAAGTTTAAATAAATGGTGGCGTAACTATGAAAAAGAGAATTGGTGTTTTAACAAGCGGCGGAGATACGCCGGGCATGAACGCGGGAATCCGCAGTGTGGTGATGGCCGCGGATGCGGCGGGCTTTTCCGTGATGGGAATTACGAAAGGGTATGCGGGCCTGATTGAAGGGCGCGTTGACCGGATCAAAACAGAGGACGTGGATGGCATTGTCGAAAAGGGCGGAACCATCCTGAAAACTGCGCGTTGCGAGGAATTCAAAACGCCGGAGGGGCAGCAAAAAGCATTGCAGGTAATCAAAGCGTTTGATATTTCAGGCGTGGTGGTCATCGGCGGAGATGGTTCTTTTGCGGGCGCGAAAGTGCTTTCGCATCTGGGCGTTCCTACCATCGGCATTCCGGGAACGATTGACAACGACCTTGCCTATACGGATTTTACAATCGGTTTTGATACGACGGTGAATGGCGTAATTGACGAAATGTCGAGAATCCGCGACACGATGAAATCCCACGAGCGTGTGGGCGTCATCGAGGTAATGGGAAACAAGTGCGGCGATATCGCGCTTTATGCGGGCATCGCGGGCGGCGCGGAGCACATTATCATTCCGGAAGTGGAATTTGATATTGACTACATCTGCGACCAGATTCTGGGCAGCAGGATCAAAGGCAAGATGACGAGCCTTGTGCTGATTGCGGAGGGCGCAGGCAAGGGCGAAGCGGTTGCCAACTACATGCGGGCAAAAGCAAAGCTCGATGCAAAGGCAATTGTGCTGGGATATATCCAGCGTGGCGGCGCGCCGACAGCGGCGGACAGAATGCGCGCGACGAGCATGGGCGTGCGGGCCGTACAGCTTTTGGAAAAAGGCATTGGTAATAGGGTCGTGGGGATGCGCGACAATAAAATTATCGATGAGGACATTGACGAGGCGCTGTCCAAAGAAATGGTGTTCCGTCAGGATCTCTATGACGAATTCAAGATTATGTCTGAAAATCACTAAAAGAGGACAGGTTTATGACGGCAAAAAAGGCTTTTTCAAAGCTTTTTTTGCCTCTTTCATACTATCCGTAAAAGAAGGGCGTGAATACGATGAACACATTTGCGGTTCCGCAAAGCGTGAAAATTGGGTGCGGGATACTCTATCCGCGGCTGAAAGAGTGCATAAAGCCTGAGGGCAGAGTAATGCTGATCGTGGATAAGGTGGTAGACGGGCTATATGGACAGGACGTTTACGCCTGCCTCGAAACCCATTGCAAAGAGGTCAAGCGCGAGTTTGTGCATGCGGGGTCGTTGCGCGAGGCGCTGCTCATGGCGTATTACATCGTGAACCGTGATTTTGACGCGGTGATCGCAATGGGCGGGGGCAAGGTGCTTGATGTGGGCAAATACGCGTCCTCCATGTCAAAAAAGCCTTTTATCAGCATCCCGACTTCCATTTCACACGACGGGGTCGCCTCGCCGATTGCCGTGCTAAAATGCGATCACGGCGCGGTGCGCAGCCTCGACTGTAAAATTCCGGCACATATCATTATGGATATCGATATCATCAAAAAAGCGCCGCGGAATTTGATTATCGCGGGTCTGGGGGACCTTATTTCCAACATCACCGCTCTAAAGGATTGGAATAAGGCTGTGCTTGCGGGCAAGGCAAAGATGGATGATTTTGCCTATATTATTTCCGGAACAGCGGTGCGTGCGGTTTTGGAATATACAAATCCTGATCTTGAGAATACGGCGTTTTTAACCCAGCTTGCGGAATCCATCGTTCTTTCGGGGCTTGCGATGAATATCACGGGCAATACGCGTCCTTCCAGCGGCGCGGAACATCTCTTAAGCCATGCGATCGACGCGATTGGCAAAGGGACGTTTCACGGTTTGCAGGCCGCCATGGCAAGCGTGCTGGTGGAATACCTTTACGGCGGGGATTATGAATTTATCAGAAATTATTTGCGGCAGTTTGGCATCCCGGCAAGCTTTGAAGATTTGGGACTTTCCTATGACGATTATGTACAGGTGATGCGCATGGCCAGAACGACGCGAAAAAACCGGTATACGATACTGGATGAAATATCATATGATGACGAAAATTTGCAGCGGATTTATGACGCTGTTTATGGAGGGCAAAATGCGCAGTGAAGAAAAGCGGGGCAAAATGAACCCGCGGGCGGCGGACTTAAAAGAGATCGAATGTTTTGTACTGGATATGGATGGAACCATCAACCTGGGTGACAGGCTGATTGACGGGGCAAAGGAATACATCGAACACATGCAAAGGAGCGGCGTTCCTTTTTATTTTTTTACCAACAATTCTTCCAAGGCGCCGCTCGACTATGTGAAAAAGCTTGAACGTCTGGGGTTTTCCGGCATGACGCGCGAAAATGTCATGACGTCCGGCGATGTGATGATTCATTATTTAAAGACGCACAAGGAAAACCCAAAGGTTTATCTGGCGGGAACGCCGGAGCTTGAAAAGCAGTTTTGCGACGCGGGAATCATGCTTTTGCCTCCGGATACGGCGCAGGCGGATTTTGCGGTACTGGGTTTTGACACGTCGTTTTGTTTTGAAAAGGCGGATGCCTTGTGCCGGCTGGTCGCAGACGGCGTTCCGTTTGTCGCCACAAACATTGACCGCGTGTGCCCGCTTGACGGAGGGCGTTTTTTGCCGGACTGCGCGTCCATGGCCTGCCTCGTAACGCACGCGACAGGCGTGGAGCCCAAATTTGTGGGCAAGCCGTTTGCGGAAACCGTGGAATACATCCTTGCGAAAACAGGTGCGGCAAAGGAAAAAACCGCGATGGTGGGAGACCGCCTGTATACGGACATCAAAACTGCCGTGAACGGCGGTATTGTGGGCATTGCGGTGCTTTCCGGTGAAATCAGCTATGACGATATTGTGAATGGAGACGTTGCGCCGGATTATATTCTGGACAGCGTATATGATATTTATACCGCGATACGGTAAAAAAAGGCAGTCAGGCGCGGCTGTGCCGCGAGAAAAGGGAGCGTTTGTATGAAGTATTTGTTGGGAATTGACGTAGGAACAAGCGGCGTGAAGTGCCTTGTAATCGATGAAGAGGGAAAAGTCCTGAAATCCGTCACAAAGTCCTATCCGCTGCACACGCCAAAACCGACCTGGTCAGAGCAAAACCCCGCGGACTGGTGGCAGGGCACGAGGGAAGCGCTTTTAGAGCTTATGGACGGCATAGAAAAAGAGCGGATCGCGGCAATGGGGCTTTCCGGACAGATGCACGGGCTGGTGGCGCTCGATCAGGATAATAACGTGATCAGAGATGCGATCTTGTGGAATGATCAGCGCACAGACGAGGAGTGCAGTGAAATCATCGATGCGGCGGGCGGGCTTGACGCTTTGGTGGAATGTACCAACAACACGATGGTGACGGGCTTTACCGGAAGCAAGCTGCTGTGGGTCAAGAAGAATGAGCCTGAGAATTATGCCAGAATTGCGAAGTTTGTCATGCCTAAGGACTATATTCGCTTTCAGCTTACGGAAGAATTGATTACGGATGCGTCGGAAGCGTCCGGCACCGGTCTTTTTGATGTACAGCGGCGCGAATGGGCGCAGGGCTTGATCGGAAAAATCGGCATTAGCGATCTGATTTTTCCCAAGGTGGTGGAGTCGGACGAGGTTGCGGGATATGTGAGCGCGCAGGCGGCAGAGCAGACAGGGCTGCCGGAGGGGCTTCCTGTATACGGCGGCGGCGGGGACGCGGTCATCCAGAACACGGGCATGGGCATCATACGGGAGGGAACGCTGGGTGTTGTCATGGGAACGTCGGGCGTGGTCGCCACGGCGATGAACACCTTTGGGAAAAATGAAGCGGGCAAGCTGCAATTTTTCTGCAACAACGCGAGCGGAAAATATATGGCGTTTGGCTGCCAGCTTTCGAGCGCAGGCTCGATGGAGTGGTATAAAAATACGTTTTATGCGGACAGCAAGGACCCTTATGGGCAGATCAACGAGGGGGCGGAAGCGTCCGGCGTGGGATCGGGCGGAGTGATCTTCCTGCCCTACCTGACAGGAGAGCGCTGCCCGTATCCGGATCCGAATGCGCGGGGCGTATTTTATGGCATGTCGCTGCTCACAAACAAAGGCGATCTTGCGCGCGCCGTCATGGAGGGCGTTACATTCGGTCTTTACCAGATGTATGAATTGATTTTAAAAACCAACAGCAAGCTCACAATCAGGGAAGTGGTGCTGTCCGGCGGCGGGGCAAACTCCAAGCTGTGGAAACAGATCGTTGCGGATATTTTCAACCTGCCGGTCAAGATTCTCGCCGGAGCTGCGGAGGGCGGCGCTTATGGCGGCGCGCTTGTCGCGGGCGTGGGCGAAGGAATCTTTGCAAGTCTGGAAGATGCGGAAAAGGTACACAGCGTTAAAGAGGTCGTTGAACCGATTGCCGAAAATCACAAGATATATCAAAAGATAAAAGTGATTTATGACAAGCTGTATGATGATTTAAAGGATACCTTTAAGCTGTCGGCAGCCGAATAAAGAATTGTTTTATGCGCCGCAGGCGCGTTTATCGTAACTTGTCAAAAGGTCCCTTACGAACTTTTGTTATCCATTGCATATGCAAGCGCTTTTTCCTGTGTCCCATCGACATTCAGCAAAAGCGGTGCACAAGCAGATCAAATAAAAAGACAAGGAGTGATGAGAAATGAGTTGTTTTTACATTATTGGGCTTCGGCTAAACCACCGCACCAGCAACGCGGTAAAACTCCAGCAGGCGCTCACGGAATTTGGGTGCAACATCAAGCTGCGGGTGGGGCTGCATGAAACGAGTGAGGAATATTGCGCAGACGACGGCGTGATCATGCTTCAGGTATGCGGCGACAAAGAAACCGTGGACAAAATGGTGGCAGCCTTCAATCAGGTGGAGGGAGTTACCGCCAAACTGATGGAT
>CAZQDA010000054.1:0-19071 GCA_964592155.1 uncultured Christensenella sp.
GTAATCGATCCATCTGTTTTCAAAATGTATCCCATGCATGTGGAGGTGGAAACGGGGGATTTGATGTCCAGAGGAAGTACGGTTGTCGATTATGACAATGTGTTCGCAAAAGAGAAAAATGCGCTGGTCGCGTTTGATCTGGCTCTGCCAAAACTAAAAGAATTGATTTTAAAAACAATGAAACATTTCTCATGTCAATAAAATATCAAAAGAGCCGGAACGTATTCTAAACGTTCCGGTTCTTTTGCATAAAATCATTCGAATTTTTTCATGACGCATGGACTCTGGTGGATTTAAGAAAGAAAAGCAAGCATCTCAAAACCAAACGGCGCAATTGGAAGCTACAATACCTCGGCAAATACGTTGATGCCCCTGCTGTGGAGCAGATCCGTCAGCTCTGCGACATATTCGCCGGACTGGGGTTCGCTTTCGGCAAGCGGATAGTTTTCTGTGTTCCAATTGCGGTAAATGGTGTTGTTCTCATATTTTGTCGCGGCAAGCTTATTGAAGGGCAGAAGCTCGGCCCGCACGATCTGATTACCGAGGTCGTTTAGAATGAAATCGCCGATAGCCATAAGGTCGCTTCTGCTGTCGGTATACCCCGGGATCAAAGGGATTCTGATTACGATCTTTTTGCCATGGTCAACCAACCGGCGGGCGTTTTCCAGAATGAGCAGGTTTGAAACGCCGGTATACTCCTGATGTAGCAGGTCGTCCATCTTCTTGATATCATATAAAAACAAATCTGTGAAGTCCATTATTTTTTCGAATTCTGAAAAGTCGGCATATCCGCATGTGTCGATCACCGTATGGATTGCATGATTCTTGAGGAGGGGGAGAGTCTCAGCCAGAAAACCGGTGGAAGACATGCACTCGCCTCCGGAAAATGTTACGCCGCCGTTTGAGTTTTGAAAAAAAATACGATCCTTGAGCGCTTCTGCCAGCACCTCGCGGGGGGTATATTCCTTTGCGGCGCAGGCGCGCGCGCCGAAGACGCACGCGCTGATGCACCGGCCGCAATTGGTGCATTTTTCTTTGTCGATCAAAAAGTCGTCGCCTATATGGGCACAAACATCTCTGCAAGCGCCGCAGGCGGTGCACTTAAAGGGTTTGTAGCTTATGAAATTGACGGCCTCGAGCCCTTCTGGATTCTGGCACCATTTGCACCGCAGCGGACATCCCATCAAAAAGAAGCTGGTTCGTATTCCGGGACCGTCGTGTACGGCAAATTTTTTCACGTCAAATATAAGCGCCATGAGTTATCCTCCCAAAGTGGAACGCGCGATAATATGATCCTGATATTTTTCAGGAATGGCGGTGAAATAGGTGCTGTATCCCCAAATGCGAACGATCAGGTCGCGATAATTCTCGGGATGTGCCTTTGCGTCGAGCAAAACCTTGTTGTCGAGTACGTTGATCTGAGTCTGCATGCCGCCAAGCTCGAAATAAGTCTTAATCACAGCGGAAAATTTTGCGCGGCCCTCTTCTGTTTTTAAGGCGGAGGGGTGGAATTTCATATCCAGAATTGCACCGCCCGCACAGTTGGCGTAATTGATTTTGCCGCAGCTCTTTACGATCGCGGTAGGGCCGTTGTGGTCGGCGCCCAAAGCGGGAGAAAGATTATCTGCGTAAAACTCGCGCGCTTTCCTTCCGTCGGCGGATGCGCCAAGTATCTGGGAAAAAGCGACATATCCAAGTGCGGATGAAATCCGTGCGCGGTAGGGGCCTTCGAAACTGTTGTGGTGCTTTGTGACCTCTCTTGTATAATAATTGACAATGTCGTTTGCGATGAAATCTACTTCGTCGATATCGTTTCCGAATTTTGGGATTTCGTTCAGGATATATTGCCGCAGGTCTTCGTGCCCCTCCCAGTCGGATTTGAGTATATTGACAAACTCATAGAGAGACAAGCGCTTTTCTTCATAAACTAATTTCTTGATGGCATACAAAGCGTCTGCCGCATTGGTCAGCGACGACAGCTGAAAATCAGTCTCCGTATAGCGGCAGCCCGCTCTGTCAAAATCCGCGCCCTTTTCCATACAGTCGTCCATCATTGACGAGTAGAAAGGGGAGGGAGAACCCATAGAACGGTTGCAGTTTGTGGAGGTCCTGTCGATGTTGTTTTTCATTTGTACCTTAAATGCGTTAAACAGCTTATCATAGGTGTCAAACGCACGGACGTCGCCTGTGTCTACACCGTATCTGCCGTCGACCAGCCCTTTGGCTGTCTCTTTGTCGGGAATCCCTAAAAAATATTGTCCATCATTGAGTGCCCATTCCAAACAACGCAGGCAATCGATCATTCCAAGGTTCCGGTTCCAGCTCTTACCCTGAATGATCATTTCCCAACAACCGGATGCCGCGTAATCGCGCGCGTCTTCCATTGAATATACGCCATTGTGCGACAAAAACGCGGGAATGAGCGCTTCATCATTTTCGTAGGTGGGGAATCCCATTCCAAGACTGTTGAGATAAGCGGCCTTCTTCCAAACGTCCTCCTTTGTGTTTTTGTGAACCCGCAAATGCACTTTGGGATCGGTGACCTTTGTATCACATTTTGCGTCGAGAATCATGTAGGTCAGTTCGTTTGTTGCGTCCTCGCCTGTTTGCGGAATGACGCCGCCGATGGTGATGGATTGTCCGGTGTCGCTATTGAATTTTCCTTCCTCTCCATGGGTTTTATCCACCTCATAATTGAGCTTTAAGAAAAAGCATTCCAGAATTTCAAATGCAAAATCCCAATCGAGCACACCACTTGCCACATCTTTTTGATAGAAAGGATATAATACCTGGTCGACCCTGCCGAGCGGCACAAGGTATCCTTCTTCCGTCCAAATAAGATACTGTATAAAATACATGAGCTGGACTGCCTGCCAGTATGTCTGCGGAGCGCCGTGCTGTAGCTGCTTCAGATTTTCCACCATCTGCAAAAGCTCTTTTTTGCGGACTTCGTCCGTTTCTTTTGCAAGCGCCTCTTTAACAAGCGCTTCATATCTTCCGATCATCTTGATGGCGGCTTTGTTTGCGATGATAACGGATTGGTAATAATCCTGTTTTTCCTTATCCTGCTCCTGTGCGAGCCTTTTTTTTGCATCCTCGATGATTGCGGGAAGCCCGGATGGAATCACGCGGTAATAAGCGGGAATCGAGCTGTCGGCAATTCCATAGCCGCGTTCGTCCTGACCCAGATTATAAACCACATCAAAAGCGTTGTTGTAACCCTTTGTCTCAAAATTTTTGTTTCCGATTTCTTTTTCGTACTCTGTGATATAGGAGGGTAGTTTGTACAAGGTTTTCCCTCCCACGATTAATTCGCCCTCCTGCAAAAAAACAGGCATCACCTCGAGCGCTTTTTCAAACGCGAGCGCTTTTCTGATGCAAAACGGCAGCGCTTCGGTTTCCTTATTTAAAATGGAAATGCCGCTATCCTCGATCCGGTGCTTTTTATGGCTTTCTGCAAAAAATAATTCGCGCAGATGGTTCACTCTATCCGTCATAATAATACCCTCCTTTTGGCATATTAATTTGTTTATTAAACTATATTATAAATTCATGATTATCCATTTGTCAATAGCAATGAATAAACAACTAAAACGGCATGGTGAAAAGGATTAAAATCTTTTAAACCGAAGCTGAAATGAAAAAAATAAAAATTGCTTGACAAGGAATAAATTCAGGTGTAGACTAATAATAAATTCAATCATTAAATAAATTAAAATTTTTAAAACCGACGCGTGGCTCCTGTTTCGTTCTCAAGAATGGCCGGTTATGCAATATATGCCGCGTTGGAAGAATTTACACCTAAAAATAAATGAATACCAAAACCGATGACTGCCGGATGATGAAAGAAAAAAGATCGGGCGAAAGATCGGGCGTTAAAATTTTCTCGTTTTTCATAGGAAAATGAAAGCCGCAGTGCGGAAGGCGGCTTTTGAAATAAAAGGAGGAAATGGTGTGAAAAATTCAAAAACAAACGGCAAACAAAAGTATGGCAATAAAAAGTGTTGCAAAACATAGGCGGAACCGGGGATGGGCTAATCCGGCGTTGCTTTTTGCCGCCTTTTGAGCAGCCGTAAACTTCTGGCTTTATTGTTTTGATCTTTACTGATTTGTTGTTCTTGTGACTTGCCAATCTGGCATGACTTTTGCAAAATGAAAACTACGACTCGCCTATTTGTATGTGTTATGGTGAAAGACGCGTGCCATTTTCATTACGATTTATGCCGTGAGCGTCAGCGGCGGAATGGAGATTATTATGAATAAAAAATTAATATCTATTTTATTAGTGGTGTTTTTTTGCGTGATGGTTTTCGCGGGATGCCAAAGCTCCCCGCCGGCAGAAACAGCTTCTGCCGCTGCAAGCGCGCAGGAAACAAAAGAAGCTGCGCCGGCGCCGGCTGGTGAAGAGCAGACGAATGCGCCTGCGGCTTCTTCTTCGAGTGACACGCTGGTTTATGCGCTGTCCAACGACGTTGATGATTTTGATCCGTTCACAAACCAAACCTTAACCTTTATTAAAACAATTGGATATAATTGCTACGAAAGCCTGCTCCATATTGGAGAAGACATGTCTTATGTGCCGGACCTTGCGGTGTCGTGGGAAAATCCGGATGAAAAAACCTATATTTTCAAACTGCGGGAGGGTGTTAAATTCCATAATGGGAACCCGATGACCGCGGAAGATGTGAGGTTCTCATTTGAGTATGCGATGGACGAGGCGAACGCTTCGTGGCTCGGGGCGTTTTTCAAGGTGGTTGAAAAGGTTGAAGCGGTAGACGAAACAACGGTCAAATTTACTTTGAACAGTGTAAGCAATACTTTCCTTGATGATGTTGCGATGGTAAAGATCATCAACAAGGGAACAGAGGGTGCTCTGAAGCAAACGCCGATTGGAACGGGAGCTTTTAAGTTTGTGAAATGGGAGCCGAACAGCAATATCACTTTTGAAAAATTTGCTGATTATTGGGATGCGGATGTTGTGAAACTGAACACGCTTATTCTCAAACCGATTCCCGATAAAAAGATACAGCTCACGAATCTGGCTTCCGGCGATGTCAACCTTGTTGAAGATTTGCCAATGTCTGAAATTGAGTCAATTGAGGGGAATGACGCGTTAAACGTTATCCAGAGTAAATCTTCAAACAGCACGGTTTTGTTTGAAATTGGCAGACACAATAAAAAAGAATTTTCAAATCCCAAGGTGATGGAAGCGCTCTTCCATGCGTTCAACAAAGACGTGATCAATACAAGCGTATATAAAGGTCTTGGCAAAGTGATCTGGAGCCCTTATCCGAGCGGAGCGAAGTATTATAAAGATATCGCGGGCAATGCGTATGATCTGGAGCTTGCGAAATCTATGCTGGATGAAGCGGGCGTATCAAACCTCGAATTTGATCTTTATATAGCGACAGGATTTATTGAGTGGGAGAAGCTGGCAGTGCTTTATCAGGCAGACCTGCAAAAGATCGGCGTGAAGATGAATATTAAAAAGGTCGAATTTTCCGAATGGCTGGACGCTTATCTTGGGAGAACCTATGATATGATCATCAATCAATACCCGATGGCGGGCACGGATCCGGCGGTGTACAACAGCATCATACTGACCCAGTTGGCGGATTACCAACTGAAAGATCAGCCGGAAATCCTTGCGCTGATTGATGAAGGAGCGAAGGAAAGCGACGACGCAAAACGCAAAGAAATTTATGAGAAGATACAGGATCTGGTCTTTGAAATAAAGCCGGTTGCGAGTATCGTTGAAGCGCCGATTCTCTATGGCGCGACAAGCGGCCTTGAGGGAATTGTTATCAATCCCGTCGGGCACACCTTCTTAAAAGAAGCGAGCTTTAAGTGATATTGTGTGAGTGATGCGTATTTCAGGCGGCGGCAAACCGCCGCCTGGAAAATACGGAGCAGCAAACGCTTTGGCTGGTTGATAAGGAAGGTGAGATTGTGCAGGGATCGTCGCTCGTAAAATATATCATAAAACGTCTTTTGATGGCGGTTTTAGTGCTTTTTTTGGTATCGGTAATCATATTTGTTGCAATTCGTCTGGCGCCCGGAGACCCTGTAAAAAATCAACTTGGGCCTTATGGGGAAGCGACTCCTGAGCGTGTGGCTGCGATTGAAGAGCAGTTGGGGCTGGATAAACCGGAGGTTGTGCAGTATTTTATCTGGGTAAAAAATGTGTTTGCGGGCGATTTCGGAGTATCGCTCAAGAACGGAAGGCCTGTTACGGATGTAATTTTTGAAAAGGTGCCGGCGAGCCTTCAGTTGATTACGTTTTCGCTGGTCTTTGCTGTGGCGCTGGCTGTCCCTTTGGGGACGTGGGCGGCCACAAAAAGAAATAAGCTTGCCGATCAGGTTATCAGTTTTGTTTCCACAAGTATGCTTGCAATACCGTCGTTTGTAGTGGGGCTTATTCTGATTATTATTTTTTCGGTCAAACTAAAAATATTGCCGGCCGGAGGATATGTTTCGTTTGTGGAAAATCCGGCGCTAAATCTGCAATTGATCCTGATGCCTGTGTTGGCTCTCGGCTTGTTCGAAATGGCGAACTTTATCCGTTTTGTACGATCGGACACCATAGAAGTGATGAATGCAAATTATATCCGCACGGCGAGGGCAAAAGGTTTGCCTAAAAGCAAAGTGTATTTTAAGCATTCCTTTAAAAATATACTTGTTACGCTGATTACGGTCATTGGGCTTGAGTTTGGTACGCTGCTTGGCGGAACTGTGATTGTAGAGCAGATGTTTGGCTGGCCGGGCATCGGATGGCTGATATTCCAGTCAATTGGAAACAGGGATTATACAGTTGTGCAGGCTGCGGTGTTTTTTGTGGCGGTGGCGTTTGTGTTTATCAACATGATTGTGGATATCATTTATGCTGCGATTGATCCGCGCATCAAGCTGGATTGACGGGAGGTAAGTATGCGGTTTAAATTCACGACTGTTTTTGCCATGGTAATTTTGGCGGTCATTCTGCTGATGGCTGTTTTTCCCGCGATGTTCACTCCGTATGATCCGCTTGAAGTGGATGTTGACCATATTCTTGAAGCGCCCAGCATGGAGCACCCGCTTGGCACGGACGAGTATGGGAGGGATGTGCTCTCGCGTATTGTGTATGGCGCGCGTTCGACTATGATGGTGGGTGTCTTTTCCAGCCTGTTGGCTGCTGCGGTAGGGATTCCGCTTGGGCTATTGGCGGGTTATTTCGGCGGGGCGATAGACAATGTCATTATGCGTATTCTGGACGCGTTTCTTTCTTTCCCTGCGATGCTGCTGGCCATTCTGGTGATTACGATATTCGAGGCGAGTGCGCTCAGTCTTGTGTTTACCATCGCGATTGTGAACTTTCCAAGGTTCTCGCGTATTGTCAGGGGAAACGTGCTCTCTTTGAAGGAGCGGGAGTTTGTGGAAGCGAATAAAGCGTTTGGGGCAAAGTCCGGCTATATTCTCTTCCGGACAATTCTTCCTAACTGTATTTCCGCGATTACGGTACAAATTTCGTTGCTGACCGCCGTTGCAATCCTAATCGAGGCAGGGATGAGCTTTATGGGCCTGGGTATCCAGCCACCGGAGCCGGCGTGGGGGTCGATGCTGTTTTATTCGCAAATGTACATTGATTCGGCACTGTGGTATGTGTTGTCGCCGGCGGCGTGCATCTTTCTGGTTGTTTTGTCGATCAACTTTTTTGGGGATGCGCTCAGAGATCTTTTTGATCCGATGAAAAATAACAGGTGCAAATAAATGGATAAAGTGATTGAAGTAAAAGAGCTGGAAACACATTTTTTTTCCAGATATGGAGTGGCGCGGGCTGTGGACAAGGTGAGCTATTCGCTGGATAAAGGTGAAATTTTGGGCGTTGTTGGCGAAAGCGGGTGTGGAAAAAGCGTAACCGCGTTATCGATCCTGCGGTTGATTCCTGATCCGCCTGGAAAAATCGTGGGCGGAGAGATATTGCTCGAAGGTGAAAATATTTTGGAATTTTCCGAAAAGGAACTGGAAAAGGTGCGCGGCAACAAAATTTCCATGATTTTTCAGGAGCCGATGACCAGTTTGAATCCGCTGTTTACGGTGGGCGACCAGATTATGGAGCCGCTGATACTTCATCGGGGGATGACGAAAAAAGAGGCGAAAAAAGAGGCGATTGAGATGCTTTCCTCTGTGGGGATTCCTTTGCCGGAAAAACGTTTTTCGGAATACCCCAATTCCATGTCCGGCGGAATGCGCCAACGCGTGATGATAGCGATGGCCTTATGCTGCAGGCCTAAGGTGTTGATTGCGGATGAGCCGACCACGGCCCTTGATGTCACGATTCAGGCGCAAATTCTGCGTCTGATGAAAAAAATGCGGGAGGAGCTTGGAACAGCCATTATTTTTATTACGCATGATTTGGGAGTGGTAGCGGAAATCTGTGATCGCGCGGCGGTCATGTATTGCGGCAGTATCGTGGAGCAGGGCGGAGTACGCGAGATATTTAAAAATCCACTGCACCCCTATACAAAGGGATTAATCAAGGCGATTCCAAAAATAGATGAGGATGTGCAGATGCTTTACAATATCAAGGGTTCGGTGCCCAGTTTGTGGGCGCTGCCTGAGGGCTGCCGCTTTGCAGACAGGTGTGAATACCGCATGGATATTTGTACGAAAAAAAGGCCGGAGCTGGTCGAAACGCAAGAGGGCCATTCTGTCTGTTGTTTCCTCTATGGGGGTGATGCGAAATGAAAGAGGCGATTGTCAGACTGGAACGCGTCAAAAAATATTTCCCTTTCAAGGAGGGGTTTCGCACCAGATATATCAAGGCGATTGACGATATCAGTTTTGAGATTTACAAAGGCGAGACGTTTGGCGTGGTGGGCGAGAGCGGTTGCGGCAAGAGTACCACCGGAAGGGCAATTCTGAATCTGATAGACGTAACAGGCGGCAATGTCTACTTTGAAGGAGTGGATGTCGGCAAGATGAGCTCTAAGGAATTGCTGCGCGCAAAAAGACATATGCAGATCATTTTTCAGGATCCGTTTGCTAGCTTGAATCCCAAAATGAGGGTGTTTCAAATTATTGAGGAGCCTCTGAAGTTTCATGGGATTCGTGGAAAGAACACCTGTGAAAAGCTTGTCTACGATATTATGGAAGTAGTTGGGCTGTCGAGGGATTCCGCGCAAAAATATCCCCATGAGTTTTCGGGGGGGCAGCAGCAGCGGATTGGAATCGCAAGGGCGCTGATTTTAAAGCCTGATTTCATTGTGTGTGACGAGGCGGTTTCCGCGCTGGACGTTTCTGTGCAGGCGCAAGTGCTTAATTTGTTGAGTGACCTGAAGAAGGAGTTTGAACTAACCTATTTATTCATTTCGCACAACCTTTCGGTGGTACGCCATCTGTGTGACAGGGTTGCGGTTATGTATCTTGGAAGAGTCATGGAGATCGCGGACAAGCACCGGATTTTTGATCAGCCGCTGCACCCTTACACCAAGGCGCTTATTTCGGCGATTCCGCTTCCTGATCCGGACAAGAAAAGGAAGGATGCCGTGCTGGAAGGAGATGTCCCTTCGCCCGCCGACCCGCCTTCGGGCTGCCGTTTTCATACGCGGTGCAGTCTGTGTCAGGAGCGGTGCAAAGAGCAGGTTCCTGAATTGGTAGAGGTGTCGGAAGGACATTTTGTATCATGCCTGGTAGTGCAGGATAGCTTGAAATAAAAAACGATATGAGGAGGATTAAGCTATGAAAATCGAAAAGTGGGATTTTGATCCGGCTCCGTGGATTCCGTTTCGGGATAAAAAGGTGTTGGAATTTTGCAGAAATGCGACAGAGGCGGATTTGATCAACCACAAGCCAAATCCGGATTACACGGTCAAGATTGTTCAGGACTGTACGTCGTTGTTTGTGGCGGATGTTTTTGCGCGTATTAAGATGAGTGATGACAATGATACGCCGCTTACGATGATTTTTCCGAATCCATGGCCGTCGGCATATGTAAATATTGCTGAAATGTGCAACCGTTACAATGTCTCTTATCGCAATGTCCATGCGTTCGCGATGGATGAGTGGGCGGATCAGGATGGGAATATTGCGCCGATCACTTATCAGGCGGGGCTTGGGTATGCGTTCAAAAAGTATTTTTATGGAAGCATACGCGAAGATCTGCGTCCGCCGGAAGAAAATATCCACGTAATTTCGAATGAAACGGTGGATCATTATTCTGATATGATCGATGAGTGTGGCGATGGCGGTGCGGACGTTTGCTATAGCGCGGTTGGCTGGCCGGGGCACATTGCCTTTGTGGACCCGGATAGTGAATTTGCCGCGGATCATATGGATGATTATCTCAAATTGAAAGCGCGGCGCGTCACTCAACATCCGCTCACGATTGCTGAAAATTCAATGTTTGGAATATTTGGATGCTCCGGAGATGTGGCAAATGTGCCGCCGCGCGCGGCGACGATAGGGCCTTACGACGTTGCTCATGCACGCGACCATTTTGAAATGCACAGCCTGACTGCGCTGGGCGGGTATAATTCATGGCAGCGTATGATTTCCAGAATGGCGATTTTGGGGCCTGTGACCATGCAGGTTCCGGCTTCTATCCTACAGTTGTTCAAAACCACAATTTATGTGAGCGAGGATATTGCGCGGCCGTTCGGCTGCTGGGAAACGGTGGGGTATTAAATGAAAACTGAAATCAAGCGGCTCAGAGACGGAGGAAGAATTCCTTTTGAGCTGATGATGCTTGCTGATCCGGATATGGAAACGGTCAGGGAATATGTGGCAAGGGGAGAGGTTTATGTGCTGGAGGCGGATGGCGTCGCGATTGGAAGCTATGTGCTGATCCGCACGCGCCCGATGACTGTGGAACTTGTCAATCTGGCGGTTGAGGAGTGTTACCAGAATCAAGGATATGGAAAAATGCTGCTGAGACACAGCGTTGAGATCGCCAAAAAAACGGGCGCAAAAATCATGGAATTAGGAACGGGAAACAGCAGCATCGGGCAGATGTTTTTGTATCAAAAATGTGGTTTCCGGATTGTTGGGGTGGATTTGGACTTTTTTTCCACGCACTATCCGGGAAAGATCATGGAGAATGGCATTTGGTGCAGGGATATGGTTAGAATGAAGATGGAATTGGAATGAAAATGAGGAGCGAGGGCGGGAAACGAACCTGTTTTCCGCCCGCTGCCCAAGGCTGGAAACGGTACGCTTGATTATGAAACGCTGTTTTTGGCGGTCTTTAGTATGATGTCGTAAACTTTGTCCAGCAAAAATGCGCAGATTGCTTTTTCCAGCTCGTCGGATTTTAAATGAGCGTAGGAAAAGATGGGTTCCCTCGAAAAGGTATTGAATATGAGGCTTTTCGCCTTTCGAATTGCGGAATTGATGACAAAATCATCCAGCTCTACAAGGCTGCCTGATACAATGATCCGGTCAGGATCGTAACAGTTGATCAGGTTAACAAAAGCGTGCGCCAAATAGGTGGAAACCTGCAAAAGCAATTCGTGGGCATAAATGCTCCCTTCCTCCCGCGCCTGAAATAAAGTTTGCATATTCAAGGGCGCGCCGTTTTTTACAAGATTGGTCAAAACCGGATCCTTGCCGTGTGCCCACTCTTTGGCCTGGTTCAGGATGTTGATCTCGCTGCAATAATATTCGAAACATCCTCTGTTGCCGCAATAGCATTTTGGACCATTGATGTTCAATGTCATATGACCACATTCTCCGGCGTATCCCGTTTTGCCCATAATCATTTTGCCGTCGAAGAAGTTGACCATGCCCACCCCTGAGGATAGGGAAATATAGAGAATGTTTTTTTCGTCCGGATTGATGTAGCGCATTTCGTAGATTGCTTTTACCCTTGTAACATTCACTACGTAGGTATGCAGGCCGAGCGCGGCGGAAATAGGATTGATCAGAGATAAATTATTCCAGTTGAAAAAGGGAATGCAGACATCGTTGTTGTCATTGACGAGCCCGGGTAGGCTCAACGCGACTGCGATCAGCTTACTCTTTGTTTCTTCAGGCTGGTTGCCGATGAAAGTGGAAAGGATTTTGATCAGCTTTTTCAAAATTTTGATCTCGTTGTTGGTGGTGCTGACGCGAAAATCGATCGTTTCCTCTGCGTGGGAAAGCACATTTCCAACCAGGTCGCAAAGATGAAGGTCGATCTTATATTGGGCGATGTTTACTGCCAGAACATATTTCAGTGCGCTGTTAAACCGAAGGAGGGTTGCGCGGCGGCCTAATTTGGAAGCGTCCTGCCGTCCTTCGTATACGATGTGATCTGCCAATAGTTCGCTGATAATATTTGTAACGGTTGCGGTGCTCAATTTCAAAGATTTGGCCAAGTCGGGTCGCGAAACCTCGCCGTATTTTATGATATAGTTCAGAATATTCCTGACGTTTTTTTGTTTACTTTCAAGTGTGGCTGGATTCATGAGGAACCCCCTTTACCTTATAATAAAGTCATTATAGTTTATTTACTTTCTTCTTGCAAGCTATATAAATTTAATAAATAAATAAAATAGCAAAATATAATTTTAAACATTGACAACAAAACACCGCAATAGTATTATAAAAATATAATTCAATAATTAAATTAAATATATGGATAACGAGCGAGAGGAAGAAAATTTGCAGGCACAGAAACGATTTATTTACAAACGAATTCGTGTGCCTGGGGATTTAGAACGCGCAAGAAGGAGGGGGACGTTAAACAGATCATTATTTTTTAGCGGAATAATAGCAAAAGAAACGAAAAATCTTGAGTTTTATTTGACTTTACAATATGCAAATGAAGGAGAAGTAGGCATGAAAAAGGTAACGGATATTACTGGTTTAATCAATGAAAAAATGTGGAATTATGAAGAGCCCTTTCCCAAAATAAAGATTAGGCCGTTGCCGGAAGTTCCATGGGTAAAAGGCGATGTTTTTTGCGAAATATTCGAGGGGCTGCATTCCCAAACGGGGACTTATCTGGAAACTCCCGCTCATTTTTATGGAAACGATAATCCGTGCACATATTTGCTCATTGATGTACCGGTGGAAAAAACAGTGGACATTCCGTGCGTGGTTTTGAATCTGGGCATGTGGGATATGCAAGGCATGGAAGAAAGGCGGGGGATCACGGTGGAAGATCTGGAGACCTGCTTTAACGCCAAAGAGATTCGTGAGGGCGACGCAATCCTGATTGGAACTGGCTGGGGAAGATATTGGGATCATCCGGATTATTTGAGGTTGTCGCCATATATGAAAAAGGAAGCGATGGAATGGCTCATGGCAAAGAAACCTTTCCTTCTTGGCGGGGATACCGCGCGCTGGGAAAACTTGGAAAACCCGGAAGGATTCTTTCCTGATTTTTATGCCGCGGACATCCTGATGCTTGGGCCGGTCGTGAATCTGGAAGCGATCCAGGCGGGCAAATGCCGGCTGACCGCATTGCCTCTGAAAGTTCCGGAAACTTCGTGCGCTCCATGCAGGGCGATTATAATCGAGGAATAATCTTATGCTTAACTACGAAGAAAAAGCGCTCAGATACATAGAAGAAAATCGGAAACAGCTTTTTGACTGCCTGTCAGACCTTCTGGGATTCGACAGCCAGAATTTTATTTCCCACGGAAATGAAAAGCCATGCGCTGAATATATCCAGCAGCTTTATCTTGATCTGGGACTCGAAACAGAGCTATATTCGCCGGACAGCGTTCCGGGGATCACGGGTCATCAGGGCTATCTTGCGGGACGGGGGCTTGGCGAACGCCCAAATGTATCCGGTGTGCTTCGTGGTATGGATCCATCGTCAAGTGTTATGGTGGCAGCACATATTGATACGATGCCTGTGGGCGACCTTGCAAACTGGACGGTGGACCCTTTTGGGGGACTCCAAAAAGATGGACGAATCTATGGCTTGGGTGCGGGAGACAATAAATTTGGGATTGCCGCAGGGATTTTTGCGGTAAAAGCGATTCTCAGCGCAGGTTTGGAGCTGCAAAAAAATATTGTACTGACGTCTTATGTGGATGAGGAGTATGGCGGCGGATGCGGGGCCTTGGCTGCGGGGTTGAAATATCCTTGTGAAACCGTAGTCAATCTGGATGGGGGAAATTTTGATTTATGGACTGCTGCTCTGGGCGGATGCGGGTATAAGCTTGAAATCAAGACGGATGGAGTGACGGATACGGCGCGGCCGGTCGTGGCCGCGTTGTACAAAATTCAGCAGTTATTAGAGGCGTTTGGGCAAAGGCGCAGGGATGAGCTTCATGCAAATCCGTTGTATACAAATTCCGACATGGAACGTTCTGCCTATCGGCTGATGGGATTCCATGCGGGTGACTTTGGATCAAATCTGGGAAACGGCACCATTGAATTTGTGATTTATACAGATAAGTCCAAGGAGCAAATACAAAAGGAACTCTTAGAGCTGGAGAGAGAGGCGCGCGCTTTGCTTGATGGAACGCGTCTCAGAACAGATGGATTTATTCCTACCACAAGATTTTTTGATTATGGGGAGATGGATGACCAATATTGCTGTAAGGCGATTATGAAACAGGCAGCAATGGATGGCGCAAATATTGGGTTAAAAGAATGCGGCGCGTGTCTGTCTGATTTATCTGTCTTTTTAAAGTATATCACCCCATGCAGCTTTAATTTTGGAATCATGCGGGATTTTGCCTTATATGGCGGAGCGCATCAGCCTGACGAATATGTCGATTGCGAAGCGTTCACCAAAATTACTAAAACGCTGACCTTGTTTTTGATCAGGTATTGCGTTGCGCAAACAAAGTGAAAAGAGAAAATAAAAAACGCTACTTTAATAAAAAAAGCAAAGGAGAAAAAGAATGAAAACATACAGAGAAAAGATCGAAGTGCAGTCAAAGGGGCTAAACCCGACGTTTCACGATGTGACGGAGCAGGTAAAAAAAGCGCTTGCGGCATCGGGGATACAAAACGGGACGTGCGTGGTGTATTCGCACCACACGACCTGCTCGGTGATGACGCAGGAATGCTCGCACGACAAGACATATTTCGGGCACGAATATTTGCAGCAGGACTTGTGTAATATCATGGAAAAGCTGATTCCGACCTGCCGCTGTGAGGGTCAGTATATGCATCCGGGTCCGAAGCACATTGAGTTTGCGATGGGTCTTGGAACGGAAGAGGGGGAGTGGACGAGCCTGAACACGGAGGCGCATCTGAGGTCGGTGTTCTTCGGGAGATCGGAGACGATCGTAGTGTGCGACGGGTCGCTGGACCTTGGGGAATTCGGGTACATCTACTTTATCGACTGGGATCAGGTACGCGCGCGCAAACGGGTTGTGGATATCCAGATCACAGGAGAATAAGGGATGAAAGCAAGGATCAGGGCGCCGTTTTTTGAGGTGGGCGTAAAAAACTATATCTATGGAGACGATGTATTCCGGCTGGCGCAGGCGGCGGACGAGGCGGGCAAGCGTTACGAAGTCGACGTACTGTTTACAGCGCCGTATGTGGACATCCGCAGGATTGCGGAGAACACGGATTTGATTGTGATCGCGCCGTACATGGATACGCTGCGACCGGGGCGCGGGGCGGCGGAGGTGATGCCGGAGGCGATCAAGGCGGCGGGCGCGCGGGGAGTGGTGATGAACCACTGCGAAAGACCTATGTCTTTGTCGCAGGTGCGTGAGACAATTGCGCGGGCAAACGAGCTAGATCTGCTGTCGTTTGCATGCGCGGATTCCATCGCGGAGACCAAGGCGATTGCTCTTTTGCATCCGGACATCATCAATCCGGAGCCGACAGAGCTGATCGGCACAGGGACGGCGAGCGACCTTTCGTATGTGCAGGCGTCAATAGAGGCGGTAAAGGAAATCTATGCGGATATTCTGGTGGAGCAGGCGGCGGGGATCACGTCGGCAGAGCAGGTGTACCGGAATATTTACGCGGGCGCGGAGGGAGTCGGCTCGGCGTCGGGGATCGTGAACGCGAAAGACCCGCTGCAAATGGTGGAAGAGATGATCCGCAGCGTGCGAATGGCGTGGGAGGACAGGAAAAAGAAGGAGGGAGTCCATGAAAGTATTCAGGGAAGCGTTTGAGGTATCGTCAGAAGAAAAGGGAGTGAAATTCCATGAGGTGACAGGTCAGGTTAGGGATATCCTGAAGCGCTCAGGGATCAAAAACGGACTGTGCGTGGTGTATTCGCACCACACGACCTGCTCGGTGATGACGCAGGAATGCTCGTTTGACGTGGCGTATACGGGGCTTGAATATTTGCAGCAGGATTTGTGCGATGTGTTTGAGACGATGATCCCGACCTGCCGCAAAGAAGGGCAATATATGCACCCGGGGCCGAAGCTGACGGAGTTTGCGGCGGAGCATGGGGAAAGCAAGCCGGAGACGCTGAACACGGACGGGCATCTGCGCTCGGTGTTTCTGGGCAGGAGCGAGACGATTGTGCTGATCGACGGGGAGATGGACCTTGGGGATTACGGGTTCATATATTTCGTGGATATGGACCAGACGCGCGGACGCAGGCGCACGGTGCAGGTGCAGGTGATCGGCGAATAACAAAGAGCGACGGGGAGGATTGGGATGCCTGTCATAGGGATTGATGTAGGAACAACAGGGACAAAGGCCATCGCCGTGTCCGGCGACGGCACGGTTCTGGCAAAGGGCTACAGCGGTTATGCGCTTGTTGGGGAAGGGCGGCAGGTGGAGCAGGATGCGGACGAATGGGTTCGCGCGAGCGTTTTTGCCGTAAAAGAGTGCGCAGACGCGCTGCAAGGCGCGCCGGTGGAGGCAATCTCCCTTTCCACCCAGGGCGGCAGCACGGTGGCTGTGGACGGCGATGGAAAACCGCTGGGCATGGCGTGGACGTGGATGGACGCGCGGGCGCAGGAGGAGACAGAGCGGCTGGGGCAAACGCTGGGAGAAGATTACGTCTACAAGGCAACCGGCTGGAAATTAAGTCCGGCGTTTGACGCGGCGAAAATCCCGCGCATGAAGCGGGAGGGCCGGGAGGGCGCGAAGTATCTGACGACGCTGGAATACATGAACCGGTTCCTCACGGGAAGAGGCGTGATTGACCCGACCAACGCCGCGATGCGCCAGTTATTCAGCATCCGGAAGAACGACTGGGACGACGACATTTTGCTTGCGGCGGGGATCAAAAGAAACGAGCTGCCCGAGATATTACCCACCGGAGCTTTGCTTGGCGGGCTGCGGCGGGAAGCGGCGGAGCAAATGGGTCTTTGCGAGGGCACGCCAGTGTATAACGGCGGTCACGACCAATATTGTGCGTCGATTGGCGCGGGCGCGACGCGCGCGGGGGATATGCTGCTATCCACAGGAACCACATGGGTTGTGATGGGGATCGCGGAACAGCCGCTTTTTACCGATACGTTCATCGCGCCGGGCATTCATCCTGTCAAGGGGCTTTATGGCTCGATTGCGTCGCTGGTATGCTCGGGCGCGTCGCTAGAGTGGTACAAAAACCGTTTTCTGGATGAGGGCTGGGATGCAATCAACAAGGGTGTGCAGGAACGTTACGCGCAGAAAGACGACCTGTTTTTTTATCCCTATCTTGCGGGTGCGAACTATCCGGTGTGGCAGAGCGCGGCCAAGGGAACCTTTACGGGCTTTGACCTTTCGCACGACAGGTTTGATTTTGCAAAAGCAATTATGGAGGGAGTCGCGTTTGGCTTAAGGCGCGCGCTTGCGGATTTTGAAAAGAACGGCTGCACGGTGCGCAGCCTGAAAATCATGGGCGGGGCGGCGAAGAGCGAAATATGGAAGAAAATCATTGCGGCGGTGACGGACATTCCGATTGAGCAGATGCGCGAGCCGGACACCTGCGCGCTGGGCGCGGCAATGATCGCCGCGGTGGGCGCGGGTAGTTATCCGGATTATATAGAGGCGGCGGAAAAGATGGTGCGCGCGGACAGGGTGGCGCCGGCAGCCGGCGAACAGGTCTCCCGTTATATGGAAAAGTATGAACGATATATGGCAATGTGGAGCTGCATCGAGCGCTTTTATGAGTAGAGGAGGACGGCATGGGCTACGAATATTTTGAACGGACGGAACGGGACAGGGCGTTTTACGAAGAAAAGATTCTTCCGCGGTTGCCGCGGGAGGTGTTTGACGTGCATACGCACATCAACCTGGAGGAACATGTGAAAGATGTTCCGCGCGAACGGATCATGGATGACTGGGCGTTTCAGTGCGGCTACACGATGTCCGCGGAGGATGCGCGCTATTATTTTGATACGCTGTTTCCGGGAATCGATTATGAAATCAACGCGTTCCCGTTTCCGATCAAAGAGGCGGATATATCGGCGTCGAACGAATATGTTGCGCGGTGCGTGGCAGACGGATCGATCAGGTCCGGATTTTTGTGCATCAAGCCGGAGGACGATTTGGGTTCTTTAGAGGAAATGCTGACAACGCACGGGTTTTCGGGTGTGAAGCCTTATCCTGACATGGTATCCGGCAAAAAGGGCGCGGAGGTTGGGATTTTTGATTTTATGCCGCGCGAGCAGTTCGCGCTGATGCAGCGGCTTGGAAAGGTCGTGATGATGCACCTTCCAAGAGCGGGGCGGATGCCGGACGACAATAATATCGCTGAGCTTAAACAGATACGAAAAGAGTTCCCTGATTTAAAACTGTGCATCGCGCATTTCGGGCGGTGTTTTACGCCGTATCATTTTGAACAGGCGATTGAGAAGATGGGAGAAGACATCGACTGGCTGTATTTTGATACGGCGGCAGTACTCAATCCTGAGGTTTACGAGCTTGCGCTCAAACGTCTGCGCACGGACCGTATTCTCTTCGGCACGGACGAGCCGATTTTCCTGTGGCACGGAAAGCGCACCTGGACAAAGACGGGATACCAAAACCTCGCGCGGGAGGATTTTGCGTGGAACAAGCATATCGAGGGCAGCGAGGCGGAAGAAAAGTATATCTTCTATGTATACGAGCAGGTAAACAATATATTAGATGCCATTGACAGGCTGAGCCTGGGCAATGAGACGGCTGAAAATATTTTTGGCGCCAACGCAAAACGGCTGCTCGGCGTATAGGGAACTGGAGAAAAAACAGTGGTGGAACAAGAAG
>CAZQDA010000055.1:0-19000 GCA_964592155.1 uncultured Christensenella sp.
CTTTATTCTGTTGAATCGAAACGTTCGTTTCTTTTTCGCCATGACAGCAAACCTCCGCTAATTTACTATAACATAACATAAATCCGCTTTTTCTTCAAGCAAAAGCACAAAATCACCCAAGACCAGAATACCCCCGCCCCAAGAAAAGTAATCTTAAAATTTACGGAAATATTTAAAAATTGTAAATTTAGTGTTATAATATATGAATTAATTTTAAAAAGAAAGGTTCTATTTACGTATGAAGAAAATACTGACAGTGATGTTGGCAGCGCTCATGGTATGCGGCATTTTTACGGCATGTGCCAAGCCCGAAGAGCAGCCCTCTGCGCAGCCCACAAAAATAACGACAACCGAATCCCAAAGTCCGGCGTCCTCTACCGAGTCACCCGAATCAATCCCCACAGATATTTCACCTACCACAGGACTTCCGGGCAACACCGTTTACAAGCCCATCATGGTACAAATTGATAATGCCGCAAATGCGCGTCCGCAAACCGGCATCAGCTATGCGGATATCGTATACGAAACAGATGTCGACGGCTCTGACACCCGCTTAACGGCACTTTACAACGATGCGATCAACGGCGCTGACGCACCGGAAGAACTGATTGTCGGGCCTGTTCGCTCCTCGCGTTATTACTTCCAGTGGATTCAGGGAGAGTGGGATGCTCTTTATGTGCACATGGGAGGCCCTGACTCTACCTCTGTTGCAGGAACCGATATTTGGGGCGAAAGCAGCGAACACATCCAGCAGCGCATCAACGGCGCAGGCAAACACGCTGTGAATTCCGACCTGTTTTTCCCGCTGATCAAAGGGAAACCTGTATCTGATTTTGCTGGAATCGATCTGATGAAAGCGCTTGCAATCTACGACTATACGCCAAAGCAGCTGCAGACTTTCCAATTCTATCCCTTGCAGGACTATGCGGATCAGCATGAGCTCTCCAAAATCGAATTTCCCTTTTTCCGGGATAAAGGCTTTATATCCTATGAATATGATAAAGAAAAGGATAAATTGCTTCGCTTCATGAAGGGCAACGAATTCAAAGATGCCACAACCGGCGAACAGGTGGAAGTTCAAAATCTGATCGTTGAATTTGTAAACGATCAGGCTGCCGGATCCCAGGCGGCGGAAGCTGATCGCAGAATTGTGGACGTCAAGGGCAGCGGTGACGCAATGTTTGTCGTCCATGGCAAGCTGATGAAAGGAACGTGGCAGCGCGCGTCTTACGACAGCCCGACAACCTACCTTCTGGAAAACGGCGAACGGCTCACCCTTGCTCCGGGCAACACCTGGATCGAAATGCACCCAACCGGCAAAGAGGTTGTCGCTACCCTTGCGGATGGATCAACCGAAACGACGATTGGCAAAAGCAACGAGTAAAGCAACAAAAACCGTCTGACATGGTCAGGCGGTTTTTCATTGCGCCGCACGCAATGAATATTAGTTGCGCACGAGAAGACTTTTCATATATAATACTATTATATTGATATTAAACATGGAGGAGAAAATAATGCCACGATATACCAAGGAACAACTGCATAAACTGATTGAAGAAAATGACATCAAATTTTTGCGGCTGCAATTTACAGATGTGTTCGGAATCTTAAAAAATATCACCGTTATGGCTTCCAAGCTTGACGGCATTATAGAAAAAGGCTGTATGTTTGACGGGTCGTCCATCGATGGATTTGCGCGTATCGAAGAGTCGGATATGATGCTCATGCCCGACCTTGATACCTTTGAAATCTTCCCCTGGTCGAATCCCAAAGGGCGTACCGCGCGGTTTATTTGCGACGTATATATGCCGGATGGAACGCCTTATGAAAGCTGCCCCAGATATATCCTCAAAAAGCAGCTTGCGCGCGCAAAAGAAATGGGCTATACGCTCAACATCGGTCCTGAATGCGAGTTTTTCCTGTTCCACAAAGACGAGGACGGAAAAGCGACTATCGATACGAACGACGACGCGGGATATTTTGACCTCGCTCCCCTTGATACGGGCGGCGGCGCGCGGCGCGATATATGCCTTGCCCTTGAGGAAATGGGTTTTGAAATCGAAGCATCACATCACGAATGCGCCCCAGGGCAGCACGAAATCGATTTTAAATACGGCAACGCCCTTAAAATGGCAGACGACGTTATGACATTCAAAATCGTCGTAAAGCGGATCGCGCAGACGCACGGGCTTCACGCGACATTTATGCCAAAGCCGATCTATGGAATCGCAGGCAGCGGAATGCACATTAATATGTCGCTTTGTACACAGACCGGAAACGCCTTCACCAGCAAAGCCGATGAACTTGGGCTTTCTAAGCAGGCTTATGGTTTTATGGCAGGCATCTTAAAACATGCTCGCGGTCTTTCCCTGCTCACGAATCCAACAATCAATTCCTATAAGCGGCTTGTTCCCGGCTTTGAAGCGCCCTGCTACATTGCCTGGTCCGCAAAAAACAGAAGCCCGCTTGTGCGCGTTCCGTTCGCGCGCGGCTCGGCAACCAGAATTGAAATGAGAAATCCTGACCCTACCGCAAATCCGTATCTTGCCTTTGCGGGCGCTCTCGCGGCCGGACTCGAAGGAATCAAAGAAGGCCTCACGCCGCCGCCGCCTGTCAACAAGAACATCTACACGCTCACGGATGAAGAAAAAACAACCCATAAAATCAAGCGTGTCCCGCAGAATATGTTTGACGCAATCAATGATTTCAAAGAAGACCCATTGATGCGTGAGGTTCTGGGTGGTGCTTATGACAAATACCTGAAAGGGAAAAAGAAAGAATGGGCGGATTATTCGCAGCATGTTCACGAATGGGAGCGCGAGCAGTATCTAACCAAATATTAAGAGTTGCTGTCATGTGCTATTGGACAAAGGTCCAATAGCACATTTTTTATCTTCTCTTTGCGATTCCTTGTTGACAAAACAGGCATAATCCACTACAATTATTAATGCTATCTGATTCAGATGGCCCCATGGTCAAGCGGTCAAGACGTAGCCCTCTCACGGCTGAAACCGGGGTTCGATTCCCCGTGGGGTCACCAAAAAACAACCTGCATTTTTGCAGGTTGTTTTTGTTTGACTTTATGATCAAAAGCCACATTTATCCCAGTTTGATGTATGCGTCGAGCCCCTCCGGATAATCCGGATCAAAGCCTGTTTCGATCGCTTTATAATATGCAATCAGTTGAATCAGATTAAGCGCCGGCACACCCGCCTGCGCATACCCCGTTTTTTCGTGATAAGAAACCGCAAGCTTCGTTCCCTCAATCGCCGGACAGTCTTCAAACGTAAACGTCACAACCTGTGCATTCTTGCGTACCAAATCCTCCACCAGCTTTTTGTAAAAATCATAGCCTTCCCTGCGCAGCACCACAATCACAAGCGTCTGCCCGTCCACCAAAACCATCGGCCCGTGCCGCACATCCAGCACATGATAATATTTTCCGCTGATCCGCGCAATTTCAGAAAAGGCGAGCGCGCCCTCCCTCAAAATTCCGCAAAGCTCTCCGTCTCCCAGCACATATGCCTGTTTCCAGCTTCCACGCGCCACCTCGTGCAATTCCGGCTCCACACGCTCTAAATACTGTCCTCCATGAACCGTAAGCGTTTTCACCTGCTCAACCGCTTTTTGATTGCCGGTGAATATTGCATTCAAAAGAATGGCGCACAGGTAAAGGTTTGATACTGTGCGCGTCTGACACACGCTTTCATCGAACGCCCACGGAATCAGCACCGTACAATCCGATAACCTTTCAAGCGCGCTATTTTCCCGCGCAATCACGGATAAAACCATCCTGCCGAACTTTTCTTTCAGCAGCTCCGCCGCTTTCAGAATTTCATGCGTTTCTCCTGAACGCGTCACGATGATCACGAGCGAATCTTCGATCACATTCCTATAATCCTCCGGATGCAACATCATATCGCCCGCCGCGAGTGCAAACGCCGGAAGTCCCGAAAGATTCGCGTTATATTGACCGGAAACAGAAATCTCATAGCTGGAACCACATCCTAAAAAAAGCAGTTTCTTTGCCTGCGCTTTTTGAAAAACCGCTTTGATTTCCTCCTGTTGCCCGATTACCTGCTCCAGCGTTTTTGCCGCCGCCTGATATTGCGATTTGATTTCAGAATAAATATAACCCATTTGTTTTCTCCTATGTTTATTTTGTCGGTTTTCCGCAAAGTTTGTATGCCATATGCGCCACGCCGATTAAAGCCGCATCGTTTCCAAGATGTGCGGGAACAATTTCAACTGTTTTCAGATGTCCTGAACACAGCTTTCTGTATCTCGCCAAAAAATCGTCCCACCAATGCTCGCGCGTATCGATAAGCCCTCCCCCGATTACAATCATTCTGGGGTCGAGCAGATTCACCAGCGATACGATCGCCGTCGCAAGGTTCTCTTTAAATTCGTCAAGCACAAGCAACGCCATTTCGTCTCCCGCATGAAAACGCTCAAAAAACTCATAGCCAGACGCGATCTTCTCCCCTGTTTTTTCATTATATAGATCATACAGCGCAGTTCCGGAACAATACCGTTCCACGCACCCATCCTGCCCGCATTTGCAGTGCCTGCCCTGCGGATGCAGGATCATGTGTGCCACTTCTCCATACCCATAATTTGCGCCGTGCATCAACTGTCCGTCCGAAACATGCCCGCCGACTGTTCCTGTGCCGATGAAAATGCCAAAATAGTGATCGATCCCTTTTGCCGCTCCTTTGATCCCCTCTCCCAAAACGGCAGCCCGTCCATCATTTTGAACCGCGCAGGGCAGCCCGCAACGCTTTTCGATTTCCTCCGCCAGATGTACGCCTGTCCACTCCTTGGAAACATCGTCCGCATAGACCACAATGCCATTTTGATCGTCGACCGAGCCATTCGTTGAAATTCCGACAGCACAAATATCATATTTTTGCCTGTATTCCTTGATCACCCTCTCAAACAGGCTCAGAAGATTTTCTCGCGTGTACACTCCCGTGGCCCATCTGCCCTTTGCTGTTAAGTTGCCGTTGGCATCGACAACCGCGGCTGCCGTTTTTGTGACGCCGCCGTCTATTGCCAGAACATTCATATTTATTTTCTCTCCCCTATCTGCCTACCGGTAAGCCATATTATGTTCCTTTAGCGCCTCTAAAAATGCTTCCACATTTCTTAGCGGAACCTCCGGTTCCAAAAGATGTGTGGGCGCGAGCACCAGTCCGCCTCTGTTTTTTGAAAGCTCAAGTATGTCCCTGCACGCTTCCTTCACTTCATTCACAGTGCCGAACGGCAAAGTTGTCTGCGTGCCGATCGTCCCCCAGAAGGAGAGACTATCCGCATATTGTGTCATTATTTTTTTAGGGTCCATGCACTCAGGTTGGATTGGGTTGAGAATATCCACGCCCGCTTCTCGCAAATCAGGAATGATCTCCTCAACATTGCCATCTGAGTGATAAAAAACCAGAATGTCCGGATTTTCTGATTTTGCCGCGGCAATCACTTTTGCAAGCCGCGGTTTTAACCATTTGCAATACATCTCCCTGCTCATCATGAGCGCGGTTTGTGCGCCTACATCGTCCCCTGTTGTCAGAATGTCCACACCCGCCTGCACCCATTTCTTTGCCAGTGCAACTTTAAACTCCGTTATTTTATCGAGCAGTGCGCCCGCAAATTCTTCATTGACATAAAAATCCATCAGCATCGTATCCAGTCCGCGCAGATACCACGACGTTTCAAATATATCCATAAAAGCGGCTACCGTCGGCTCTCCCGTACCGGTATCGTTTCCGCCGTAAATGCCGGGCATTGTGATCAGTCCCGCCTCTTTGGCAGCTGCAATTTGTTCCGCCACACCCTGCCATCTGTAATCTTCCAGAAAATCCGGTAGCGGCAAGTCAAGCACATCCTGCACACTTAGGCTGTCCTTTAACGGCCCTATCATGTGGGAAAAATGTTCTGTCGAGCTTTTCTCCAGCTCGATTCCCCATTCCGTTACCACGCCTGTGATTTGCCTGCCTGTCAAATATTTTTGAAACCGTTCCTCCGGAACCAGCTTTGTCGGATTCAAAAATATTTCCCTGATTGGCATTTGGTACGTTTCATGATAGTCTTTCTCTCCATATTTTTGCTTGAACTTCTGCACCAGAGCATTGCAAAAGCAAAAAAAATATGGCACCGGCCCACTTTGCTCTCTACGTATTGTTTTCAGATATTCCTCTCTCATTGCTTCCCCTCAGATCAAAACCTTTGGAAACGCCCTTTCGGGGCGCTTCCAAAGCTTCATATTGATTACTTTTTGAATGTTTCGTCGTAATAGCTCTGCGCATTGTCCGGAGTCACTTCCACGATGGGCAGGTAGTTCATCTTTTCAACCTGTTCTCCATTCAGCAGCTTCACTGCGAAATCCACGAGTGTCCTTCCGTGTACCGCGCCGCTTCCCAGGCTGATCGAGCCCTTCTGCGGGTCGCCATTGATGATGTTGAGCACTTCCTGTTCTGTCGCGTCAATCGAGAACACTGCATAATCCTTATACTGATCTTCACCAATCGCAGCTTTCACCGCATTGTTTCCGCCAACGCCGCCGCCTGCGGAAAGGCTCAGGATTACGCGCAAATCAGGATTTGCCTGCAAAATACTTTCCGTGTTCTTCATTCCCTCTTCTACTGTCAGCGTGGACGCATTCGCGACAAGCTGGGAATCCGGGAGCAACTTTTTCATCTCTTCTTCCACTGCCTTGCCTTCCTGCACGCCTACTTCTACTGTCGGAATATCCAAAAATCCCCATTTCACAGCCTGATTTTCGCCAATATTTTCATTGATCCATGTGGTCGCAAGTTTTGCAAGCGCCTGTCCTGTCGCCTCCGGATCAAGATTCAGGCATGTGTCAGCATTTTTAAGACCACGCGAATAGTCAATTACTTTAATTCCTTTGTCCATCGCCTGCTTTGCAACCGGCTCCACAGCCTCTACATCAACCGCAAGAATGCAGATCGCATCCATTCCGCTCTGAATAAAGTTTTCAATCTGCGAAATCTGGGTTGCGGAATCTTCACCCGCGTCCACATAGGTCACTTCGATTCCCTGCTCTTTGCCATAAGTCTGCGCTTCTTCCACCAGCTCCGCCCAGACAGGGTTGGAAAGGTTGTAGAACGCAAATCCAACCTTATAGGTTTTATCCGCTGCCGGCGCATCGGCCGGCTGGGAAGAAGAGGCTTCCTGGCTCTGCGAAGCAGCCTCGCTCGGCTGGGCCGAAGCTTCCGCCGACGGTGTGGTGGTTCCTCCCGTGCAAGCTGTAAACGCGAACAGCATAGCAATACAAATTACAATCGCAACTATTTTTTTCATTGTTTTTCCTCCATTATTTTTTTGATCGTTTGGATTTTTGTGTGTTTTGTTTCTGCCTTTTTTTTACTTCCTCCCTTCCGCCATCGATGTTTTTCCTGTTTTTATCCAGATCATCGCCTAAGCTACATTATTCACATTGATTGCCTTTATTTTTTTGATCTTTTCATTCTTTTCACGTGCAAGCGTGTCATACACAACCGCCACCAGCATCAGTACGCCCTTGATCACAAGCTGCGTGTATTCGCTTACATTCATCAGCAGCAATCCGTTCTCGAGGAACCCTACAATCAGTACGCCGACCAGCGCACCGAAGATGGTTCCTTTTCCGCCTGCGGCGCTGACACCGCCCAATACGCAGGCCGTAATAACATTGAATTCAAACCCCGCACCGTTTGAGGAAAGCCCTGAATTGGTACGCGACAGCATCAACAGCGCGCCAATAGAGGTCAAAAATCCGCCCAGCCCATAGGCTAATATTTTCATTTTTGCCGTGTTGATTCCGGAAAGCTTGGCCGCTTCCTCGTTGCTCCCAATCGCGTAAAAGTATCTGCCAAAGTATGTTTTTGTCAGAATGATCGCGCCGACCACAAAAATTGCAATCATCACAATCAGGGAAATCGGAAACCCGCCGATGCTGCCCTGTCCCGCCACCGCAAAGCTTGCCGGAAATCCGAAGATCGGCAGACCTTTAGAAACCATGTAGGAAAGCCCGTTCAAAATATTGAGCACCGCCAAGGTTACAATCAAAGGCGCGACGTGCGATTTCACAATAATGATGCCGTTCATAATGCCAATCGCCATGTTCATCAGCATTGCGATAATCACCGCCAGAATCGGATCAAGCCCGCCCGTCACCATCAACCACGCGCATACGACGTTGGTAAGCGAAATCTGATATCCCAGAGAAAGGTCAATGCCGCCCGTGATCATGATGATCGTCATGCCCACCGTACAAATCCCAAGCGTACAAACCTGCCGCGCTACATTAAAAATATTATTCAGTTGCAGAAAATTCGGAGCGATAAAGCTAAACAGGATAAACATGGCAATGAACACCAGAAATATTCCATATCCTCCTAATTTCTTTCCAAATTTTTTAGTTTTCGATTGTTCCATCATCGTCGCCCTCCGCCGCGTATTTTAGTACTTTTTCCTGTGTAAATTCTTCTTTTCCAAGGATTGCAGACATTCTCCCCTTGCTGAGAATCACCATGCGGTCAGACATCCCAAGCAGTTCTTCCATGTCTGACGAAATCATGATAATCGATTTCCCCTTGTGTGTGATGTCCACCATCAGCTTGTAGATTTCCTGCTTCGCGCCTACGTCGATTCCCCGCGTGGGCTCGTCAAAAATCAAAATATCAGGGTCCGTTCCCATCCATTTTCCCAGTACAACCTTTTGTTGATTTCCTCCCGACAGGTTTTTCACTTTCTGGAGAATTCCGGGCGTTTTGATATTCAGGCTGCTCACATAATTATTTGCAAATTCTTCCTCCGCATTTTTGTTGATGAAGCCTTTGCTCGACAGCTTTTTCATAGAAGCAGAGGTAATGTTGTCTTTGATGGTCATGTCAAGGATCAACCCCTGGTTTTTTCTGTCTTCCGGAACAAGCGATATTCCTTCCGCAATCGCGTTTTCGGGCGTTTTGGGGTCAATTTTCTTTCCCCTGAGAAACATCTCGCCCCCTATGATCTTCGCGCTGCCGAACAGCAGCGCCGCAAGCTCGGTGCGTCCCGCGCCCACAAGGCCTCCAAATCCAAGTATCTCGCCCTTTTTCAGGTCAAATGATATGTCCTTGACTCCGTTGCCCGTCAGGTTTTTCACAGACAGCACAATTTCATCTGTAATCGCCTCACGCTCCGGATAAGTTTCTTTTAGGGTTCTTCCCACCATGAGACTGATGAGGTCGTTCTTGTTGGTATCCTGTATGTCCTTCGTGCCGATGTAGGTTCCATCTCTCAGCACGGAAACTCTGTCTGCCACGCGAAAAATTTCTTCCAGCCTGTGCGAAATATAGATTACGGTAACGCCCTGCTGCTTGAGCGTCTCGACGATGCCAAACATCGCCTCTACTTCATTGGTCGTGAGCGGTGCGGATGGTTCGTCCATGATCAGTATTTTTGCATCCTTTGCAACCGCCTTTGCGATCTCTACGATCTGTTGGTATCCGGTCGTCAAATCTTCCACCTTAACTTCCGGATCAAGCTTGATTTTCAGCATCTTGAACAGTTCTGCCGCTTTCTCGTTCATCGCTTTCCTGTTACAAATCCATCCTTTGCGAATGAACTCTCCCAAAAAAATGTTTTCTGCGGCGGAAAGCACCGGCACCAGCGTAAACTCCTGATAAACCACTGAAATTCCGTTTTCCCGCGAAAGCGTGGGCGTTAATCCCTCAAAGCTGCTCCCCTCTACGTTTATGATTCCCGACGTTGGCTCGATTGCTCCGGAAATCGTCTTGATCAGCGTGGATTTTCCCGCGCCGTTTTCCCCTACAAGGGCATGCACTTCCCCCTGCCTAAAGGAAAGACTTACATTGTCGAGCGCTTTCACACCGGGATATAACTTCGTAATTCCTTTTAGTTCCAAAATATTTTTGTCAACCATTCTTCCCAATCCCTTCCGGCGTATTCGGGTTCCATCTGTCCCGCAGCCTCAAAAAGACTGCGGGAGATGGGCCCTTTATTTCGCATGGCCTATTTATCAAGTCCCACATATTCATACATGGTCTGGCACGGATAGCTGAAATCCAGCACTTCTCCATCCTTTTGATCCTGCAGGGAAACACGGCACAGGTCGAGCGCCCCATCTAAAATAAAGCCCGGGATATTCAGTTCTTCATATAGCCGTTTCATATAAGAAAGATCCTTAAGACCAAGCGCCAGCGCAAAATCCAGATGATAATTTTTGTTGACATATTTTTTGCTGTAAAAATCAAACACCCAGTTTGCAAGCGATTCACAGTTCAAAATTTCAAACAGATCTTCCTGCTTAAATCCAAGCTTTGCCATCACAGGGAATACCTGAGCAAAAATAAGTGCCTCCGAAAGCCCGCAGAAATTGATCGCCAGCTTTGCCAGATGTCCGTTGCCGCTTTCGCCAACATAGCTGTATTTTTTACAATATGCGTCAAACAGATCGCTCATCCTGTCAAAATCCGCTTTGTCTCCTCCGACAACGATTTCGAGCTCTCCCGCTTCTGCCTCTGCCGGCCCTGCCATCAACGGTGCGTCAATCAGCGCGCCGCCTTCGTCTTTCATCCGCTTTGCTAGCTTTTTGGTAGACATCGGATAGCTCGTCGACGTGTCGATGATGGTTTTTCCCTTTACGCCTGCCGCAAAAAATTGCTCCATGATGCTTTCCACGACATTTGAATTCGGCAGCGAGAAAAAGATATAATCGCTCGCATCAAACACCTGCATCACGTCTGCTGCCAGCGTCGCCTTTCCGGCGAAGCGCTGCATTGCCTCTTTGTCCGTATCAAATACGGTTACCTCGTTGCCGGCCTCGATAATATTTTTACAAATACCTCTTCCCATGTTTCCCAGACCGATAAAACCAACTTTTTTCATTTATTTGTCCTCCGTTTCTTTTTTTCGCCCTGCTTTTTGGGCGGGCTTTCAAACTTCTATTTTTTCCGCGCTGCGCGCCGCTCAAACGCCTTGCTCGATCTCTTTGAAAATCTCGATGTGGTGATCCTTGATATAGCCCACCTGCTCTTCCAAAAGCCCGCTGTGCTCCTCATTGCCTTCAATCGCTTCCAAGAGCTTTATCGCGTCTTCCATGCTGAAAACTTCCGCCTCCCAGCGCAGCGTGTTGGTCGGCTCCTTTCCAAGCACAGGCTGGTATCTTTTTGCGGGAATCATGCCCGGCGCCCGTTTCTCAAGCTCAATGAAATTCTGTTCCAGTTCCAAAAACCGCTGCTGATCCTTTTTGTCATATTTTTGTGTAAAAACCAATTTGTAGTGACCCATATTCTGCCTGCTTTCTGTTTTGGTTGATATCAATTTGTCAAAAGGCCTTTTGCAAACCTTTGATATAGATTGCATATGTAAGCGGCTTATTTTACATTTTGCATCCTCTCTATGAAGCGAAACCGCTGTAAAAATTCTTGTGCAAACTCCCTTCCGATGGAAGGATCGATCGTGTGAATGCACGTCACCGACTGCTCTGCAAACGCCGCGCCCAATTCAGGCGCGCTGACCAAGGCTTTTCCTTTTTTTTGCAGGGGCAGTCCAAAATGAATCCCGCAAATGACGCCCGCCGTATATGCGTCGCCCGCTCCGGCGGTGCTCGCCGCTTTGACGGTTTTCCCTGGAATCCGTTCAATCGCCTCTTTTGATACGCAATAACTTCCCTGACTGCCGCAAGTTATGATAACATGCAGCGCGATTCCCATGGATTCCAAAAGTTCTTTCATGTTAAACGCCATTTTTTCATGTTCGGATTTTCCCACCAGTGCCATTGCTTCGTCTTCGTTGATCACCAGCAGGTCGCTCAAAAAAAGCCCTCCCCCGCGCGCAAACTCCTCTGCCTCGCCGCTCACAAACGATCCCACGCAGTACGCCCCTTTTTCTCTGCCGCCCTTGAGCAGTTCAAGCCTCGCACAAACCGGCACCTCAGGCGCGGCGATCACCAGCGTCCTTTCGTCCATCGTGGCTTTCATCTTTTCAAGGCATCCTTTCATATAGGCTTCGTCTACATTCCCGCACGCGCTGTTGGAGGCCGTGATGTTGCACACGCTTTTATCCGGATACTCAAGGCACACGCTGCACATCGTCGGCTTTTGCGCATCCTGCTCCACAAACTTCGTCAAAATGCCCGCTTCTTCCATCTCCCGCCGTAGCCTTGCGCCGTTTTCGTCCGCACCGATTTTTCCCACTGCGTATACCTGCGCGTCGCCCGCAAGCGTTTTTGCAAGATAGTTCAAAATAATATGCTGCTTGCAGTAATCCCTCGCGCCGCTTAGGATTGCACCGCGTGATTCCGTGCGTTCGATTGTCTTTTCCCCTTGCAGCGCAAACAAAATCCCAGTTCCGATTCCTCCCGTGCCAATCGCCCGCGAAAATCTGCCGCTCATGAATTTACTCCCGCAAATTCCCATTCCGGATGCACGGAAATAGGATGCTCCGCCGTGTCTTTCGTCGCTGTGATCAGCGCGTCAGGATGTTCCTGCAAAAGCGTCAGCGGGTATTCCGTATCCACCTCTGAGAAAAGCGCCACGCGCAAAGCCGTTTGTTTCCACGCGCCCGTATCGCTGAACACCCGCACCTTTTTTGCCGACAGGCATTCTTTTATGCCCAGCGTGACAGACATCGGCGGCACAAACTGATAGGCCGCGCCATAGCTTCTCTGCCCCAGCGTGATGATGGTATCCAGATTGTTTTCCTGTACCCGGATGCTGGCCTTGCGCAGATCGTCGATGGAAATGTGCGAAAACGGATGCCTGCGTGTTTGGTTGTAGGCTATGTGCCCGTCCTGCCCCCATCCGCCGATTGTCAGGTCAATTTGCTTTTCCGCAATCCTGTCCGCGACTTCAAACATGGTTTCAGGCTCCAAAAAGAATCTGTTTTTTTCCGGAACGGCAAGGTCCTTTGCCACAGGAGCATAGAAATTTTGTTCCATAAATGTGCGGAAATTATACGGATCATTTTTTGCGAGCAATTTTCCTTGCCAGTCAAGGCACTCGTCCATGTGGAACACCACCAGATTTTCAAGCGGAATGCGCAGCTCGTTCACCAGCGCGGTAAACGGGCGATACCAGCAGTTCGGCCCGCAGGGTATGATCGCGCGAAGTTCGCGCCCCGCCTCATTTGCCGCAACGATTTCGTCGGCAAGCTCGCGTGCCATCAGCAGTCCCATCTCTTTTGAGTCCGCGACCATACGGAATGGCACTTTTGTTTTGTAATGCGGCAGTTCTCCCGCGGGAATGCTGCACCACTGATACAGTTCTTTTTTATCAATCATTGTAAAATCCCCCGCCGCTCTAAATCAGGCTTACTTGAATGGCCCATTGATATTCCTGCGTATCGCCCGGCTCGATCCATTTCACATACCGCCCGTTGTTGATGGAATCCGGAAGCCCACACCACGGCTCTAAGCACACACAATTTTCCAGAACGGAACAAATCACCAATACGCTGTGGGCGTCATCCAGCAAAACGCGCGCCTCATAACCATCCGCATCGTTGCGCAGCTTAAATTCCTTTTCCTGCGGATCATGGAACACATCATCCCAGCTTTGCGAAAGATCAATCTCTTTGATGGTCTCCTCATCCACGCACTCGATATAGTTATAATGTTTGCGCATGGAGTGCGTGAGCGTAAGTTTCGTTTTGTCCGTTGCCAGAAAGTATGGATGCCAGCCAAGATAATGCGGCATCTTTTCATCAGAATCGTTCGTAATTTTCGCGGAAACCCGAAGCGTTTCTCCCTCCACGCGATATTCAATCTCCATACGGAAATCAAATGGATAATTCGCTTCGCGCGTGGATTTTCCGCCGTCGATCCAGACTGTAACCGCGTTTTGCGAAACGCTTTTCACTGCATAAGCGCTGTTTTTCACAAATCCGTGCAGCGGCATATGATATTCTTTCCCATTTAAGGCATACCGGTCTTCCTTTGTTTTGCTCGGGCATGGAAACAATATTGGTATTCCTCCCGCGCTGATCGGCGCGGTGGCGAGCGTTCCGCTTTCAAACTTTAAAATATCTTTCCCATCCAGTTGAAGCCTTGTGACCATCCCGCCATATTCCGGCTCGATTTCAGCCACGAGCTTTGCCTCATTGTCCTTTATTCTGATTGTTCCCATCTCTTTTCCTCCCTGTTTTTCAAAAAGTGACATATATCATCAAGGGCTTCATATGTCTTTTCATAGTCAAATATGATAAATCCGTGGGGCATTCCCTCATATATTTTGTATTCCGCGCACACTCCGTCCCTTTGCAAACAGTCAAGGAAAGATAATCCGTCCCTTGTCAGCGGGCAACAGCCTGCCAATACCGCGAACGTTTCCGGCTGTCCTGAAAAATCCTCCGCCAGCAATGGCGACACCAGTGGATTTTTCAGCGTCTCTTCTGTACCGGCATACAAAAAGCTGCATTTTTCAAGCTCGTCCGTATCGAGTAAATAGCCTTTTCCAAACCGCCGCATGGTGTCCGTTTGGTGGACGGTCATGTCCATACATGGATAAATCAAGAGTTGTTTCCTGATCCGGTATCCCTTTATATGTGCCATTCGCGCGACCCCGGCGGAAAGGTTCCCGCCCGCGCTGTCTCCCCCGATGCAAATTTGATTCGGATTAATTTGAAAGTCGTCAGCCTGACGCAAGATTGCTTCAAACGCATCAAAACAGTCGTTGAGGGGAATCGGAAATTTATGTTGCGGCGCCAGACGGTATTCTACAGAGAAAACAGTAAGGTCCGTATGATTGCACAAATACCGGCACACCGGGTCAAGAGCCTGCACACTTCCCGCGATAAAAGCCCCTCCATGAAAGAAGATCAGTGATTTTCCCCGTCCCTGAGGCGGAACATATTGCCTGACCGGAATACGCTCCCCATCCGAAACCTCGATCTCAAAATCCCGGATCTCCGCGATCTGATAAAGCGCCTCTTTCCCTGCAAAAAGCTTTTTGTGATAAGCCTGCAGCTCACATTTGAGGGCTTTGCGGTATGCGTCGTCAATGACCCTGGGTATCCTGAGGTCAAACGACAGGTCAACGCAGTCGTCCATTTTCTGATCCCACCAAACCGTTTCCTTCATCCTTTTCCCTCATCTGTCAGAAGTTCAAATTCCAGTTCGTTTGTTTTTGTTTCTCCCGCCTCAAGCATGGGCAGCACCCCCGCCTCTCTTAATTCCCTGCGGCTTAAGCACGGCGCGTTGCACGGTTCCAGCGCAAGCACGTAATCCCGCACGCCTTGCATCTTCCATTGCGTGAGATACGGCAGCGCCGTTGCGTCAAAGCGTATGGCAACGCCATATCCAAGCCTGCGGTTATATAAGCTGGCATATCCTTGCTCTTTCCCCTCAAACGTATGCGTATAATTTTTTTCGCGGCTATTTGCGTCCGGTTCAGAAAAGCTCCACAGGTTCGCAAGATCGCGCTCTGAACAGTCGTCGCAGCCCACAACTCCTGTACTGTTCACAAAGGCCACGGAATCGCTATCCAGCAGGGGATATCCAAAATTTACATGATATAAAAGCATGCACGCAGTCGGCTTGCCATCGTGATTCGTGACCTCATCTTTAAGATTGATCCGATTTTCCCCCACCTTGGAACGAATAGATCGCTTCAGGCTGATTTTTTCACCGAACATCACAAACTGTTCGATTCTGGCGGTAATACAAATTTCTCCCTGCGCAACGTCTGAATTGTCACAGACCGATACCGCCGGCGTTACTGTGTGTCTTCCGTGAAGCCCCAGTACATCGCCTTGATCGCTGCACGGAGGCCCGAAATGAGTCGGCCCGCATGTGGTCAGCAGCCCTCCGAAGAAAGTACGCAGCCATTCTTCACGTTCACAGCTGTAAAAGGACGGATGTACCTCTGCCTGAGCGGACAGATAAGTCAGGTTCGTACCCCGAAAGGAGGCCTGCGAGATATCCAGTCCCCGGTCAGGGAGCAGCGTATATTCCAGTCCCCCGCCCGTTTTTACGTCAATCGCCCGCACTCCCGCGCACGCGCCCTCCGCAAGAACCACATGCCGCGTACCGGCAATTTGCCGCAGATTTCCCACTTTATCGATCCGCCTCGTCCACTCCATTACAGTGCAACACACCGAATTCCGGTTACTTCGGCAAAATCAACCAGCTGTCCATACAGCTCGTCCCCATAGCCAAGGCACGCATATTCATTATCCCAATGCTCTAAAAGGGCTTCGATATCGCCGTCCACCGTTACAAAAGCATGCGGCCAAAACGGGATTCCGCTCTCCTCGCGGCGGCGCTGCAAATCCTCTTTGTCAGGCACAGTTACGTGGCAGCGTACCACCACCATCACAAATTCTCCATCCACACGGCAGATGCGCGCAAGCACGCCCCGCCCCTCTTTGCACACCAGCTCCACCGAAAGCCCGCCGGCCTGTCCCTCAGTCGGTATGCCGTGCACTGCAAATCCCGCGCCGTTTTCATCTGCAAGGGAGGGCGGAACCGCGCCGTCCCCAATAATTTTGATTTCATTCTTTTCTTTGTCGATATTCTGGAAATCTCCATAATAAGTACGTTCCTTGCTCAGATACGTGATCATAATGCTCGTGAGCGCCGTATTAAAATCCGAGAGCGTAGAGGTGGGAATGCCGTCGTCCAGAATCATGCTTTGCGCAAAACAGCTCGCCGCATAGTCATCCGCAAGCCCCGGAAAGGACTGGATTGTGTAATAATCAAATCCGTTTTTTTCCATCACCTTTTTGATCGCCGCATAAAGCCTGATGGAGCGCTCAGTCGTTTCATTTTTCTCCGGCATAACGCGGAATTTCTGTTCCATCTTTTGATAGACCGCCGCTATTTCCCCGTCTGTGATATTTTTTGCTTCGCGGATCAACTCGCTTGTGTCGCGCGAGTCGATATCAATGCCAAATGTTTTCATCCATTGCGAAGGATCGGCAGCGCCGCACGTTTGCCCCATTCCGCGTCCGCCAAATGTGCCGAGTGTGGTCATGTTGATCTTATTTTTGAGCGCGGACGCCTTGCAATAGCTGACCACTTTTTCCAAATCCTTTGTGTCTTCCGCCCTGCCATAAACAAAGCGGTGTTTTACGCCGATTTCCTTAAGCCCCGCCTTTAAAACCAAACCGCCTACGCTTCTCCATCCCTGTGAGCCCGGATAGGTCCAAATGATAATTCCCTTGCCTGTTTTTGCAAATTCACGGATTGCAGCGACCATGTGTGCCGCCCATATCCATGTTCCGGAAAACAGAATCAGGCAATCCACACTGTCATCTTTTGCAAGCGGAAGAATTGCCTCTGCCGCCTCCTGCTTTGTCGCCACCACAACGCCATGCTCCACAAGCTCTATTCCGTTGTCCTTTAGCGCCTGTTTGGAACGTTCGATGATGCTGTCATCAATAAACTGCTTTCCCATCGGATCGCACAAGCCATCCTTATGTACCCCATACACCACAAATCCCGCTTTTGTTTTCATCCTCTTCTCCTTTGCCTTCCATTCCTGTTCCTTACAGGGAATGATTGTATACTTCCCCATCGATCAGGGTATATTTGACATTAATCTCATCGTCAAAGACATTGATATCTGCCGCTTTTCCCACTGTGATAGAGCCCATCTGGTCAAACACTCCCAGCAATCTTGCCGGCGTGGCCGTGATCATCTTGACCGCATCCTGGATAGGCGCTCCCACCAGCCGATACATCGTGCGCACCGCCCTGTCGCTCGTACACACGCTCCCTGCAAAAGAGGTCCTGTCCATAAGGGCCGCGACTCCATCCTCCACAATCACGGGAAGCGCTCCCAATTTGTATTCCCCCTCCGGCATATCTGCCGCGCACATGGCATCGGTACAAATATTCATGTGATCTGCTCCCTTTATTTTGTATAGCAGCCGCAAGAGCTCTTTGGGAAGGTGCTTGCCGTCCGCAATTGCCTCCACCACAACGCTGTCCGAAAGCAACGCCGCCTCACACGCGCCGATCTGGCAATAATAATAGGGGCTGTGTATCCACGAATTTCCGTTGTAAATATGCGTAATGTGCGCAAACCCGTTTTCCACGCCTTTTTCAAACTCTTCATAGGTCGCGTCCGAATGCGCACAAGACATTACAATCCCTTTCGCGGTCATCTCGCGGGCAAATTCGCAAGCATTTTCCAGCTCAGGCGCACAGGAAATCATCCGGATGTTGGAAACGCTGGAAATCAATGGTTCATAATTGTCCTTAATTGGAGGAATAATGTATGCCGGATCCTGCGCGCCCTTCTGCTTCATTGAAAAAAAGTTTCCTTCCAGATGAGCCCCTAAAATTTTCGGTCCTTCCGTTCTTTCGTTTTGTTCCTGCTCGATTACCTTTAATGCCCGAATCACATTTTCGCGCGTGCTGCTGAGCGTGGAAGGCAAAAAAGCAGTCGTTCCGTGCTTTGCATGGGCACGCAGCACTGTGCGCACCGCCTCGCGCGTTCCGTCAATAAAATCCGCGCCGCCACCGCCGTGTAGGTGAATATCGATGAATCCCGGCGATAAAAACATGCCGCGGCAATCAACCACCTCATCCGCGCCCTGTTCACACGCTTCACCACAAAATACTTTCGCAATCTTTCCATGTTCCACTTCGATTCCACCGCCATAAATCACGCTGTCAAACAACACCACTTTTGCATTTTTCAATATCTTTTTCATCTTGCTTCTCCATTACTTAATTATCTTTACTAATTAATCGATTAAAAGCCCTCATGCAGTTGTAATCAATCTTTTTTCACTTTTTTCTGATTTCTTTGTTGCTAATTTAGGATTTTTATCCTGTTGTAGAAAAATTTTTGTTGCTGACCTGTCTGCCGGTCAAAATTGGCTTTGTTGCTGAATGGCAAAAAAGGTAGACCTTTTCTTTCTTCAAAAAAAGGCACAAAAAAACACCCTCTGAGGGCGCACTGGTATGGTTTATTCTCATAAAAAGAGCTGAACGAAAAGGTCTGCCTTTTCGTTCAGCAAATCGCCGTCATTGATTAGTAATCTTTAT
>CAZQDA010000056.1:0-18946 GCA_964592155.1 uncultured Christensenella sp.
GCCTATAAAAAAGCAAGCCCAAAGCAGCAGATAAATTCAAAAATATTACGAACAATTTGTATTATATTACAAACAATGGAAGAATCGCCCAACTGCGGTTTTTTTAGTGCTATAATTTCCTTGCATATGAAATGCAATTATTAAAATGAGGAGGAGCGCATGAGAACTTCATGCCAAAGAAAGAATATGTTTTGTACGAAATGTGGAACAGAGATGCCAAACGACGCAAATAATTGCCCAAACTGCGGACAACCCACAAACCTTCAGCAAGGGCAGAATGCACAGCAACCCTATGGTCAGCAATATGGTCAGCCGCAAGGTCAGCAATATGGCCAGCAGGGGCAGCGGCAATATTATGGTCAACAGCAATATTATGGGCAGCGCCCACAGGCGGGGCCTTACACAAGCCCTGCATCCAATCTGTTTGGATTGATCGGTTTCATTATTGCGCTTGTTTCCATTTTTTTGGTGGCTGTTCCGGTGCTCAATTTTATCCTCGTTTTTGCGGGGCTGGGGCTTTCCATCTTCGGGCTTGTGATTGCAAACAGAGACGGGCTTAGCAAGGGTCTTTCGATTGCGGGAATGGTAATCGCGATTATTATGCTCGTGATCGCGATCATCTATACGTCTGTCATGAGTGTATTTTCAGGCGTGGGTTCGCTGGTCGGCGGTATGATGAGCTTTTTCTAAGACGATTGCGGGGTGGATGAATGTCGGTGAATGATAAAATGTCAGGCTTTTTCAGCAAAGCGAAAGCGGAAACGGAAGTTTTTGGAATCGAGGCAAAAAGAAAAAGCGCTGTGAATCAACAAATCAGCCAAATCAGGTCAGCAGAGCAAACGCTTCGCTATATCTATGAAGAGATTGGCCGGAAAGTATTTTTGAGCAAGGCTGATTTAGAAGCCGCGCCCATTGCCGAAGATATGGCGGAAGCGGAAAAACTCTGTGAAAAGATAAAACAATTCAATGAACAAATAGAGCAAATAAACAAAGAGTTTGACTTGCAGGTGGGCGCGATTCGCTCCCAGGCCTGTCCGCCATCAGAGCAAATGGGCAGATTGTGCGGAAAATGCGGCCTTATGAATCAGGAGCAGGCCACGTTTTGCGCCGGTTGCGGAAACCCGCTTGCCAGTGGGAAAGCCGATGTTTTGAAAGAAGCCAAAGGAAAGATTTGCCCAAATTGCAACGCGGAAAATGCGGCCGAAGACAATTTTTGCCTAAGCTGCGGCGCTGCGCTCAAGAAAGATTAAATTATTGCCATCGTTACTTTGCGCTTGTTGACGGTTTAGGTGCAGGTATGCTATGATTGCACTATTAATTGCTACGTTTCCAGAGTTTACCTGAGGCTAAAAATGATAAAACGAGTCGTTTCAGTACTTCTTTTTGCAGCACTTCTTTTTGCGGTGGTTGCTTGTGATGCGCCGGACAAGGGAGAAGAGGCTCAAAAGGTTGTTACGCTTTGCGCACCGCAAAATTCATTTATTGAAGATTTTGACACAAATTCCTATAAATTATGGCTGGAAGAACAGACGGGGCTGAGCATCGAGATGGTTTGGCTGCCCGAAAAAAATGCGGAAGAAATTATCAGCACAGCGCTGCAGACCGGCAACGATCTGCCCGATGCTTATGTGGGCATCAACGATTACTCCATCTTGAATGGCGCCAGTCTGGAAAATTTGGGGAAAAGCGGGGTTATTCTGCCCTTAAATCAAATGATAGAGGAGCGCGGCGTAAATCTAAAATCCGTTTGGGACGAGCTGCAGGAATACAAGATAAAAGAGTACATGACCTCGTCTGACGGAAATATTTATTTTATGCCGGGCTTTTCGTCTTCCACCATAACCAGATACCGCCAGATTATGTGGCTCAATAAGGGGTGGCTCGATTCTCTGGGTTTGCAGGCACCTGCCACAACAGAAGAATTCAGGGCTGTTCTTTCCGCTTTTTTAACGCAAGACCCGAACCAAAACGGCATTCATGATGAAATACCGCTTGCCGGCACTGAAAAGTATATGGGCAAGCAAGTGTATGATTATATTTTTAATGCATTTATTTACAACAACGAAAAAAATATGCGGCTGCTTTTGGAAAACGGCCAAATAGGATTTGCTCCGATTCGCGGCGAGTGGAGAGAAGCGTTGAGGTATATGAACGGGCTTTATGAAGACGGCCTGATCTATGAAAACAGCTTCACACAGGATGATACGCAAATGAAACAAATGGCGACGGACAGACGCGATATTTTAGGCGGATTTACGACGTCCGGCATTACTTACACCGTTCAGCAAAATTCGCCGGAGGTATTATCGCGCTACGTGGGGATAGCGCCCATCAAGGGGCCTTCCGGCGCTCAGTTTGCCACGGTCAGCATTCCTCTGCCAAAGGTGAACGGAGTGATTACCTCCGCTTGCGAATATCCGCAGGAAGTATTTGCGCTCTTTGACCTTATGCTGAGTGAGGAAGCGTGTTTGCGCGGGCGATATGGCGAGCAGGGGGTTGATTGGGAGTTTGCAGAGGAAGGGCAGGTGAGCATTTATGGCACGCCTGCGACAATAGAGATTAAAAATCAACTGTGGAACAGCCCTCAAAACAAGCATCTAAAGCAAATTGTTCCTTATGTTTCACGCCCCAAATATTCAGGCGGGGTCACCTGGGACGGCAACGTAACGGATGGAGAATATATGAACGCGCAGGCCGCGATGCAGTATATTCCTTATGAGCCAAAGGAATTTGTGGGCGCGTTGATCTATTCTTTGGAGGAAGACGAGACCGTACAGGAATTGCAGCCTGAAATAGAGGCGTATACGACAAACGCAATTATTGATTTTATAACGGGCAGAAAAGAGATTGATGACGATAAACAATGGGAAGAATATGTGGACGGATTTGAAAAAATCGGTCTGAGTGAGTTTTTGAAAACTGCGCAGGATGCTTATAACAGAGAAAATATGACGGAATGAATAAAAAATCGTTTCAAAAAAAATTTACGGTTGTGCTGTTTTTATACACGTGCATCATTTTATGTATTTGGCTTTTTTACAACGGCTTTGTTTATCTGAACAATCAAAACGCCATTTATGATAATATGGAAACGGAATCCCGCCATTTGCTTGCAACAATCGATTCAAATTTTTCCAAAATAAAGGTCAGCGCATCTTTGATTGGCGGAAGCCCTTATGTGAAAGATTTTTTAACAGAGAAAGATATTACTTCCTATTACGAAAAGTCAGAAACGGTGAATGAAATCATTGCTAAAGTGTTGGGCGTGAACAGTCCTTTTGATCATGTGGTAACGGTGAATGAAAGCGGGGATTTTTATCGCTTTATTGGCAGCCTGAGCAATGAATCCATCACCAAGATATTCAATGAATTTAAAAATGAAAATTCGACCTTTCATGATCTGGTACTGGATGGTACCGGCTATTTTTGCCATATCAGTCCTGTGTTTTCCACAACAGGAGAGAGCACAAAACGTATCGGAAGTATTATTATCATGAATTCTCTTTCAAAAACACGAAGAATGCTCGATCATGAAAGGCCTTCGGGCATGGATGCTGCTGTTGTTTTGGATGAAAAAGTATTGCTCTCGACAGAAAAAGCGCTGGAAGGAAAACAAAAATCAGAGCTTTATCAAGCCTATGACTTTTTTGAGGAAAAGCAGATGAGGGGGATCGATCTGACGGTGGTGGTCAGCGCCAACAACGATATCTATATGAGCATCAATACAGCCTTTGTGGGTATCAGCTTATTGATTGTGGCGCTGTTTTTGTTTTTGATTTTTATATTGCACAGGTACTTATCCAAGACGATGATAAATCCGCTGCTCTCTACAAAGGAACAAATGCAAATGGGCTTGCTGGGCAGACAGATGGATGCCCACTTTGTAGTGAATACTCTGAAAAATGTCGAACTGTTAATCGGAAAGGAAGAAACGGAAGACGCGCAGACAATTATGCGTGATCTTTGCGAAATACTAAAGCATCAGCAAAGAGGCATATGTAATATTTTTTTGGAGGTCAATGTTCTTGAACGTTATATAGAAATCATGAACACAAGGCACAATAAGCGCTACAGGGTAAAGCTGAATATCGATGAAGATTTGGTGAATTATGCAATGCCCGCGTTTATTTTGCAGCCCATATTGGAAAATGCGTTTGTCCACGGTTTTTTGAGCGAAAATGAAAATTTTGCCGTTGAGATAACCGCTTGCATGGAAGACGGCAAAATCGTTTTCAGGATTTTTGATAACGGGGCGGGCATTCCCAAGGCAAAGCTGGAAGAGCTTCAGGATGCGCTGAAAAACGCATGTGCCAATGAATATCCTCCGGAAGGGCTCAACGGAGTGGCGCTTGTGAATATCCAAAAACGGATCATGTCTCAGTATGGTATGAAATATGGCGTTTCCATTGAAAGCGTCGAGCGGGAAGGAACCACAATAACTGTGAAGCTGCCGCTTTTGCCGGATACCACGATTTAAACTGAACGGCGGGCCACGGCAGAAAAAAGGAATGCCCGGGTTGTGCAAAAAGTGTAACAAAATCCTGGGCCGGACGGAATTGAACGGAAAAGAGCTGCGATATATCATCAAATAAAAGGGGAATCTTTATGTTTCGTGTTTACGTGGTGGATGATGAAGAACTGATTCTTTCTGAAATTGTCACGACAATACCGTGGCTGGACAACGGTTTTACCGTGTGCGGCTTTTCCGCGTCCGCGTTAAGGGCAAAAGAGGAAATTCTTGCGCTAAGGCCGGATGTGGTATTTACGGACCTTAAAATGCCCGCTATGGACGGCATTGAACTGATGACCTGCCTGAGAGAAAAACTGGATTGTGAATTTGTGCTGTTATCCGCTTATGGAACGTTTGAGGATTCCCGCGCCTTTTTTTTAAATGAGGGATTTGATTATATCCTAAAACCTTTGGGGCAAAACGACATCTCGTTTTTACTGCAAAAATTATACCGGAAGCTGGCGCACATCAAAGAAAGGGAACCAAGCGTGGAAGAGACGGGGGTGAACCCTGAATTTTTGAAATTGATTGCTTATGTGAAAGCGCATTTCAGAGAGCCAATCAGCCTGAAAATGCTCTCAAAGCAATTCAATCTGAGCGCGAACTATATTTGCAACCTGTTTGCCAAGCATCAGGAGCTGACACTGACGCGCTTTATTTCCCAATTGCGTATGCAGGAGGCCGCGAAGATGATCCGTGAAGGGCGGCAGCCTTTTAAGGTGATTGGGATTGAGGTCGGCTATGCGGATTATTATTATTTTTGCAAGGTGTTTCGCGATTATTATGGAATGTCTCCCAGTGAATACCGCAAAGCGGGAGAGCAGGGGCTGGCGGAAGAAAAGACTTAACGGTCGAGTTTATTTGAGTGCAATACCGGAACCGGCCGCACGCGCAAAATATATGCGTGCGGCCGGTTTTTTCATGATACAAGAAAGAATGAATATTCTACAAACCCATGTGTATTTTTTCTATTTTTGCATACTTTGCGGGCGGCTATACTAAGAGTAGTATGCAAAGGAGTTTTGGCTATGAAAAAATTGGGGATTGTTTTTTTGATTGCGGCGCTCATTTTTACGAATGGGTGTTCTTTGCTTTTCGGACGGAATAAAAATGCGGCAGGCGGCGACTTTTTTGAGCAGTTTGGAAGAAAAAGGACGCAGAGCAGCGAAACCGCCGCGCCGACAGTGGAACAGGAGAGCGCGAGCATCGATGCGATTGATCCGTATGAAATCTATCAGAGGAAAATCACTTCGTATAGCTCCTTGCCTGTGGGAATGGGCGGCGGATTCGGGTCGGAGGACGTAGGAAATGGCTTTCGCCTTTCACAGGGGCGTGGGGTTGATACGGTCTATCTATACGATTTGCTCTCCGAAGAAGTGGCGAAAAAGGGAACGGCCTTTGCCTATTTTTATGAGGATAGTCCGGTCATGATGGGATATTCCTATGGGCTCAAGGGCGACGCGCGGTTTTCGGCGCAAAAGGCATTTGCTGATATTTTGGACGGTTACTATGGTTCGCACGGATCTCTGCAAGACAGGCAGGATATTTCGCCTGTCGATTATGAGTATACGGAATGCGCAAAGTTAAGCAGCTACAGCTATTGGATGGATGGGGATTTGAGAATCGAGCTTTTGGTGTACCCGCCCGAGGTGGAATCAAATTTTCATCTGGTGTTTACAGAAACCGGACGCCTGCCAAAGCAGATCACAAAGCCTTCTGTGCCTCAGCCGACGGCTAAACCTGAGCCCACGCCCGAACCGCCCAAAAATCCATACAGTTTCAAGGCGGGCGAGATGAACGACAGCACCTTTTTTATCATGCCTGAGGAGGTGCTTGCCCTGCCGAACGCCCAGCAAACACAGATGGAAGACGCCACCAGATATTCCGCGCCTGTTTTCTTCATGAACAGAGAAGGAATCTTGAATGTCTATGCGGATGAAAGCGTTTTTTGCACAGAATACCTCTTGGAGTACACCGAAGAAAACCGCGACTATACGGATAATGTGCTGCTCTTGCAGGCGCTTATTCGGGAGGTGGAAGCTTATCTGGGAAAGGATCATGATGCGGTGCTGAAGAATTTTTTGAGTGAGGCCGAATATACGGACATGCTCAATGCGTTGAACCACACAAAAACAGGCGACACCTATGAGATGATATGGTATGTGGGCGAGATGGCGGATATCTCGGTGGGCGTTCGCACACAAGATGATGGCAGCGGCAGCGTGTGGGTATCATACAACTCCTATCTATGATCAGCCATGAAAAGAGGAACAATTCTGATTCTGCTGTTGATGGGTTTGGGGTTATATGTTTTTGCGGTGTTGATCTGTGGAATAAAAGGCGGATGCACACGCCTGCGGGAGAGCGTAGGTAAGCACAGGAAAATATAGCTGCTTTCCATTTTATTTAGGCGTATCATCAAACGCGATTTGCTATGATTTGGGGCAATATAGAATTTGTGAAAACATAAAAAAAGCCTGCCGGTGCGGGCTTTTTTTATGTGACGAGCGGATTGTTTTGAAGAAAATGCCACATGGAATGAATTTTTTTTAAAATAAATATAAAATTTTTGAATGGATTGCGCCTGCTGAATCGTATCTATTATGACACAAAATTTATGGAGGTGTGATAAAATGAAGAAAAGAACAAAAATGACAAGAACGATTGTTTGCATTGCCGTGGTGCTTTGCATCACGCTGACGGTGGGCACAGCCTTTGCTGCGCCCGGCATAAGCGGCAGGCATGCGGGACGCGCAAATGTGCAGGGGCATGTGACGCAAGGGACTCCGGCTGCGGGACAATCTGCACAGCAAAAGGCGCAGTGTACTTATCCTGACTGCCCGCGGCTGACAGGCGGACAGGGCGCATGCGTCAATGAAAATTGCCAATACTATGGACAGTGCCCCAATCAGGATTGCCCGCAGCAAAACGGCGGGGAATGCACCTATGCAAACTGTCCTTTCGACGGACAACGTCCACAGGATGGAACGGGGAACCAGGCGGGCAATAAGAGTGCGGACAGCGGCAAATCAAGCGGAACAGGCAGCAAGCACTCAGACGGAGCAGGAGCAGGCGGGAGCGGCCATCGGGGTGGTCATCAGGGCGGACGGCATCGCTAAACAAGGAATTTTATGCGTGACGAAGCAGATATTGTGAATACGATAAAAAATTATTCTGATCCGATTCGCAGAATCTGCTTTGTGTACCTGAAAAACAAGGCTGATACGGAAGATGTTTTTCAGGATGTGTTCCTGAAATATGCCGAATGCAAAAAGAAATTTGAGAATGAAAACCATGTCAAGGCTTGGCTCATCCGCGTGTGCATTAACAGATGCAAGGATATGTTAAAAAGCGCCGCCCGCAACCATACATCGATTGAAGAGCTATACGCCCTGCCTTCTGCGGTTTCAAAGGAGGAGCGGGGAATGCTGGAGGAGGTGCTGGCGCTTCCGCAGAATTTCAGGACGGTGATTTACCTGCATTACTATGAAGGCTATACTGCTCCTGAAATAGCAAAACTCATGAAAAAAAACCAAAATACAGTCTATACGTGGCTGGGCCGCGCGCGGGATGAACTAAAACATAGGATAGGAGGTGAGCAGGGTGAATAAGATAAGAGATGCGTTTTCTCAGATACAAGCGGAAAGCGAGCTGGTGCATAAGACAATGCAGGCCGTGACGGAAAAAGCGGCAAGAAAAAAGCCCCGCTCACTCGCCCGCAGAATGAGTCTTGTGGCGGGCGCGGCCTGCCTTTTTATGCTGCTGCTGGCCGGAGGGGTCTTATATACCTCGCAAACGGCACTGATCAGCATTGATGTGAATCCCAGTATTGAATTATCCCTGAACAGATTTGATCAGGTTGTAAAGGCTACTGCAAAAAATGAGGACGGCAACAGGGTGCTTTCTGAGATTGAATTGCAAAACTTAAAATATCAGGATGCGCTCGAGCGGATTATTGCCGCGGAGCAAGCGCTTGGATATTTGCAGGACGGAGCGGACATGGTGTTTGCTGTGCAAAGTGAAAATGGAGCGCAGCGGGAAAGCCTGCTTACGCAATCTGAGCGATATGCCATCGGAATTGTCGGGGAGCAGCATACGACTTGCTATGCCGTAAACGGCGACGAATGGGAGAAAGCGCATGAGCAGGGGATCACCCCGGGCAAATATAAGGTAATTCAGGAATTGCAGGAATATGATCCAACCGTAACAATGGATGAATATGCGCATCACAGCATGAGGGAAATACGTCAAGAAATACGGCATCATCAGGAAGGCGGCGACTTGAGCAAGGAAAGCGGCGCTGAACAGGAGACCGGCAACGGGAGCGGACGGGGCAATTCGTCTCATGGGGATGGAAATGGGAACAACGGAAACCATGGGAATAACGGATACGGCGGAAACGGACATGGCTTTGGCGGGAATGGCGCAAATCATGAGTAAGGGATAGCAATTGAAACTGAAAAACAAAGCGGCGCTTTGAAAGATTCTTTCAAAGCGCCGCTTTATTTGAAACATACAGATTAATAGAAACAGAAATTACTTTTGCCTGCCGTTTTCGCGCGGTAGAGCGCTTTATCAGCACATTGATATAATTCGTTGAAATTGATTCCATCTCTGGGGTAACAGGAAATGCCCATGCTGACCGACGGAACAATCTCCTGCCCGTTTAAAGAAAGCGGCTCCTGCAGGATGCTTAAAAGCTGGTTGGCTTTTTGCATTTGCCAGTCGGGATCGCTGTTGGCCGCGGCGAACACCAGAAATTCATCTCCGCCGATCCGCGCGATAAGATCCGTATTCCGAAAACAGTTGTTCAATCGTTCGGTCACTGCCTGCAGCAGTTTGTCCCCCACAAAATGACCCAGCTTATCATTGGTGATTTTGAAATCGTCAAGATCCAACGCCCAGCAGAGATAGACATCGTCCGGTTTTTCGGCCAGTTCTGATGTAATACGAATTTCTGCGGAGCTTTTGTTGTACAGCCCTGTCAGGGAATCAGTTTGGGAAGCAATGCGCAAAGTCTCCCGCTCTTTGTGCTCTTTATCGATATCAATGAACTTTCCGATGACAGATACATTTTCGCCGCCGATTCTTTCCGGCGGATGTGTCAGGATTTTGCACCAGATTGTCTGCCCGTCCGCCCGCGTTGCCGGAAGCTCGATGGGGGACGGATGCTCTCCGCCGCGCGTTTTTTCGAGCAAATTCAGCAGAGCAGCTTTCTCTTCGTGGAAAAGCAGCTCCGGATCGATTATGCCTGTTTCCGGCAGATCATACCCAAACATAGGGGTGAAATTTTCGGAAACCGCCAGTTGTTTGGTGATAAAGTTATACTCAAATAAAACTTCTCCCCATACCTGCGCCGCTTTTTGCAGCCGATTGGAGATATTGAGCGCGCGGCTTTTTTCCTCGTCTGTGATTGTTTCGGTGACGTTTACGACACTGGAGCAGCAGCGCTGGATGCCGTCCGGATCGGCGGGGCACAGGCGTGAAATTGTTTCCATCCACACAACCCGCCCGTCCTTGCAGACCGAACGATAATGCAGCAGAACCACGTCGCTTTTTTGCACCTGATCCAGCGCGTCATTAAAGACCTTTTGCCGGTCTTCCTCATAGATCAGGTTGATATATTTGTTATCAAACAGCTCTGCAATATCCTGCTGTGTATATCCCAAAATGGACAAGAAGCCCGGAGAGATATATTCAATTGTAAAATCAGGATCATAGCGGATATATTTGATTCCGGTTGGCAGCAGGGTGAGGATTCTTTCATACTGCGCGAGCGTTGCTTCGTTTAGCAAATTTTTGCGCTTGCGTTCGTCGTTTTCTATGATATTCACGATCAGGCTGGGATTGCCAAAGCTGGTGCGCACCACATTGCCGGTACCCAAAATCCAGATTGGACGGCCATCGGAGCGTACCACGCGAAACTCGATATTGACCGTATCTCCCTGCCCTAATTGCCGGCGGATTTCTTCGTTGACCCACTCCGTATCCTCAGGATAGACAAAGCCAAGGGCCTTATTGCTGAATTTTTCCTCCATCTCCCGTGCGGTGTAGCCCAGCATGCGCCGATAGCCCTCGTTACAGGTGAGGAAAGAAAATTCCGCATCCATGCCCACCTGAAAGATTCCTGAATGAGCGTTATTGAGTATTTCGCCGAACGTCATGGGCTGTGCGGGCCGATGCTGTGAATAGACAAGGGGGGATTGCTCGATTGCCTTATTGCTCTGGGAAACATGATTTTGCAAATACCGGTTTTCCAGTTCTTCAGGGGAAAGAGGACGGCTGTATTTATAGCCCTGAAGCAGAGGCGGATTCATTTGGGATATGATGTGCTCAACGTCGTCGTTTTCAATGCCCTCCACACAGACAATAATATTCATTTTGCGGCACATATCGAGTATGGTTTCCAAAAGTATTTGATCTGTTACATTATCAGTAACGCGTTCAAGGAAGGAGCGGTCGATCTTCAATTCGTCGGCGCTGATCTGCCGGAAAATATCGAGCGAGGCATAGCCTGTGCCAAAATCGTCGAGCGCGGTCTGAAATCCCTGATTGCGCATATAATCAAAAAATGCGCGTATTTTATCAAAATCATTATATTCGCTTTCGGTCAGCTCCAAGATAATAGAACGTGGAGATACGCCGCATTTGGAAAGCGTTTGGACAATATAATCCGCAAAACTGTCGTCGTCCAGTTGACGGGCGGAAATGTTGATGTTCATGGAAAAATCCGGATCCATTTGCTGCCACTTAGCGCATTGCGCAACGGCGGTTGCTATAATCCACCGGCCAACATCCAAAATCAAGCCGCTGCGTTCCAAAAGGGGCACAAACTGATAGGGAGAAACCCCGTCCGGAAAAACTTCATCACGAAAACGCAGGAGGGCTTCGCAGCCATATAAGGTTTTTGCGTCACTTTTTATGATGGGCTGATAATGCAGAAAAAAGCCCTTAAAGTTCTGCGCCACGCTATTGCGCAGCCGTTCCAAAAGAACCATATCATTTTTGATTTGTTCTGATATTTCCGGCGTATAATATTGGGATGACTTTTTTGTGCCGCTTTTTGCCTGTGCCAGCGCCAGACAAACATTCGCATAAAGGGTATCGCCATCTTTGCCGTGTTCCGGGCAATTGCATATGCCAGCGGATACGGTAAACGATACAGAAATCGCTTCTATTTTGCAGGTGAGCTGAGAGACGCTGATATATATTTTTTCGCACTGCCCAACCTCATCTCCTGTATAGATAACGCCGAAGCTGTCACCATCCAGACGAAAAAGCTGTGCGGATGGAGGCAAAATTTCTTTCAATTTTTTTGCCAGATATTGCAAAACCTGGTTGCCAAAAGAATAGGTGTAAAGATTATTGATTGTTTTGAAATTGTCGATGCCCAAAATCATGATTTCGCCGCGCCTCTTTTCTTGCGCGATGTCGGAAAGCCTGTTTAAAAAGGCATAATTTCGCTGCAACCCTGTCAGCGAATCTATTTCCTCAATTAAATTTTGGCGTTGCTCCATAATGGAATACCCCCTTGTCCTTTTGGAGAAAACAAATTGATTGAATATACGTTTCCGGCTGCGCGGATTGCACGACAGCCGTCATACAATTTTTATCCCCGCATCTATTACTGCTGCCGTAAGGTATGGTTTTTTGCCAAGATAAAAAACAACTGATTTTACGGCCATAAACAAGCATATATACGTATTACTATCAGTATATCACAGCTGTGACCAAGATTTGAAGACCTTTTTATATTTTTAGTTGTTTTTAATTACTGAAAGTAAAAGATGTGTGCGGTGTATTAGAAATTTTTGCGGGCTGTGTTGCAAGGGGATGACACCTGCGTTCTTGATTGCCGGACAGGAAGATTTCTCTCGAAGACAAAGCGCCGGGCGGCGCGGAGACTTCTTTGCGCGCAGTATGATGGACGCTGTGGAATATGCGCGCAGGGATAATCAGGATATTCTTTGCATACACAAAGAGATATCAAAGACGGATGAAAGAAAAGGCTCCGGCGCACTGGGTGTCGGCAGAGCAAACGACGGCGCGGTAGCCCGGAAAAAATGCGGGCGTATGAAAATGGTATCCGGCAGGAGCAGGCAGGACACGCACGAGCGTGGGATCCTTAAGCAGGCCTGTGCCCGTCATTTTGAGATAACTTTCTTTGCGCGTCCACAAATCATAAAACAGGGCGTGCCTGTCGGATGATTGCTCCAACAGCCTATATTCAGATTTACATAAAAATGATTTTCCAAGGGATAAAAAATTCTCCGCGTGCATTTGTTCAAGGTCGATTCCCACGGGGACGGGAGCAACGGCCAGTACGGCGTATTCACCCGCGTGGGAAAGATTAAATTCCGGTTTTCCCACATAATAAGGTTTTTTATATTCGCCCAGCAATGGCGGGGGGGCGGGCATCCCGTCAAATAGAACCGCATTGATCAGCAAAGACGCGGCAATGCAGCGCAAACGGTCTTCGCGTCTTTTGTATGCCGCCGCTTTTTCGCGCTGCCAGCAGGCAAGCGCCGGCGCACAGGGTTGGTTTTCTATAGATGTGTAAAACAGCTCTATCATAATGTTCAGTATAGCACGCATGTGAAGCGTCAGGCAATATGAACAGGCCGTAAACAATCCTTGAATGAATCGTAAAATCCGCTTTCTGCGGCTATTTTTTCATGGTCTTGCGGGTATCAATATATGGTGGAAACAAAGAAAAGAATGGCGGTGGGACGTAACAATATGAAAAATAAGAAATGGAAGAAAATATTAGCCGCTTTTATAGCGGTTATGATGGTTTTGAGTTTCGCGCCTCTGGTCGCTTTTGCGGAAGAGGGGGATATGCAAGAGGAGGAAACTCCTCAATACATTTTGTGGTACGCCTCAAATTATACGGATGGATTGAAAGAAATTTTGGATTTTGAAGGATACCATGATCCGTCCGAACCGATTACAGTGCTCGATCCTGACTCTGTGGGCATCGGCTCTGACAGGGAAGGATACAAATTTTTAAGCTGGAATACGCGCCGCGACGGAAGCGGAAAAACCTATCTTCCGGGCAGCACGATCATGATCGATGAAGAAACCACGCTTTATGCCCAATGGGAGCACGTCACCTACAGCATCACACTGACTGCGGACAGCGCTTCTCTTTCTTACAATGGGCAGGAGCAGGAGGTTTCTGGTTTTTCGGGAGTTCCGGATGGTCTGCGCGTGGAGGGAATCACGGCGAGCGCATCCGGTCTGGACGCGGGAGAATACGAGATGGCGTTTTCCGGAACGCCGAGCGTATTTGACAGGCAGGGAAACGACGTGACGAAGTATGCTGCAATAAGCACTGTACCCGGCGTATTTACCATCGAGCCGCTTCCTGTTATGGTGGAGGCGCATCATTATGTGAAAACCGAAGGTCAAACTGATCCTGAATTCAATGCAACAGTGGATGGTCTTGTCGGATCGGATGAAATCGGTTATGCCCTCTTTCGCGACAAAGGGGAGGCGCCCGGAATCTATGATATCACCGTAGAGGTTGACGATCACGATAATTATGAGGCACAGGCCGTACATGGAACGCTGGAGATCAAAGCGGTGTCCGCCCCTGCGGTTACCCCGGAACCATCAACGCCTCCTGCTGATCTAGAAGCGTCAATGCCTCCGGCTGAGGACAATCCGCAGGTTGATGAGGAATTGATGGAGCCGTCAATCGGTGAAGAGGTTCCGATAGTTCCGGCTGAGGCTGGAATATCAGCCGCTTTTGTAGGCGAAGCCGGGAGGAAAGCCAAAGCGTTTACTGCGGATAGGAACAGCAATGTGCCTTACGAAACCGGCGGAGCGCAGGAAGAAGAGGAGACGGAATTTACGGCACAAAAGATCGGCGCGGCGGAGGATGGAGCAGTCGTTATTTACGATATGCAGATCGCGCTTGCCGATGGGGAAAGAATGCACACGGATTTTAACTTGCAGTGGGGCTGGCTGCTGCTGATACTTGCGGCGGTTGTTGTGACAGGCCTGATAATCAAACGGCATGTGGATCAAACAAAAGCTTAATCTTAACGGACCCTCTGTGTGCGTTGCGCATGAAAATCAATGAACATAAAAAAACTGGTTTTTGTTCCATTACAGAAACCAGTTTTTTTGTATCGAATCGTTAGTTGGATGGAATCAATACTGATCGTAATGGATGCGCTGCGGCTCATCTTCCTCGTGCGGGCGGGCGTGATGCGCGGGATGGCCGATGGAAAGCACGCTGAACGGGATGACTCCCTCCGGAATATGAAGTTCGCGCGCGACGCTTTGCGCGCCCTCGGTGGGATAGCAGCCCAGCCACACGCCGCCAAGCCCAAGCCCCTCGGCTGCGTTCAAGATATTCTGCGTTGCGGCGGCGCAATCCTGTACAAAAAATTCTTTGGTGGAGCCGTGGTAATCTGTAAGGTTTGCGCAAACGACGATGCCAAGGCCCGCGTCTTTTAATGGAAACCAATACTGGCGCAGAGAGGAAAGCCGCGATAAGACTTCCTTATCACGCACGACGATGAATTCCCACGGGCGGGAGTTATGGGCGCTGGGCGCGCAAACGCCCGCGCGCAACAGCAGCTTTTCGTGTTCCGCGCTGACTGGTTCATCCGTATATTTGCGCACACTGCGGCGGTTGAAAATGCAAGATAACTGATCCATCAAGAATTCTCCTTTGCGGTTAAAAATTTTGCGTAAACAAGAGTCTTCCGAAATGAGAATTGCAAAAATCCATTTGGGAAGCTATAATACAATATATAGTATAGCACAAAAAAAGCGCTACCACTAGAGGCGTAAAAAAGCAAAGGAACAGTCATGATTAAACTCGAAATTGAAAAACAGCAGGAAGGCTTCAAGGTGACGCAGTGTGTGGAGCAGTCGCTGCCCGAATTGCAAAAGCTCAACCTGAAAAAGATGATGAAATCAGGCGATATCAAGCTGAATGGAAGCCGTATCAAAAAGGATTTTGAGGTGGAGGACGGCGATATCATCGAGGTTTATGTGCCGGTGGAATACGAACGGTTTCCGCTGCTCGACGTGGTTTTTGAGGACGAAAACATTCTGGTGGCAAACAAGCAGCCGGGCACGATGGTGGTGGGCGCGCCGGCAAACAGGCCGGAGCTGATGTCCATGGTGATCAACTATATGCGCGACAAAAACGAATTTTCTGAAGAATCGGGCTGTATTCCGTTTGCCTGCTTTAAGCTCGACCTTTATACGGGCGGGCTTGTGATGTTTGCAAAGAATGGAGAATATTTTGAAGCGCTTCGTGAGGCCATCCGCCAGCGGCGGATCAAGAGGATGTTCCGGGCGATTGTGAAGGGCTGCCCTGAGCATGAGCGCGGCGAATTCCAGCATTTTTATGTGAAGGATAAGGATGGGAAATACCGCGTGGGAAACAAAAAGGTGCAGGGCGCGGTGCCGATTTACACGCGATACCATGTGGTGGAAAGCAACGGCATTTACAGCATACTGGATATCGAGCCGGTGACGCAGTATATGAATCAGGAGCGCGCACACATGGAGGCGGCGGGCTTGCCCATACTGGGGGACGGACTTTATGGCGACGCGCGGATCAACAAAAAAATGGGCATCAAATATCAGGCGTTGTGGGCGACGAAAATCAGTTTTCACACGGGCGTGAATAATATGCTCGAATATTTGAACGGATCGCTGATTGAGACGGAGGACATTGAATTTCCTCTGGTGAATTTCGATTAATAGGTGAATAAATCCCACGGAAAAAGAGTTTGGGGCGGCAGACAGGAAAATGTCATCCGCTCTTTTTTTGTGGGATGCAGGAAGGAAAGCGTATGTGACCACAGACACAGCTTTGCGCTTTTTTTTCCGCCGTACTTCACGTCGCCCAGCAGGGGAGCGCCAGCATGGGAAAATTGTACGCGAATCTGGTGGGCGCGTCCTGTTTTCAGCTCGATCTCTACAAGAGAATACTGCTGCTCTTTCTGTATGACGCGGTAGGAAAGTTCCGCGCGTTTTGCGCCCTGCGTATGCTCGCGCACCACGCGGGAAATATTCGTCCGGCTGTCTTTGTATAAAAAATCGACCAAAGTACCCACGGGCGCGATTTGCCCTGTGAGCACCGCATAATATTTTTTGCCAAAGGAACCGTCCTTGAGCTGCGAAGAAAGGCGGGCGGCGGCTTTGGAAGTGCGGGCAAACACCATCACGCCGCCCGCGGGGCGGTCGAGACGGTGAACAAGGCCGATAAAAGCCTCGCCGGGCTTTTGATATTTTTCTTTTACATATTGCTTGATCACACTCAAAAAATCAAGGTCCTGTGAGTCGTCTGCCTGAGAAGGCATATTCTGCGGTTTTACGGCAACGATCACATGATTATCTTCATACAAGATTTCAGGAATCATACGTGCCACCGCGTGGTTGTGCCGCAGGGAAGGAACAAATTCTGGTCTTTGACAGGGAGGCATAAATCAGAAGCGTCAATTTTGCCCGCCCTATCTTTCAGGCATATGGAAAGTATGTTTTGGCATACCACAGAGGAAAGCCCCGTGGTATAGGAGTTGATGATGAAAAAAAGCGGCGTATCCGACAGCAGCTTGGCGGTTTCGCGCACGAGGTCAAAGAGGTTATCCTCTGTGCGGAATACTTTTCCGTCCGCGCCCCTGCCATAGCTGGGCGGGTCCATGATGATTGCGTCGTAAACAGATGCGCGCCGCTGCTCGCGCAGCACAAACTTCAGGCAATCGTCCGCGAGAATGCGCACCGGCTTTTCCGCAAGGCCGGAAAGCGCAAGGTTTTCTTTTGCCCAGCCGTTCATGCTTTTTGCCGCGTCGATGTGCGTCACCTGCGCGCCTGCCGCCGCACAGGCAAGCGTTGCGCCGCCCGTGTAGGCAAAGAGATTCAGGACACGCGGCGCAAATCCGGCGTTTTTGATCATGCCGTCCATAAAATCCCAGTTGGCAGCCTGCTCCGGAAACAGCCCCGTGTGCTTAAATCCGGTGGGACGTACATAAAAGCGCAGGTTCCGATAGGATATGGTCCAGCGCTCAGGGAGCTTTTTGATCGTTTTCCACTGCCCGCCGCCGCGGTCACTGCGGATATATTCCGCGTGGGCATTTTGCCACAGCGTGGGGGTTTGCTTTTCCCAGATCACCTGCGGGTCAGGGCGGGACAGAATAATATCGCCCCACTGCTCCAGCTTCATGCCGTCGCCGGTATCGAGAATGGTATAATCATTCCATTGGTCAGTTAAAAACATGTGGATTCCTCATTTCGTTTGTTCCTGAATAGTTTAACACAGGAAAGGACGTTATGCTATAATGTTGAAAAGAAGAAAGAAAAAACGGAGGAAAGCAATGAGGCTGAAAGCATACGCAAAGTTGAATCTGGCGCTTCAAATCGTCGGGCAATATGAAAACGGGATGCACGAGCTTGACATGCTGATGCAAACGGTTTCGCTTGCGGATGAGCTGGAGATTCTTGCGGCGGAAAAAACCATAATATCCTGCAAAGAAATGCCTGTGGATGAAAACAACACGGCCTGGATGGCGGCGCGGTTGTTTTTTGAGAAGACGGGGATCGAGACGGGCGCGAGTATTACGCTCGAAAAGAACATTCCATCTCAGGCGGGGCTGGGCGGCGGCAGCAGCGACGCGGCGGCGGTACTGCATGGGCTGAACCGTCTTTACGGCACGGAGCTTACAAAAGAGGAACTGAAAGAAATCGGCGTGAGGATTGGCGCGGATGTGCCGTTTTTCATCGAAGGCGGCTGCATGCGAGCGAGAGGGGTGGGGCAGATTCTGACCCCTGTGGAAAACAGATGCCGGTTTCGGCATCTGCTCGTAAAGCCGGATGGAAGCGTGCCCACAGGTCTTGCCTACCGGACGTATCACGAGCTTCCCAAAACGCTGATGGACGTGGACAAAATTACGCAATCATTGGAGGCGGGAGATGCGGCGGCGTACTTTGGCGCGGCGGAAAACGCGTTGATGCCCGCGGGAATCCGCATATGCCCGGAAGTGGAAACCATCATCAAAGAATGCAGGCGGCAGGGGGCGGAGTTTGCGATGATGACAGGGAGCGGAAGCTGTGTGTTTGCCGTTTTTGAAAAGGAAACGGATTTGCAGGCGGCGCAAAAAAAGCTTGCTGTCAACTATCCGTTCTGTGTGGTAGCGGAGCAGGCGGACTGCGCCTCGGCGGTTTTGTAAGGGAAAGAACTGGCGGCTCAGCACCACGCAGGTCAATGGCTGATTATGATGGGTTCATAGCATATCGGTCATTCAAAGCTTGCGATAAACCACATGCGTATGAAATTGACACTAAAAACATGGAAAGGGTCATTTTACAAACTGCTATCATTTTGTAGCAGCTTGCGCGGGTGAGCACAAAAAAAGGAACGGCAATCGCTGTTCCTTTTTTGGGATTTATCTCGTTATCCGCGGTGCAGCT
>CAZQDA010000057.1:0-18765 GCA_964592155.1 uncultured Christensenella sp.
TATTTATAATACCAAACTCCCTAACCCATGTCAACTCTTTTCTTCTACTTTTTTTTAATTATTTTTACAAGTTAAAAAGTGCGCTGCAAGCGCACTTTATCTTGTGGTCTCCACGATCGCATATACAATATTTAGGTCTCTCTCTTCTTTTTCAAAACAACTTTAATTGCTCCATGCTGCTCCCCTGCTTTTTGTATGCGCCAATGATGTCTTCCATCTGATAAAAAAGTCCCCTCTCGTTACATTCCTTTACAAAGATCCGGTATAACTCCTTTGCCCTCAGTGGCTTGCACACATATCGGCTTCCATATAATTGAGCATATCTCTGTTTAAGTCCCGGAAAATGCCGGTCCAGCTTTTCATAATAATAGTCCCTTTGGTTTTCGCGCAGCGTCACTCCAAAAATAGAGTAAATGAACTTTGCGCCATTCTCCTGCGCAAGCTTCACCATGCTACGCACGTTTTCTTCATTGTCCGTAATAAAAGGAAGCATCGGCGTAAAAAAAACGCCGGCGAATATTCCTGCGCGCGAAAGTTCCCTTAACGCCAGAAACCGCCCAGAGGAAACACACACATTCGGCTCGATCACCTTTGCCAGCGAATCGTCCGTTGTCGTAATCGTGAACTTGATGATTACCGGCGCTTTTTTGGCGATCTTTTGGAGGATATCGATATCCCTTGTCACCAAATCACTCTTTGTATCCAAAGAAACGCCGAATCCATATCGCTCCAGAAGAGCAAGCGCGTGCCGCGTCGCTTGCTCTTTGCGCTCAAAGGGATTGTAAGTGTCCGACATCGCGCCGATCCCCACAACCCCTTTCTTTCTCTTTTTTCGCAGCTCTGCTTCCAAAAGCCCTGCCGCGTTTTCTTTCAAGCGCACCCTGTCAAAATTTTCGATATGATAGCAGTCGCTCCTGCTATCGCAGTAAATACACCCGTGGCAGCAGCCGCGGTATAAGTTCATATGATAATCGTTGCCAAACCAAAGGGCGTTTTTGGGTCGGGCGAGGATCGTCTTTGCCGGAATCAGTTCCATCCGTCAATATCCCTTTTCTTCCAAAAACCGAATAAATTTCTTCGGCCCGAAAATTTCATTCGTTACAAACATCCCATCTGCATAGACCGCAAATGTGGTAAAGGGCGAGGGAGCGTTTTGCGCTTCTTGCTTGCTATCAAGCTTCCTCAGCTTAAACGGCGCGTCCTTTTCCCGCGCAAGTTCTTCCAGTACCGGAATATATTTTGAAGTCCAGGGACAATGGTCCGTGTAATAAACGACAATTCCCTCGTCCGCGATCTTTCCATCCTTTGCGCATTCTTTGAAATTTGGAGGTTTCACCGTTTTTGAAAATGGCAGATACAAAAGCTCAAAATATGGCTCCGCTGTGTCCGCTTTCAAAAAACCTTTCTTATGATAAAACTTGGGGTCTGATAAAAACGGCCGTTTTTTGGCGGATGAAAGGGCAACGATTCCTTTTTTGTCCTGCTCTTTTGCCATCCTCACCACTTCTTCAAAAAGCGCCGTGCCAATTCCCTGCTTCGCAAGCGAACCTGAAACCCAGAAGCAATCGATAAACAGGTACCCGTCCGCATTGACCGGCGTCCATGCGTTCTCCGCCGGAACAACTTCAAGGAACGCCTTGCCTCGCCCGTCAAATTTCTTGAAACGATACCCGTCCGCAAAACACGCCGCCATCCATTGCTTCTTCGTCTGCGTCGGTATTTTATCTGATATCGCGCAACAAATGTGCTCTTTTTCTAAATTTTCCGCATTTACTTCTATAATATGTATTTCGTGCATACTTGCCTCCTTTACCTGACTCCAATATAGATTGCAATTTCCGGATTTATCCCGCCTGCTTCCATGTATTCCTCAAAATCGCTTTGATAGCAACGCTCGAGAGGCAAACTCCACACCGCTTCCCAGATTTTCTGCACCTCTTGCTGCAAATCTCCTTTGGCGGTAAATTTTGCATACTTTCCTGCGCAGATTTTCCTCACCGGAAAAACTGCCTTTTCGCTTTCTTGTGTCACCTCGCACCCCGCAAGATAAGAATACGGTTTGGTGTAATCTCCGTCATATTCCATATATAGACCAATACAATTCCCATTCGCCCTGTTTTGGATCAGCTCCTGCTTTCCGGTCGATAAAAAATCCTCCCACAGCGCTCCTATTTCCCGAGCACCCTTTCCCTCCTTGTTTTCCGTCCGGATCAGAATGCCCTCAACCAGTTTTTCACCCAGCGTTACGATTTCATATTCCATTGTCATTCTCCTTGCCTGTTCTATTGTATGAAACCAGCATAACAGACTTAATATGACATCCAGCGACATATTCAATATTGTTCCAACGCTTTTTTCAGCCGCTCCTTTATGATAACGGCAATGCGCTCCGGCGCAAGCACTTTGGCATATCCTCCGAAAGAAAGAATATATCCGTATGCCCATTCGTCCTCCGGAACTTTTAGCTCCACCTCAAAACCGCTTTGCATTGTGCGAATATTTCGCTCGTCAAATTCATCATAGACACGGTACGCCATTTCGCTGCCGATCCGCAGCACAATTTTCACAAGCGCCTGCTGTCCGTCCGCCTTTGCTTCGCATGGTGGTTCCCGATCCCCGCAAAACGTCTCGCCCGGCAGTTTGATCTTTTTCATGCGCGACAGCTTAAAAAAACGGAAATCGAGGCGTTCTCTGCAATACCCCTGCAAATACCACGCCTTTCCTTTATATAAAAGCCGCAACGGTTCAACTGTGCGCGTCGTCTTTTTTCCATTCGCGCCAAAATAATCAAACGTGATCACAAATTTTTCCAGTACCGCTGTTTTCAACAACAGAAAAGTCTCCTGCCCCTCCTGCCCCCAGTCAGAGAAATCGACCTCGATCCAATTAATCCCCTTTTTGCGGAATAAAGCATTCAGTTTGGTGATCACTTCCTCTGTCTGCGGATACTGCGCCGCCCGCAGGCTTTGCAGCCCAATCAGAATCTGGTTGCGCTCCTGCTCGGTAAGCAGCGATTTTTGCAGCACAAAATCATCCATCAGCGATATGCCGCCGCCCTTTCCTTTTGTCGCATACACCGGTATGCCGGAATAGCTCAGCGCGTCGATATCACGATAGATCGTCCGCACGGAAACCTCAAATTTATCAGCCAGCTCCCGCGCCGTCACTTTTTTCCTGTCCAATAAAATATAAATAATTTCAAACAGGCGGTGATTTTGCATCCGCTTACCTCAAAGTTTTTGGCATGCAGGGCAATAGTAGACGCTGCCGCCAAGGTAAGCCTCTTTTTTGATCGCCCCCCCGCAGGCAGGACAAACCATCGCTTCATTGTTTTTACTCATAATCGTCTGATATCCGCCCGGATTTCCATATAAATCCCGTTCCGTATCCCTGCCGCCCTGATCCGCCATCTCCTGAAGCACTTCCTTTACCGCCATATAAAGCTCCACGATTTCCTGTCCGGAAAAATCCGCAAGCTTCTTTTTGGGGTGGACTTTCGCCATCCACAAAATATCCTGCACAACGCCGTTTCCAAGACCCGGAATCCGTTGCTGTGTCGCCAAAAACGCCTTCGCGGACACTTTTTTCCTGTCCACAATGCACAGCAGCTCCTGAAAATAGTCCACATCGAATTCATCTGATAAAGGCGATCTCTTTTCCCTCGCCACAAGGTAATACGGATTGTCGTTTTCGCCCTCCCTGAACGCCATCAACCCGCCATACATCTGCACGCTCGCGGCAAGCGCACTTCCATCTTTGAATAGAATATAAAGCTGGTGCTTATCCGGCTCCTTTTCCCCCTCGGAAAGCAGCCGCAGATTCACTCCGTCAAAAAATTCAAGCCGCATGTCTCCAATCTCGATTTCTACACGTCCACCATAAGCACACGTTTGCCCGACCGTTTTTCCTGAAAGCAGTTCATCATATTCCTGTGGATCGCCCATAAAAAACGCAAATTTATGAGGCCTTTTGCCTGCAATTACTTTTTTGATTTTCTTTCCCTTCAGTTCGCTTGTCAGTTGTTCCGCCAGTGTAATGCTCTCCGGTATCTCAATCATTGAAAACAATCTCCTTTTTGTTTTTTTTCTATTTTATATTAGTAAACTGACAAGTGCTGTCATATTCCATGAAATGATCGATAAAAAAGTTGCTCTTCCTGTCTTTAATTTGGTTGCGTTTCCTCCTCCAGCTGATATCCGAAACACAACCCGTTACCGCCGGATTTTTTCACCTTGTACATCGCCTTGTCCGCCTTTTGAAGCAGTTGCTCCGCCGTGCGTCCATCCTCAGGGTAACACGCAACGCCCACGCTCGCGCTGCACCAGACCTTTCCGCGCTTCAATTCCCAAGGTTGCTCAAACCGTTTGTGAATAAAACCGGCCAGATTCCTGATGTTGGCTTTTGTAATCGTTTCTCCCCCCAAAACCGCCACAAACTCATCGCCGCCGTTTCTGTAAATAGAATCTTTGAGCATAGGGATCGCAGAGAAAAATTCCCCCAGTTGAATCAAAAATTCATCGCCTGCATCGTGCCCGAAACTGTCGTTGATGGACTTAAACCCATCAATATCAAAAAACAGCAAATACCCTTGCTCAGCGTCTGTCGCGTTGTCAATCCTTTGCTCGCATTCCTGAATCAGCATTCTGCGATTGGGCAGCTTTGTCAGCTGGTCATAATTTGCCAGATTTTCAATCATGGCTTCATTCCGCTTGTTTTCCGTGATATCTGCGCTGCTCACCACATGCGCCAATCGTCCGTCCACCCACGGAAACGCCGCGCTGAACACCCGAAACCACGAGCCGTCAAATGGCCGCTGGTAATCCCAGGAATAAACCTTTGTGGGTTTGCCCTGCTCGTCAATCAATTTATCCTGCGGACAAAAATCACAAGGGCCGGTCTGTCCCGGAAAGAGCGCCTTCCAGCACTTTTGCCCCATAAACTGTTTCTGGCCTCCATAAGGCGCGGCCATTGATTGATTGACATACAAAATATCATGGTTATTGAAATCATTCACATAAATATCGATGCCGGTATTATCGAGTATGCTTTCAAGCGCCTTTTGCGCCTGATTCAGCTTTTTTTGATACATCCTGATGCCAACATAACGCACAAGCATGGAAAGCAGAGCGGATACCACCTTTCTTTCCGTTTCCAAAAACGGACGCCTGCTTTTTGTATTGAGCAGCGCCACCATTCCATAGGTGTTGCGGTTCTCATCCACCACCGGTGCCAGAACCAGCGATTCCGCCGCATAGAGATCAAGCAACTGCCGCTCAAGGGTTGTATTGTGGGCATTCTTCGCCAGATAAGATACCGGCTTGCGCACCAAAGCGGCCCACTCTTTTGGAGGCAGCTTCTTTCCCTCAAGGCTCTCGCGCAAGGAAACCGTTCTGGCTTCATAGTGCTCCATCAAACAAAACTGTTCGAGAAAATTAACGTCATACACCAACCCGCAGTCAAAGGACGCTCCATTGCAAATGAGTTCCAGCGCTTCCAAAATCACCCTTTTCTCCACTCGATTCCCTGTCAGGATATCAGCAAGAGATAAAATTAACGTATTTCCGTCATCCGGCAGCATAACACCAATCTCCCCATTCTTATTCGCCATGTTACCAAGTCTGCTTCTTAAAAAATCACCTCGTCGATGACCCCGCCGCCCAGACAGATATCGCCGTCATAAAGGACGCAATATTGTCCCGGCGTCACCGCGCGCTGCTTTTCTTCAAATTCAATATAGTACGTCCCATCCCCACGTTTTTCCGCACGCGCATGCTGGTCCTGCTGACGATAGCGGACTTTTGCGCCGCATTCAAACGAATCCTTATCCTCTCCGCCGGAAATAAAGTTCATCCCGCTCATCACAAGCGCACGCGAAAACAAAAGTTCGGATTCCGCCCCTTGCGATACATATAGAATATTTTTCTCCATATCTTTTTCGACCACAAACCACCGCTCGCCCGTGCCTTCTTTGAGTCCGCCGATGTCAAGCCCCCTGCGCTGCCCAAGCGTGTAATACATGAGTCCGTCGTGCCTGCCGACCGTCTCCCCCTCCAAGGTTTTCATGTCGCCGGGATTTGCGGGCAGGTAGGTTTGCAAAAATTGTTTGAATTTCCGTTCACCGATAAAGCAGATTCCTGTGGAATCTTTCTTTTTTGCCACAGCCAGCCCCGCTTCGTCGGCAATCCTGCGCACATCCGCTTTTTGCAGGTCTCCGACCGGAAACATCGCCCGCTCGATCTGCTTTTGCGAAAGCATGCACAAAAAATAGCTCTGGTCTTTTCCCTCGTCAAGTCCTTTTTTCAGATAAGTAACGCCATCCCGCCGCTCAATCTGCACGTAGTGCCCCGTCGCAAGATATTCCGCGCCCGCTTTCTTTGCGAAATCCAAAAACGCCGCAAATTTGATTTCCTTGTTGCACAGCACATCAGGGTTCGGCGTTCTCCCCCGCCTGTATTCCTCCAAAAAGTATTGAAATACCCGCTCCCAATACTCATTTTCAAAATTCACAGTATAATAAGGAATCCCAACCTGATCGCATACGGCACGCACGTCGTCGTAATCCGCTGCCGCAGGACACTCCGAGTCGTCCGCGCTATCGTCCCAGTTTTTCATAAACACACCGGCCACGTCATATCCACGCTCTTTGAGGAGCAGCGCGCTGACCGCTGAATCCACGCCGCCCGACATTCCCACGATGACGCGGTTTTCACTGTTTCCCATAAAAATTCTTTCCTCATTTTATTTGAATCTGTTTGATTAACCTTTATCCTATAGTATAATCATTCATAAGAATAATGGCAAGGAGATGCTATGGCTGGGAAACGAAATAAAAAAACGTTGGCGGGAGGGCTGATTTCCATTTTATGCGTGGTTGGCATCCTCCTTATATTTGCATTTGGCTCGAATGGAAACTTTATTGACAACACAAAACAAATTTGGGGCAATACGGTAGCCAGCGGAGGCTCTGCCGCGCAAAACGTGTCCGCGCTTGTCTCCGTGGAAGATAAGGAGGACCTCCTGTTGTATGTGATTGACACCGGAAATTCGGACAGTATGGTTTTCAAAACGCCCGACGGTCATTCGCTCCTCATTGACGCGGGCGAGCATGACGATGCCGCGCGTATTTTGGATACGCTTCGCGCGCTCGGCATTGAAGAGCTTGATGGCGTTGTTGCCACCCATCCGCACGCAGATCACATCGGCTCCATGGCGGCAGTGCTTTCTGAAATTCCCGCCAAAACAATTTATATGACCGATTTCACAACCACTACAAAAACTTATGAAAAGATGATAGATGTCATCGAAGAAAAGCAAATTCCTGCGGTCAATGTAAAAGCCGGTCAGGAATTTTCGGTCGGCAATCTTCAACTGACGGCGCTGAGTCCGCAGCCGGATAAGGAGTATGACGACGCAAATAACTCCAGCATTGTCCTGCTCGCCCAATATGGCGATACAAAATTTTTGTTGGAGGGAGACGCAGAGAAAGAGGCAATTTCCGATATGCTTGCGCAATACAAAGGCCTTATGAATGTTGACGTGCTAAAGGTGGGCCACCACGGCTCGCATAACGCAACCACTGCAAAATTTTTGGATGCCGCCACGCCGGAGCTTGCCATCATCACCTGCGGAAAGGATAACGATTACGGCCATCCCCACAAAGAAACGCTCGACTTGCTGAACAAGCGCAACATCGAGCTGTTGCGCCTCGATGAGCGAAGCGATATTGCAGTATTTTCAGACGGGAACGCTATCCATTATAAAACGGCAGCCTAGGCTGCCGTTTTATTCGTTCTATTTCGTTTCTTCTTTTTTCCTTTTAAACATGCATAATCTCTACAATCACATATTTCCAGTTGATTCCGTAAGTATTTGCTACCGCCTCACGAATGGCGTCCTTCGTCTCCTCCTCAGCGCTTGAGCAATTCACCTTTAACATATCCATAACGATCTGATCCGTCTTGTCATTGTCAAACTGATTCAGGTCTAATGTCCCGTCCTGCTGGTAGTCAATATAAACCCGCGCCGCGTAGGGCGAAATATCCACATAGCAGCCGGAGCTGATCGATATCCTGTCCTCTTTGCTGAAGCAGAATACATAGTCCTTTCCCTCTACAAACACATCCTGATTGCGGTATTTTGTTCGCAGCTCATTTTCCAGCTTTGTAAAAGCAGCCCGATCAAGCCCCGCAACGCTGAACTCTTCGCGCACATAGTCATATCCCATTTCACGCGCGCCTCGTTCACTGTTTTCCATGCTGTCAATATGTGCAAGCTCTTTAAAACTCTCCTTGTCCGTTTCATACGCGCCGGTGATATTACCCTGTCTGTCACGCTCAATAACCACAAACGCGCCGATATCCACATACGAAGAATTTGTTACCGTGTTGTATCCCCTATCACAAAGGCCTGCTATCGGCTTACCGTTAAACCAGTACTCGCCGTTCGCTTCATCATAAGAAACCCCATACGGCGCATAGATTCCCATCGATTCGTCTGCCCACCAGTCTTCTATTTTGGCATTTGCAAACCATTCCTCTGCCTCTTCCACGCTGCTTTCCACCTGCGCTGCAACCTCGTTCTCCCATTCATCGCGATCCGCCACAATCTCCGCACGCACTTCGCGTCCTGCTTCCCGCGCAGAAGCAATCATATCTCCCACCCTGCCAAGCATGGGTGCGCATCCGCACAAAACCGCTACCACGAGAACAAGCGCCACCGAGCACACCGTTACTTTCAGAACCTTGCCTTTTTTCATACGATCTTCCTCCTGTTTTGTTCTTTCTTCATTCATTATAGACCTACAGGAAAAGAAGTGTTTTAAAGCCTGCTGAACAGTTTCTTAAGAATCCCTTAATGAAAAATGAAGTTTCGCGCAAATAAAAAAAGCCCCGCGGGGCTTTGCTTATTTCAGGATAAGTCCCACAGGGCAATGATCGCTGCCAAATACGTCCGGATAAATCTCCGCGCCCGCTATCCGCTCTTTCATATTCTCCGACACCAGAAAATAATCGATGCGCCATCCTGCGTTATTTGCGCGCGCGTTAAACCGGTAAGACCACCAGGAATACCGGCCTGTTTCGTCCGGATGGAGATAGCGGAATGTGTCGATGAATCCGGAGTCCAGAAGCTGTGTCATCTTAGTACGCTCCTCCGGCGTAAATCCGGCGTTTTTCACATTCGTCTTGGGATTTTTCAGGTCAATCTCCGTGTGCGCGACATTCAGATCCCCGCATACCACGACTCCTTTTGATCTGTTTAAGGATTTTAAATACGTTTGGAAATCGTCCTCCCATTTCATGCGGTATGCAAGCCGCTTTAATCCTTCGCCTGAATTTGGAGTATATACGTTTACCAGATAAAACTCTGCAAACTCCAGCGTAATCACGCGCCCCTCATGGCTGTGCTCTTCCACATCAAAATCATAGCTCACAGAAAGCGGCGTTACTTTGCTAAACACCGCCGTGCCGGAATATCCTTTTTTCTCGGCGCTGTTCCAGTATTCGCCATACTCCTTAAAGTCAAATTCCGCCTGTCCCTTTTGCATTTTCGTCTCCTGAATGCAGAAAACATCCGCTCCGCTCGCGTGCAAATAGTCAAGGAACCCCTTACCGGCAGCAGCGCGCAGCCCGTTCACATTCCATGAGATTAATTTCATGATTCAATTTCCCTTCCCGGGCTTGATCCTTTTTGATGCTTTATGGCTTTGGCCGCTTCATCCGCCGCAATCCTTGCGCGTCTTGCCTTTGCTTCCAGCTCCATATACTCCTTTTTCGCCTGTATGGCGCGCTTTTCAAGCTTCTTCGCCTCATCCTCCGCCTCAATCGCGTCGCCTTCCTGCAACGATACCACCGGATCAAACGCATCCTCTTTATACAGCCACCTCAATGATGTAAAGAGGAAAACAGACGCCAGTATAATTCCCGCCATTTCCGTAAAAGCAACCGTTCCAAGCATTCCCATCAGTGCCACAAGCACAATCCATATAATCAAAACAAACACCAGCGCCTTTTTAAATAACGCCGAATAATGGTTTCTCAAGGTGAGCGCAAACAGCATCAGCGTCACAGCAAGCGAAATCGAAGATATCTGTGCGCAAAAGTTATGCATCCACGCAAATCCGGGCAGGGTTTCCGGCAGGAATGGCACGATGTTTCCAAAAATCAAAACCGCGGTTGCAAAGGTAACAAAACCGCGTATTTTAGAATGCGTGTTTTTGGTAAGCATCAATAGATATCCCATAAAACTGGAAAAATATCCGCAGAATACGAGCGTCCATATAATGAAGAAAAGATGAACCCATCCTCCTGTATTCCCCATTGCGGACATTGAAACCGTGAATACATTATCCCGCACACCCATAATCAGCGTAAACACAGGAATCACGCCCAAAGACAAAATTCCATAGACAATCAGCCCGCCCAAAAGCCTTTTACGGTAATTTGACATTTCCTTCTCTTTCATATCTTTTTCTCTCCCCCTACAATTACTATATAATTAATATCCAGTTATGCCGCGTTTCAATCAACTTTTTCCATCTATAAAGATATCACAGGCGCGCCTGCTTGACAATTGCCTTTCACGAAAAGAAAGATCAAAACAGAAAAAAAACGAATGAACAAATTCATCCGCGAATACCTGCAAGCCTATGCTTATAAAGAAATTTCCGCTTATGATCTGGTTGCGCTCCTCGAAAAGCATTTTGGAAACGGCAACGAAATATTGCATGAATATATCGAAGAGAATTTTTTCCAAATCCTGATCATAGATTCATCATTGCCAGTCTGTGGTTAAAGTTATCGTCAAGATCGTTTTGAGCGACGCGCACTCGATAGCTTACATCATCATGGAACCATTGCGTCCATCTTTCTTTACTTGATATAGAGCGCTGTCCGCTATGTTCAAAATATCCTCGGCCCTTTCTCCCCTGCTTATTTTGCGGTTGTGATAGCCGATGGAAAGTGTCAGCCGTTCGCAGCAGGCCGATTTTTCATGCGGTATGTTTTTCCTTGCCAAATCCTCTTGTACGCGCTTTACATAATCTGCAATTTCTTCGTCTGTCAGGTTTACGCACAGGCAAAAAAATTCATCGCCGCCATATCTTCCGGCATATATGCCTTCGCCCGCATTTTCAGACAATACCTGTCCAACCGCCTCCAATGCCTTATCCCCATTGAAATGTCCATAAAAATCATTATATTGCTTGAAAAAATCCACATCCAGCATGATATATCCCAGAGAAACCAGATCGTCCTGCTGGAGTGTTTTTGTCATCAGCTTGTTTAAGTATCTGCGGTTATATAACCCTGTAAGCGCATCCAGCTGCGTAAGGCGTTCCAGCTCTTCGGTTTCACTGCGCATTGTCTGACGATCCCACTGTGCCCTGACAATCTCAATTTGGGACACCATGCTTTGAATGCGCATTTCATCATCCACCTTCGTCAGCTGCTTCATGATTTCATAATAACCCTTAAGCGCCTTTCCGTATTCCTTCTCATCTTCCTCTTTCCAGTATCTGATTTTCAATTCCTGAATATGATAACGGTTGGCTAGCGAGGCTTCTGTCTCCATCCCGTCCAATATATCCAAATAATGCTTTGCTTCCGTCCTCTCTCCTACGTCCATCAAATTCCCCACAATACCCTCGAGCATATAGCACGCAAAAAACTTATCCGGATAGTCCAGAAATCCGTTATCCACAACTTTATTCACATATTCAAGGCATTGCTTTTTGTCGCCTGTGTGTCCAAAAAAAGCAATCCATCCAAGGTCAGTCCTGATTGTGTTATGGGCATCCCCATCTGATAAAGCATCGCACTTTTCCAATATCTGGCGCGCCTGATCATAATCCTCCATCGCCATACACATTTCCGCTATGTTACACAGGCAGTTTAAAGCATTCTCCTGATTTTCCGGCGTGATGCATGGTTCCATCACGCTAAATGCCAACTCAAAATATTTTTTTGCGACTTCGCAATCCTCACGATATCCAAAGGCAAACCCAATATTATTGTAGTGCCGCACTAACATTGCGCTGTCATCCAATTTTTGGGCAATTTCCAATCCCTCTAAATGATACTTTACGGCGAATTGTTCATTGTTCAATTTGGAATAATAGAGTCCTGCCAGATTGCACAATACCATTAATAAATCGTCATATCCGTTTTCCCTGCACAGCTCCTCGGCACGCATCAAATGATAAACACAGTTGGAATAATCGCCCATCGCTAAAAAGCTGTCCATCAGATATACATGCGCAAATGCACAATAATACAGTTCCTGATTAGGCTCTACGATCCCCAACAATTCTTTGCATAACCTGTTTTCTTCTTCAACATCCGTATATCTGACGTCCAAAATACGCTGCGTAAGTTCCCGCTTACGTAGCCTGATGTTTTTCGTTTCCGGTTTATGCATCATCATTCACCTGCCCTCCGCGCACCGTGTTTCGTCCCGCCTCCTTGCTCTTATAGAGCGCTTGATCGGCAGATTCCAGAACCAATTCGGCTTCTTCTTTATCCGCCGCCAAGGCAAAACCAATGGAAAGCGTTACCCTGTTACTGCAATGCGATTTTTCATGAGGAATCGCCTTTTTTTCCAAACACTCACGCACAGAGGCAATATACCCCTCCACCGCATTTTTGTCCATATCGTCACATATACAGACAAATTCATCGCCGCCATAGCGGCAAGGTGTGATTCCTTCCACTGCATATTCTCGCAAACATCCAGCCACTTCCTTTAACACCCTGTCCCCTTCAAAATGTTTGTAAAAATCATTATATTCTTTGAAATAATCTACATCCAGCATAATCACCGCAATCCTGCCAGCATCTGCCTCCTGCTCATACCGGCGTATCAGGCTGTCAAAATACCTGCGGTTGAATATTCCGGTCAGTTCATCTACGGTTGATGCGCGTCTGAGATCATCCTGCTCGTCTTTCAACTGCGCATCAGATCGTCTGAGTTCGTCCAAATAAATCATTGTCTTCATCGCGTTTGAAATCGTCCGGTTGGTTTCTTTTTTAAACTCCTGCATTTTAATGTAAAAACGTTCATAGGCTGCATCCTGCTTTTTCTCATCTTCAAAACACAGGCAATACTCAATCCGTTTGGCTTCGAGTATTTTGGGCTGGTCTATCCCTCCCATGCTGCAGCTTTGTTCCATCAAATCCAAAAATTTCTTTGCGTACTGCTTGTGGCCAATCTGCACCATCGCATCAAAAAAAGACGCATAATTTTCAAACGCCATCATCTGGTTTGCATCCACTTCATCCAGATTGGATAAAATCTGCTCCATCCACTTCAGGCATTGCGTTTTATCGCCCTGTTTGGCATAATATAAGCACATATTGTTTCTGAACATTCTTTCCTTCTCTTGCTCATCCGCATCCATATGCTTGTATTGATCCAAATATGCCCATGCTTCCTCCAGTTTGCCCTGCGTAATCAATACTTCTGTCAAATTGCTGATCAGCAAAGGCGCGATCGGCGAATGCTCCAACGGCTTTTGCATCTCATATGCTTTTTGATAAAATTCCAGCGCTTTATCCATCCCATTGTGCCGCTGAAATGTAAATGCAATATTATTCAAAACCATACACTCAGACAATGTATCTCCCATGCGCAGCGCCAAATCATCCGCATACAAATAATATTGTATCGAGCTTTGTTCATCGCCTTTATGGTTATAATAAATTCCCAGTAAACTGTATATTCTGAACCTTACATCATCATGTTCGCCTGCATCCTGATTCTTGCACAGCTCGAGCGCTTTTAGCAAATGTTTTCCCGCAATATCCACTTCGTTCATGGCAATATGATAATCGCCCAAAAAAGCGTGCGCAAACATTTGCCCAAAAGAATTTCCGCTTTTTTCCGTCCTTTTGAGCAGCTCCCTGCACAACTTCCGTTCCTCATCAAGGTCTGTATAACGAACCTCTTTGATGCGCGTCATCAAGTTCTTCAATTCATGGTCAATGCATTCACTCATCAGATTATTTATACCCCGTGAAGAATTCTATAACACCGGTATTTCTATTATATCACACAAGCAGGCAGTTTTTCCAAATGGTTTCGCTACTTTTTGTAAAATTTCAAACAAACATGGCGGCATCCGGAGGATGCCGCCATGTTAAAAGCAAATCATAAAATTAGGTTTTACGATCATGGTCAAATTACTGCGCAATGCTTGCCCCATTTGTCACACTGAGCACTTGGAACGGCGAACGTACCAATCCTTTAAGCTTATCGGAAACCGCATAGGTCGTGCATGTAAAGTACATAGGCCCAAGCGCCATATCTTCGATCAAAATACGTTCCGCCTCAATCATCATGTCCTGACGCTTTTTCGCATCGCCCTCTGTATTTGCGTCTCTTATTAACTGCTCATACTGCGGATTGGAATATCGCCCATAATTATTGGGATTATCCGTCAAAAATCCCTGCAGATAAGCAATCGGATCATCAATATCCGCGCCAAATATCTCGATGCCTATTTCGTAATCTCCCGCCCCTTTGGCTTCATAAAGCGCCTTTACAGGCAATACTTCGATTTCAACATCCAGTCCCAGATTATCCTTCCACTGTTGCTGGATATAAGCCGCCTGCGTTTGACTATAGGCTGAATCATACACAGACAAGGTCAGTTTCAACTCCTCCGCTGTTTTTCCCAGCTCCGTGAGCGCCTGCCCCAGATATCCTTTTGCGGCTTCAAGGTCATAGTCAAACAGGCTTCCTCTTGCATCGGCATAAGAATTTCCATCAACGCCTGCAATCGTCCGCGGCACCAATCCATCTGCGCGCTCCGACCCGTCCGCGATCACATGATCCAGCAAGCTCTGTATGTCCACAGAATAAGCCAACGCTTTACGTAAATTCGTGTTTTTCAAATTTTCGTTTTGCATGTTGAAGCTAAAATAGTAAGATACCCCGTCAAAATACCGGTAAAGCGAGTTTTTCGAAAGGTTTTCCACCTGCTTAATTTGATCGTCATAAAGGTTTGTCTGGTCAAGCTCCCCTGCCATAAATGCATTGAGCCGCGCATTGCTGTCATCGATCATCACCAGCTTCACCTTGGGTATTTTGATTCTCTGCGCGTCAAAATATTCCTCATTTTTTTCCAGCAGAATGCTGTCGTCATGCGTCCATTCCACAAGGTTGTAAGGTCCGTTTGTGACTATTTTATCAGCATCCAAAGCATACTGTCCCGCGCCGATTTGCTCAAACGCCTTTTGGTTCATCGGCATATAAGCGGATAATGCCAGATGAAACAGCCCGTCCGGCATGGGACGGTTCCATTCAATTTGCAATGTGTAATCGTCGAGCACCTTTAATCCTAACTGGGTGGCGTCTGCTTTTCCTTCGTAATACTCCTGGCCGCCTTTGATATTTTCATACAGAAAATACGCGCTTTGTCCCGCGTTTGCCGGATCAAGTTGCCACAGCCAAGCATAATAAAAATCATTTGCCGTAACCGCATCGCCGTTGGACCATTTCATATCCTGACGCAATTTTATGGTGTATACCGTTTTATCTTCACTGATCTCCCAGCTTTCAGCCACGTCCGCAACCGGCTCGTTGTTTTCATCCAGCCGCATCAGCCCCGCCATCACATGCTGTAGTACCGTGATCGAACTCCGGTCGTTCGTCACCATAGAGTTAAGGCTCATCGGCTCAGACGTAAGATCCAGCGTCACCATGTCGCTTTCCGGCGTACCCGGAAATACACCAGTCTGCTCTTTTGTCTCCTCCGGCGCAATACTTTGCTGTATTGCATCCGGCGCGGCGGCAGGCCCGCACGCTGTCAATCCTGCGATCAAAGCAACTAATACCAATAATGCAACTATTTTACGCATATTTGTCCCCTCCTTGAAGCCTCTTATCCATAACATCGCGCAATTCATTTCAATGACGCATCCAACCGTTTTTTCATCCCGTTTTTCGAACAATCACAGGGCAAATCCGTAATCCGATTGGATATTGGCGATCAATTCAAATGCTCGGCAATCTATTTGCCATAAAATTTTACTTTTCCGTTCATTTGGATTCATTTTACCATAGATTTTCGCTCTTGCCTAGCAAGAAACAGCGTCAGTATTGATTTTTTACTATGAGTTATTATTTCGAATCAACTATAAAATTTTTCCCTAAAAATATCAAGGATTCCTTTTCAAGAAAATCTCTGACCTTTATTTCGAATCGTTGCAAATATAGTCCTTTAAATCAGTTAGGCACATATATCCAAAATTACATTGCCATTTTCATCTGAAACCATAAAACGAGGGCTGTTGTATCAATCAAAGAACCACCCCTGTTCGGAAAATACCCAACCCTTTTTTGCAAAGGCGACCACATACACATCAGAGGCCTCTATTCCAAACAATTCACCATTTTTGTCATTACCAGATACCCCAAAGCTCATACAACAAAAACCATCTAGAGCTTATACCTTAACAACATCTCGCTTCCATGAGTGCATACGTCTTTGAAATATGCGAGAATTTGAAGAAATGTACGGAACAATAGAATTTCCGCAGACAAACAGAAAAATGAGATTCCCTAAAATGGCGAGCCTCATCTTTTCATCGCAAATCATAATTTTAATTTTTGCTAGCTTTACTCCCACTCGCTCCTACACTCCATAACTTAAACAATTTTGTATAGATGGTTTAGCTCATGGTATTTCTATTATATCAATTATCTATATATTTTAGGCTATCTGATTTTTTGTTGCCAAAATGTTGTCAGTAATTAAAAGCATTTTGCCAATATTTAAGATGAGAAACAAAATGGCTAAGGTCATTTTTACATAGTTTAATATATTCTTCCAAATAGTCCTCTCTTATAACATCAATAATAGTTTCTCTCCACGGTGCTAATGGTGACCTCCGATCCGTTGAACAGTCTATTGTTCTTAATAAAACATGTAATGATGATTGGATATCAAAAGTATCCTCTACTTTGTGTGCAATAAAAATGTCTCCCTTTAAAATTATTACACCCTGCATAAAAATCGAACGTTTTTTATGTTCTTCTTCTACTTTCTCTTTTAGGTTATTCATATTGAAATCCATAGCATTCCAGATACTATGGATAGCTTTATAGATGCTTCCTCCTGCATCCTTTCCAAAAGCCTCACAGTAAGTTCTGGTCACAGGCAAATCATTATTATAGTGATGATTTCTGAGATCAGTATTCATATGCCCTTCTAACAACCCTAATCGTTCATCAATATCTGTATAGTACTTTAAATTAGATGAAAGTCCCATAACTAAATGAGAGGGATAAGGATCTGGATCTGGAAAGAATATCCATGGATGCTTTTTTGTAGTTTTGCATTCTACAATTAAGTCCAAGTGAATGCATCCATATGGCCATTCCTGCGTTGTTTCGGCAGATAGTACAACAATATCATCAATTTCACGAATGGCATTTTTTCTATCAACGTAACTTATATTAGGATAAACAGTACACTCCAATTTGCGTAATCTTTCAAAAACATCTAATTCTAAAGGAAATCCACTTTTTTCAATTTCATCAATTAACTTTTTTGTGTAATTTATATCCACACTCCTTAACCCCTCGCAAAGCATGTTTAAAAAGCAACTTTTTCAGCAGCTATAACACGCTCAATAAGATGATTTGCAAATGCCAATAGTTGCAACGCACGTTGTTCGGTGTCTTCCCAATCTGATTCATGCGCGCGCGGATTTCTTATTCCCGTCATGCAGCCCGCAAGTATTTGCATGTAACCTTGCTGCTCATTCTGTTCAGATGTACTAACCCCCTCGTTCAACTTTAATGTCGGTTTCTTGGGGGAAAAAACGTTTTGCATTAAACATGAACCTGTTAAATCAGTATTCAATAAATCGGCTTTCTTTTTAACAAAATTATCCAATAATTTATATGCTTCTTCAACAGCGCGAGCATGGTGTCCATCTTTAAACAGCTTTTCAGTCTTCTTTTTTAAAGCCCTATTGGTAACTATTTCATCATAAAGCATAACTTGGGGAGGCATTTCAGATTTCGAAACATCTAACAAAACCAATTCGTTATGTAAACATTTTGCAATATTCAAAATATCGGTTGGATAACTCATGAATTATCTTCTCCATAAAAATGTTTTGCCATGCTTGCAAATATGGTTTCAATCTGTTCTGATGTGGAATCTGGTGAGATATGTATTTGCAAGTCGATATGCAAGTTTGGGCGATTTGATAAGTTGCTTTTGCTATTTGCTGCCTCTCTCTTTTCTGTCGGAACTTCAACTCGAGAATGCTGAGTATCAGTTACTGGTGTCTTCTTGCTTTCTTTAGTAGCTACCTTAGATTTTGGCGTTAAAGCAGCACGCTTTTCCTTTATTTCACCGCTTTTTAGAAGAATAAACAACGCAACCATCTTATCGGCAGCACCTGCCCCAACACCGTGTCCCATAAACCAATTTTTTGCCGTATTTCTATCGACTGTTGAATCTGGAAACAAATCCAAAAGTTCTCTAGAGTAAACATTTTTAACAATCGTAGCACATACTTCTTTGTACTTATTATCCAATCTCCAATCATTTGCCAATGGTGTAGGTTTATTTTCATCATCAAGTAAACCAATTCTTTTCATTGGGGCTATTACGTTACTATTAGCAGAGGCATCACTGCTTAACGACAATAATGTCTTCACATAATTTGGACTAGCCACAGAAGGCAACGTTGCTTTAAACTTATCCCTTATTACCCACCAATTCTTTTCCGAAATCATTGGATATCCATTGTT
>CAZQDA010000058.1:0-18521 GCA_964592155.1 uncultured Christensenella sp.
CCCGCCGCGCTGGCGCACAAATTCCTGAATCATCGTCGCATAGGCAACCGGTCCTGCCAGCATGGTGTGAATCCAATCCTCGCGCGTGGCATTCATGCCCTTTGCAGTAAATGGAAACGCATTGTTCACCAAAAAATCGAGCTGTCCGTCAAAAGTTTTTAACGCCTCAGAGATAAGCTCTGCACAGATCCTCTCTTCAGACATATCTCCCGCCTGAAAGAAAACTTTGCCCTCTCCAAATTTTTCTTGCATTTCAGACAAAGTCTGCTGCCCCACTTTTTCATTTCTTCCGTTAAAGATTACCCTTGCCTCTTCTTCCAGCAATCGCTGTACGATCGCTCTCCCGATGCCTCTGGAACCGCCTGTCACAATGGCGGTCTTTCCTTTTAATCCTCTCAACTTCTTCAACCTCCCTGTTTCTCATATTGCTTTTTCTATTTTCCCTTCCAATCTACTGATTCAGGGAAACAATATCGTTCTACTATTTACGGCACCAACATCACTTTCATTGCCTCAGGATCTTTTTCCGCTGTCTCAAACGCTTCTTTCCAGTCTTTGAGCTGGAACCGGTGAGAGATCAACCCTTCCGTTTTGATCAATCCCTGCTGGATTCCATGGATAACCGACGGATAGGTCAGCGCGGAAAGATGCGAACCTTTTATCGTCAGTTCTTTTCCGTCGGCAATCAGGTTCCAATCCGCTTTGACTTCATCCGGAAACACGCCGATCTGCACATAAGTCCCCATGTTGCGTAATAAGGTAAGCCCCTGCCTCACTCCGGCGTTTGTTCCTGATACTTCAAAATAGATATCACATCCCAGCCCGTCGCACATCTGCAGAATCGTAGATACCGCTTTTTCGGACGACGCGTCTATAATCGCGTCCGCTCCAAATATCCGCCCCATCTCGAGCCTTTTGGGTTTTACGTCTACGCCAATCACCTTAAGCGGCAGGCAGAGTTTAATGATGTCCAGCATTGCAAGGCCAATCGCGCCAAGCCCCGCCACGACAACCGTGTCTTTATATTGAATATCCGCCTGCTCAACAGCGTGCATTCCGCAGGCAATCGGTTCAATCAATACCGCCTGTTCCGTCGTAAATTCTTTTGGGACTTTATGCAAAATAGAATTTTTGTGCAATTTTACATATTCCGCAAACCCGCCGTTGCAATAGTCTTTGAACCCCAGCACAGCAGATGTGGTGCAATTCCAATACTTGCCTTCCTTGCAAAACTTGCATTCGTTGCACGGCACAACCTGTTCCGGCACAACCAAATCCCCTATCTCAAAACCAGCTACATCATCGGCAATATCCACAATTTCTCCAAAAACTTCGTGGCCTCCGATCACGGGAGGGGTAATGTACCGGTCTTCCTCCGAAGTCCCCCATATCCGTATTCCTCCGTGATAAGCCTTAATGTCACCGGCGCATATGCCGCAGCCTTTCATTTTCAGTAAAATTTCGCCCTCACCAATTCGGGGCATCGGCACTTCTTCATAACGGTAGTCATATGGCGCATAAGTCACCACTGCCATCATTGTTTCCATCGTTCCTCATCCTTTCGCTATTTTGTTGTTTTTATGTGAATACATTGAATGCAAATTGCCGGTACTTTGGAGCTGCATACTTTCCATCAAGCGAAACAAATGTCTCTTCCTGCTTTTGTGAATCAGATACTCGCTTTTTTCGCCGCAAAACAATCAGTTTCTACTACAGATCGCACCGTTTCTCAAATGTCAGACCTTGCTTTAGTTCGCCCTAAAATAATGTTTTAAGATACCGCCTAAAATTTAAAATTGATAACATGGAAAAAATCTTTAAAATCTTCTAATAAAATTTACTGTAAAATGGAATAACTGTAAAATATAGCATAGTTTACCGTTCAACTAAAATTGGCAAAAAAAAACGCCACGAAGGCGTTTGGAGGCACAAAAAAGCTGCGAACGAAAAGGTATATTTTTTCAATCGCGCTACGTTTTTTAAATTGTTTACTGTCGTTTGTTTTTTGTTAACATTATTATAGCAACGTTTTTTACAGAAGTCAATAGTTTTTCCATCCATCGTTGTTGATTATTTCTTTGAACTCAATTTCGCCATTTTAAACGCTATATCAAACGCGTTCCACCTGCTTTTGGCACCCACTCCCAGCCCACAATCCCCTGTTGCTTTTCATTCCGTATTGACTGCATCTTCCTATTTTAAAGCTCCCCCGCCACTTCCTTGATCATACCTGTAATACAGGATGAATCATCACTTGCAAAAAATACGACTGCGTCTGCAAGCGCCTCGGGTACTTCTGCCCTTTTTTGTGGCACAGCACTCAAATATTTCTTCCCTGATTCTTCAAACATACTCATTTCCGGCACGACAACATTGCAGCGCACACCTTTTTGCGCACACTGCCTTGCAATCGTTTGCGATAAATAATTGATGGCAGATTTTGATACGCTGTAACCTGCTCCGGATAAATCCATTTTCCCGTCTTTGTTGCTTGAAATATTAACGATACTCCCGCCGCCTTGCTCTGCCATATATGAAATTGCAGCCTTGCACGGCAAATAGACGCTGCCGATATTTTTTTGGAGCAAATCAAAAAACACGTAAGGATCACTTTTCACGATGTCCAAATCCCTGTCCGGATATTCCTCAAAATGGTTTACCAAAATATCAAGCCTGCCCTCGCTTATCGTTACTTCGCGCACCACTTGTTCATAACTTTCATAACCGGTTGCCTCGCATTGCACAAACTCCACGCACAAACCCTCATTTTTGCACTCCTCAATCTTTTTTTTCGCATGCCCGTCGCTCATCCCGCCTAAGTAGGTCAACGCGCCATTTTGTGCAAGTTTTTTTGCACATACAAGCCCGATTCCACACTCCGATGCAATAACAAGCGCAACTTTTCCTTCTAATTTTTTCATGCTATGCTCCTCTTGTTCTCGTTTTATATCATGCCCGTCAGATCCCATATATTTTATATTGTACTATAATTTTGGGTCTTAAGATACAATATTTGCAGCGCAAAATGTCTTCACAAGGCAAATCTTGAGCAATATTGAAAAGACCGGCCCCCTTCACCGAGAGCCGGCCTATCTACCTGTCCGCAAAAAATTCACTTGCCGCTTACGTCAAAACCATTTTTGCCGTTTGAAAAAAAGGACGCTCAGCACAATGATCAGGACGCTGATCACGATCACCAGCGGATACGCAGCCGCAGAGCCGTATTCCGGCATTTGGAGGTTCATGCCGTACCAACCCACAATCAAGGTAAGCGGCATAAAAATGATGGTCACAATGGTGAGTATTTTCATGATATTGTTCAGCCGGATGTCCACCTCCGCCTGATATGCCTCTCGGATTTCAGAAACATATTCGCGCAGCCCCTTCACTTTGTCGTAAAGGCGGTCTGTCTTGCCGTGCAAAATCGCAAGATAGCGCGCGCTCCGGCTGCTGAAAACATGCTTTGCGTTCATGCTCACATATTCCAGAATATCGAGCAACTCTTCATAATAGCGCATAATCACCGTAAGCCGCTTGCGATGGGATATGATTTCTTTGGTAAAGTTCCCCTGCTTGTCTGTAAGCACACTGTCCTCCAAATCGGAAATCCGCTGCTCAATCCCGTCAAGCTCCGAAAGATCGTTCTCCAGAAGATATTCAAAAAAAGCGTTTATCACCTTTCCCATGCTAATTTGGTTTTTGTAATTCCGCCCGAACTGCTCGAGCAGGCCCGTCAGGTTTTCACATGTTTCACAAACAAAATACAGCCTGTTTTTCTGAATAAAAATAAACACATTCGGGCTTTCCTTAAGCTGACGGGAAAACTCAAAAAAAGGAATGCACAACAGATCGAAATCCTCATGCCCCTCAAACCGCATCGACACATTCTCAAAAAAACGATCCATTTCTTTTTCCGGCGCCAGCCCGCTCAGGGCCGCCTGCGCCTCGTCCGGCTTGAGCACAGATATATAGGCGTTCGCGCCATCCGGTTCTATCTCCGCAACAACTTGCATAGACCTGTTTTCAATTTTGTAAATCATACGCCGCATCCTCTTTTCGCGTTCATTATAGCACCGCGCAAAACGAAATGCAAAATTCCGTTTCATTCTGCCTGAATACTTGCTATAATAAAAAAAACAGCTGTGAGGAGTAAACGATATATGTCTAAATTGTGGGGCGGAAGATTTGAAGAAAGCACGGATGAATTTGCGGAGGGATTCCAGTCCTCCATCAGCTTTGACAGCAGGATGTACCGCGAAGATATCGCAGGAAGCATTGCGCACGCGCATATGCTGGGCGAGCAGGGAATCATTCCCAAAGAAGACGCGGCAAAAATCATCGAGGGCTTAAAGGCGGTCCGGGAAGAAATTGACAACGGATCGGCCCAGTTTTCGGTACACGATGAAGACATCCACATGAATGTCGAACGCCTGCTCACAGAGCGCATCGGCGACACCGGCAAACGCCTGCACACAGGCCGCAGCCGCAACGATCAGGTTGCGACGGATTTCCGCCTGTATATGAAGCGCGCACAAAGTGAAATCGTAGAACACCTCGTAACGCTGTGCACCACTCTGGTCGATATTGCGGAGGAAAACACAGACACCATCATGACCGCCTATACCCATCTGCAAAAGGCGCAGCCCACAACGCTCGCGCACTATATGATGGCATATTTCGAAATGTTTTATCGGGACATCGAGCGACTGCGCGACTGCACCCGGCGCACGGATGTGCTGCCGCTCGGCGCGGGAGCGCTGTGCGCGACCACCTACCCCATCGACAGGGAACTGGTGGCGCGCGAGCTCCAAATGTCCGGCATCACGCGCAACAGCCTGGATTCCGTGTCGGATCGTGATTTCGCTCTGGAATTTCTCTCCGCCGCATCCATCTGCATGATGCACCTGTCGCGGTTGTGTGAGGAGATCATCCTCTTTTCCACCAACGAATACGGCACGCTCAGGCTTTCGGACGCATATTCCACCGGCTCGAGCATCATGCCCCAGAAAAAGAATCCGGACATGGCAGAGCTGATCCGCGGCAAAACAGGGCGGGTTTACGGCGACCTTATGGCGCTGCTCACCGTCATGAAAGGGCTTCCCCTTGCCTATAACAAAGATATGCAGGAGGATAAGGAGTGCGCCTTTGATGCAGTGGATACGCTGAGCGCATGCTTGCGCGTTATGAGCGGAATGCTCAAAACCGCGGAATGGAAAAAAGACAACCTGCGCAGGGGCGCGGGTCTTGGCTTTACGAACGCTACGGACGCCGCTGACTATTTTGTCAAGCAGGGAACGGCTTTTCGAGACGCGCATGAAATTGTGGGCAAACTGGTTTTGTATTGCGAACAGCACGGCAAAGCAATCGACGAGCTGACGCTTGATGAAATCCGCCAGTTCGCGCCGGATGCAAAGGAAGATATCTTCGACGCGATCAGCCTTGAGACCTGTGTCAATACGCGCAGCGTGCCGGGCGGACCCGCGCCGGAAATGGTACGCGAGCACATCAGGCAGGCAAAAAAACTTTTGGGTGATTTATAAAAAACAGCGAACTATCCTTATCGCTGCTTGAGGTTTGGGGGATAACTAGATGAAAAAAACGTCTCAGAGAACACTTTGGGCTGCTGTCGCGCTGCTTTTGCTGTGCGCTGTGGCTCTCACAGGCTGCGCAGCCGATTCCGGCAAACCGTCGCCGTCGCAGGAGGCGCAGGCTACAGCCACGCCCACACCTGTGCCAAGCGCAACGCCCACGCCACAGCCAACGCCCACTCCCACGCCGGAGCGGCTTGCTGAGGGCGCGCAGGGAGAGCCGGTCAGCAAACTGCAAAACAGGCTCAAAGAGCTTGGCTATCTCATCGTGGATCAAACCACGGATTACTATGGCTCACAGACGGTTTCCGCTGTCGCCGCCTTCCAAAAGCAAAACGGGCTGCAAAATGACGGCATCGCGGGCGAGCAGACAATGGCGCTCCTCTATACCGATCAGGCCAAGGCGTGCGATCCCTTTTCCACGCTTGCCCCCACCGTAAATATGAGCTTTGAAGAGCTCGTCATGAGCGACGACGGAACGCGCGACAAATATCCTGAGGGCTTTCCTCCCGCCGACACCTATAAAATCATCGTGGACATTGCCAATCAGGTAACCATGGTGTACACCAAAGACGAAAACGGCGAATATACGGTTCCCGTGCGTTATATGCTGTCTTCCACAGGCAAGGACGACTGCACGCCCAAGGGAACGTTCAAAATGGACAAATACCACGTGCGGTTCAGCCAGTTCGTGCGCGATAAAACATACGGGCAGTATTGGACGCAAATTCGCGGCGCAATCTATTTCCACACCATCCTCTATGAAGCGTTCGACACCTCCACCTATATTGAAGAAATTTGGAATAAGCTGGGTACAGCGGATTCACACGGCTGCATTCGCCTGACCGTGCCGGATGCAAAATGGATGTGGTACCACATCGCGCCGGGTACGGAGTGCGTCATCCGCGACGGATCGATAGACGACGAGCAAACCGCGGCCATCCGCAAGCAGCTCGTGCTTGCCCCGCTGCCGGAAGAGCGTTCACAGGTCCAGCCGGACAGCATCCCCAATACGGATAACTGGCGGACGGAAGACGTCCCCACCGACGTTCCGTTCGTGCAGGGCTCTCAAAATTAGAAGTCAAAAAATCCCGCGGCGATTCGGAAATAGCCGCGGGATTTTTTTGTCCGTTTATTCTGCCAGCATCATCGCTTTCACACTGTTTTTTCGGTCGTTTGCGTAAGCGTTCAGCGCCTCGCCGATGTTTTCCAGTGAAAATCGGTGCGTAATCAGCGGCCACACGTCCACAATGCCCGCTTTCAAAAGATCGATTCCTTTCGGAAAATACAGCGCCGGAATCGCGTTGGAAGCCCGCACCTGTAATTTTTTTCCGTGTACCACATTTGAGTCGAGCGTCATCGCCGCGCCCTCCCCATAGCTGATCCCCAGAAAGGACACGATGCCGCCCGCGTTGCACACGCGCGTCGCCGCGTCAATGGTCGCCGGCGGCGAGGAAACAAGCACCTTATCCACCCCTCCCTTTTCAAAAGGATAGCTCGTGAGGTCTTCTTTGTCTGTATAAATGATTTCATCCGCACCGAATTTTTTCGCAAGCTCGATGCGCTTATCCGCGCCGGAACGCTGCGCCGCATAAATCTTGCGTGCGCCGCATCTTTTTGCCATTTGCAGCGCCATCAGCCCGATCGGCCCCAGCCCCAGCACCAAAACGTCGTCGTTCATCTTGATATCCGCTGTCATCACAAAGTCAATCGCCACGCCCAGCGGCTCCAAAAAAGCCCCCTCTTCAAACGATAAACCGTCAAACGGAACGCACAAAACCTCAGGCGCAATCACATACTCGGAAAAGCCCATGCTCTGTCTGCCTCCGGACATAAAGTTCGGCCCGTCCATGCTCAGGTCTACCCGCCCGTTGAGCGAACACGCCGCCGCCGGATCAAAAATAGACGTTTCCAGCGCAACCTTGTCGCCCGCTTTCAGCCGCGATACGCCCTTTCCCGTTTTCTCTACCACGCCGGAAAACTCATGTCCGAACGGCTGCCACTCTTGCGCCGCATAGCTCGCCAGAATGTTGTCATATCCACAAAATCCGCATGCCTTGATCTTGATTAAAACCTCTCCCTCGCCCGGCTCTTTAAGCGCCACATCCTTAAGCTCAAACTGGTAAGGCGCTTTCATATACGCTGTTTTCATGATTTTTCAAACCCCATTTTCTTTATTTTGAGAAATCTATTTTTCTCCTGTCGATAGCATGATATTCAATCCATACCATGCTTCGTCCGGCTCGGAAAGCTTAATGAGGATGCAGTCTCCGATCTTTTGAACCGATCCCTCCATCGGCCAGCAGGGCATATCCGCAGCGTTTTGCACCCCCTGCACAAATTGATCCCGGGTATAGGGAAGAATCGGATAGCCTGCTATTTTGAAAAACTCAAACAATCTTCCATTGTTCCCACCATCCCAGCTGAAAAAGGAACCCGTCACCGAACTGTCGGGCACAGGCTCAAACGACCGGTCAAGCTTCCCTACAAAGATCACCGGAGCTTCCGCCCGATTATATCCAAGCGCGCTCACCCGTTCCATCATCTGCGCGCTTGTCGCTTTGTCTTTCTCATATACCAGATACCCATTGAAAAACATCAGGTTCATATACCCCGCGTTCATGAGCAGAAGCACACACACAACAAGGTTCAGGACCACGCGCAGTATCCGTGTTTTTCTCACAAGGTTGACGACCAGAAACAGTTCTATGCCCATCGCAAAGGGCAGCGCAAGCAGCGTGCGCCCCATCACAGCAGGCTGAGCGAGCAGCAATGCCATAAAAAAGGGAGAAACCAGCAGCAGCATACACGCCAAAAGCAGCAACGCCTTATGTTTGCCGCCTTTTTTACGAGCCACGCATACGCCTGTAAAAATCAAAAAAAGCGTCGTGACCGCCAAAATCACACTGCCGCCATATGTTTTTACTCCAAACAGTACCGCTCCCGAATTTCGTATCGTGATCAAAAGCGGATTGTCCGAATTTCCCCATCCAATCAATCCGTCGCTCAAATATCCCTGCCCGCCCGGCGCCACATAGGTCGTGAGGTAAGCGTTCATCAGCGCATAAATCCCCACGCCAACCGCAACCGCGCACAAACCCCACAAAACGTTCTTCATGATCACAGCATAGCGCGGCTTTTCTTCGCGCAGTACACAGATCAGCGCGTATGCCGCCAGCGCCGTTAAAAAGACGCCTGCAAATGCCTGATAAAATGAAGTGGCCACGAGCGCCAGCGCCGCGCCAGCCGCGAGCAGCCCCCGCGCCTTGAGCCTGAAATACAGAAAAATGCACAAAACCCCAAACGCAGCCAAAAGCATTGCAAGCCCCTGTTGCAAACTGAACATAGAAAAAGAAAGTATCTCCCCAGCCGCCAGCGGCACCGAGGGAAACATCGCGCAAAAAACAAAAACCGAAAAGCGGCTGAACTCACCCCAAAACAGAGTCACACAAAACGCAAATAAAACGCCCGCCGCCGTCCACAGCACCACGCCAAAAAAATCAGAAAAAAACGGGATATACCCGCCCATAGGCGTCACAACGCTGTCAAACAGAAAAAGCCCAAACCGCCCCTGCTGCACCCAAACATTTTTGATCAGTTCAGGGTCTGTGTTCATGATCCATGTCTCTTCATCGATGCCAATGGTAAAATGCGTGAGCATAAAGCCATAGCAAACGACAGCAAACACAAAAGCGGCGATGATTGCGCCTTTATTTTGTATCAAAAACCTGCGTCCGTCATCCTGCAAAACCGCCGCAATTTTCTTCATGCCATTTTCCCGCCGTTTATCTGATCTGCCCGTCGCCGTCAATCACGTATTTAATCGTAGTCAGCTCTTCAAGCCCCATCGGTCCGCGCGCATGAAGCTTTTGCGTCGAAATTCCGATCTCCGCGCCGTATCCAAATTCAAATCCGTCCGTAAACCGCGTACTCGCGTTCACATACACCGCAGCCGAGTCCACCTCGTCTTTAAACTTTTCCGCATTGCGGTAATCGTTGGTAAGGATCGCTTCCGAATGCCCCGTTCCATGCGCATTGATGTGGCGGATCGCCTCATCCACATCGCTTACAACCTTCACGGAAATAATGTAATCCAGATATTCCGTGTCATAATCCTCTTCACTCGCGGGCTGCGCGCCATATTTCTGGCTGACCTCGCACCCGCGGATCTCCACCCTCTTTTCCTTGAGCGCGGCAAACACCACCGGCAAAAATTCCTTTGCGATATCCGCATGCACAAGCAGGCTCTCCGCCGCGTTGCACACCGCCGGACGCGTTGTCTTCGCATTGACGGTGATCGCGGTCGCCATATCAAAATCCGCCGTTCTGTCCACAAAAATATGACAGTTTCCGGTTCCCGTTTCAATCACCGGAATCGTCGCGTTTTGCACGACAGACTGGATGAGTCCGCCGCCGCCGCGCGGAATCAGCACATCGATCACGCCGGAAAGCTTCATCATTTCCATCACGGATTCACGCGATGTTTCCGTGATGAGACCCACCGCCCCCTTGGGCATTCCCGCCGCTTCACCCGCGCGGATCAGCACGTCCGCAATCGCTTTATTGGAATGGATCGCTTCGCTGCCGCCCTTCAAAACAACCGCGTTGGATGTTTTGATGCACAGCGCCACCGCATCCGCCGTCACATTCGGACGCGCCTCATAGATGATTCCAATCACACCCATCGGCACACGCCTCTTCGCAATTTTAAGGCCGTTCGGGCGGCGCACCGCGTGGACGATCTCGCCCACAGGGTCGGGCAGCTCCGCCACGTCGCGCAAGCCCTGCGCCATATCCTGTATACGCTTTTTGTCCAGCGCAAGGCGGTCAATCAGCGCCGCAGTGCGTCCTTTTTCCCGCGCCGCGTCCACATCAACCGCATTTTGCTTCATGATTTCTTCCGTATTGGACAAAAGCCCGTTTGCCATCGCCACGAGTATTTTATTCTTCTCAAGCGTAGTCAGGTTGTTCATGACCGCTTTTGCAGCCTTTGCCGCAAGCGCCGTTTCAAGCACCTTTCCCATATCAAAAACCCCTTTTTGCCGTTTTTTTTAGTATAACATTCCGCCCTAATGAAAACAAGTGCGGCGGAAATCCGCCGCACGACACGTTATTCTATCTCCCTGCGCGATTCTGTGATTGCCTCTGCCTCCCGCCATGGAATTTCCATGCGGTAATCCATTCTATCCATCCGCCGCATCCCAAGTCTGCGGGCAACCGCTTCATCTGATGTCGCGATCACAATGCCCTGCGCCGTCTTATCCGCGATTTCAAACCGCCCGCCGCCATACGCCGCATAGCTTTTCACAAGCTCCAGCTTTGTGATTTCCTCCCGCTTCACTGTTTTCGTAAAGTTGTGGTACGGCGTTTTCTGGAATCCCTCCGGCGCATCTGGTCCTTCTGCAATCAGCTTCACGCCGCCTTCCGCCTTTGCCGCCCTGTATTCCTTTCCCTGATAGACCGCATACAGGCCGTTTTTGATTTCCATCCTTTTTATTCTCCAACCGGAACAAACTGCCCCGCCTCCGCCGTATAAACGCCGCGCAGGGTTTCCGTGCCATCCTCGCTTACTTCAAACAACTGCGCCCCGTCCACAAGCACCGTAAATTCACTCATCACCCATTCCGGCGAACCCCACCGTCCATTGGTGCCTGTGGTAAAGCCCGCGCCTCCAAAGGGATACGGATCTTCCACTGTGCCGCCGTTTGCCGGTGATTTGGGAATCACCGCCTGATCGATGTTCGTGGCATAAAAACGAATCACCGCGTAGCTCTCCCCCTCCGGCTTAAAATATGTGCCCTCGTAATCAAGCCGCAGTCCGTAATACATGTCCTGCGTGGTCTTGTACTGCTTCACGTCCGCGCATGCGGATACAAAACCTTTGGGCGTTTTATATTCGCCGGAAAGGTATTTGTTCATGTCGTAGGTCGTAATCACCTTTTGCATCAGCGTATTTTCGTCAGGAACAATCTGCCTATTCCTGATTGCGTTCATCTTCGCAAGCTCCTCGCCTGTCATGTCTGCCGCCGCCTTTTCACACAGCGCCTGAAATTCTTCCACAGTGAGCCCCTGCTCCTGCGCATAAGCCTCGATTGTATCTGTAAAACCGCCTTCCAGCTTTTGCAGGCGGTCGTGGTTATAGGTAGCCTTGGAAGTGTCCTCTTCCGCGCTTGATTCGGGCGTTGCCTGTACGCTTGCTGACGCGGCCTGCGATTGTTGCGGGGCGGCACTCTGCGTTTGCTCCGCAGCCGGAACCGAAGGCTGCTGTGCCGGCTGTGCCTGGCAGCCTGCAAAAACAAAAGCAACCAGTATGATTGCCAGTAATATCCCTAAAATTCTTTTCTTCATTCCATTCCTCCAAAATAAATTTTAAATTTCCGCCGCTCACGCGCCAAAATAGTTCATAATGCCATTGCATACACCCTGCGCGCATGTCTGCTGATAGCCGTCTGAAATCAAAAGCTCTTCCTCGCTTCCGTTCGATAGGCATCCCATCTCCATATTGCAAACCGGAACCGTGCTCCAATTGAATCCCGTCTGATCGTCGCGCTCCATGATCCCGCGGTTTTTTGCTCCCGTCTCTTTCACAAACGCGCTTAAAATCGCCTTTCCGGCCGCAGCGCTCTGTTCCTCAAATCCTTTGGCATAACCGCCCACCGGCACCAGCATCAGCGCGCCGCGCACAGAGGAATCGTCCACCCCGTCACAGTGCAGCCTGATCACAAGGTCAACACCCGCGTCGTTCATCATGGTCGCGCGCTCACTGTTGGAGATATTCACCTCCGACGACTCGCGCGTCATCACCACTTCCGCGCCTTTTTCCTCCAGAAGGTCTCTCAGTTTAAGCCCCACCGCCAGCGTTATTTTGTATTCCGGCGTGCCTGTGTTGCGTCCGTCCGCGCCGGACGACACCTTTGCCTTTTGCTCGGATGCCCCGGGCGCAACCGGCTCTTTCTCTGAATTTCCCTGCGCCTGATGCCCCGGATCGATCCCGATCTTCACGCCCGCGAGCGGCAGTTCACATTTTTTTGCGTCCTCCGCGTAAACACCCGCAAGCGTTTGCACTCCCGCAATCCCGTCTGCGGGTAATCCGCTTTGCCGCTGAAACAGCTTCACAGCACGCTCTGTCGCCGGGCCGTATTTGTCTGTATATTCCTCTATGTTTAAATAGCCAAGCTCCGCAAGACGCTGCTGCAGCTTTCTGACCTCTTCGCTCTGCACGCCGCTTTTGAGCGTGGGATCGGGTGTTAAAGTCGGCTCAGGAGTCGGCGCGGGCGTAGGCTCCGCACTCTGCAAGGCGCTCGGCGCTGCCGTTGGAGAAGCGGCTTTTGTCTGAACTGCCTCAGGGGAGGCCGAAGCATTTTCTTGCTTACCCTGCGACGCGCAGCCGGATAGCAGGCCGACGCAAAGCAGGATTGCCAGCAACCCCGCCACGATTTGTTTTTTCATGTGATTTATCCCTTTCATCTGCCCATTGCTTTTATTATACCCCTCCCTCACCAAACACTCAAATAAAACAGCGCACAACCGCGTTACAAAATAAAAAAACATGGTATAATAGAGAGATAAATTTTGATAAGGCAGGTTCAAATTATGAAGGCACTCATCACAGGCGCAAGCTCCGGCATCGGGCGGGATATCGCAAGGAATTTAAGCAAACGCGGGTATGGCCTTATCATCACCGCGCGTCGCGAAGACAGGCTTTTGGAGCTTAAAAATGAACTCAAAACAGATGTGCAGATCATTACTGCCGATCTTTCCAAAGAAGAAGAATGTATGCGGCTCTATCAGGAGACGCGCGGTCAGGAGATTGACGTGCTCGTCAACAATGCCGGTTATGGTGTGTTCGGCGCTTTTGACCAAACCGACCTTTTCAAAGAAATCAATATGATTGATCTGAATATTATTTCCGTCCACATCCTGATGAAGCTGTTTTTGGCTGATTTCATGGAAAAAGACCACGGCTATATTTTAAACGTGGCTTCTTCCGCCGCGTTTATGCCGGGTCCTTTGTTTTCTTCTTATTATGCGTCAAAGGCGTATGTTTTGCGCATGACGCTCGCGGTGCGCGAAGAGCTGCGCAGGACGGGAAAGCATGTCTTTTTGAGCGCGCTGTGCCCAGGGCCTGTCAACACGGAGTTTAATGAGACCGCGGGCGCGCAGTTCGGCCTTTCCGGCCTTTCCTCTTCCTATGTTGCGGACTATGCCCTGAAAAAGATGTTCGCCGGAAAAACTGTCATCGTTCCGGGGGCCGTCATGAAAGCCGCCCGTTTCTTTTCCAAAATTATGCCGGACAGCTTTCTTGCCAAAATGGCGTATGGCTTTCAGCACAAAAAGAAATAATCCGCGAAAAGTTTATCCTTCGCTCGCAAGCCGCGCGCAAAGCCGTCGCCGCTCAGGTGCTGCATGGTTTGTATCAAAATCAAAACAGCCCCACCAACACAAGCGGCGCCAAAAACATCAATAAAAAAGAAAATCCAATCAGCCACCTGAAAAGATTTTTTCTCTTTTTCTCATCTGCAATCGTCACTTTTAAAGCAAGATAATCCAGTGAAAGGAACGCGCAATATACGGCGGAAAGGCATAACGCATATAAAACCGCGTTTCCAATCAGGTCGTCTGTGATGCCCCATTCGCTGTGCGCTCTGTTCAACACAGGAATGCCCGCGCTTATAAAAAGCATCGCGATATGGGAAAGGTAAACCGATGCGATTCCGATTCCCCACGCAGGAAAAAGTACGCCGGCAAACGATCCGCCTTTCAAATCCTCTTTTTGAATCCCCAGCCATCGTGATATCGGATACAAAAACGCAAAATATGCCAACAATAGAAGGAATATCCATATCAGGCAAAACGGCGGGATCAGGCCGATAAAAGCGAAGATACCCATGGCGTTCTCTTATTTTTCCTGCTCTGCGGAAAAATCACAGAAATTCCCTTCCACTTTCCACAAACGCTCGAGCTGATAAAACTCGCGCTCTTCCTTGTGGAAAATGTGTACCAGCACATCGCCGTAGTCAATGACCACCCAGCGTCCCTCGCGTTCGCCCTCCACGCGCAGCGGCTTTACGCCCTCTTCACTCAGTTTAAACTGCACTTCCTGCGCAAGCGTCTGCACATGCGACGTGTTTGGAGCGCTCGCAACCACAAAGTAATCTGAAATGATCGTCATATCCGCAACTTTCAGAATCACGATGTCCTGCGCCTTCTTGTTGTCCAGTATTTCCGCAATTTGTCTTGCCCGTTCCGAAATCTCCACCATCAAATTTCCTCCCCCGGAAATAAGTTCCGGTAATAGTTGTACGCCCCCACCGAATCCATATCGATGAGGCTTTTCTTCTCCACGATCTCTTCAATCGACTGCCTGAGCCCTGCCAAAACCGCTTTGTCAATGTTTGTAAACGCCAGCTTCCTGACCGTTTCCACACCCTCAAAATCCCTGTTTGGTTCGATGTAATCCGCAATATAAACGATCTTCTCCAGCATGGTCATGCTTTGCCTGCCCGTGGTATGCCAGCGGATCGCGTCGAGCACGCTTTCCTCCGTCACATATCCCTTTTCCTTGAGCATCGCCGCCGCCGTATGTCCGTGCAGAGTCTTTTCCGTCAGGTAAGGAATCCCATATTTTTCCGCGAGCTCCTTGTTGTCTTTCTGCTTGGTAAAATCATGCAGCAGCCCCGCAAGCCCTGCCTTGCTCTTATCCACCCCATAACACTGGGCAAGCGCAAGGGCTGTTTCTTCCACGCCCAGAGAATGCTCAAATTTTTCCCCTTTGACATTCTCCGCGAGCAAAGCGAGTATTCCTTCACGGTCACCTGTATAATCCATTTGCAATGATGTATTCCTCCACATTTTTGGGGACGAGCCCTGCCACGCTTTGTCCCTGTTTTAACCTTTTTCTGATATAAGACGAGCTTACAAAAAGCCCTGTATATTCCGACAAGAAAATTTGTGCGCTGTAATCCCATTTCAGCCGCGCAATCTCAGCCGAGAGCTTCATCAGGTCGTTCCGCTCCCGCCGCACGCAGATAAACCGCGTCAGTTTTAAAAGCTCTTCAAAATTGTGCCAGGTACACAATTCAAAAATCGTATCCGCACCCACAATAAAGTAATAGTCCGCCTGCGGGTTTTTTTGCGCAAGCTCGCACATGGTGTCAGAGGTAAAAGAGTATCCTTTGCGCTTTACCTCAATATCCAGCACGCCCACATCTTTGCCCTGCTGCGCGCACAGCTTTGTCATCTGGTAACGCATCTGTTTGGGCGCAAGGTCTTCCGTCTTATGGGGCGGCGTTCCGCACGGCATCAGATACACCTCGTCAAGCGCAAACTCATCCCTCACATGCTCCGCCATGTCAACATGCCCGCTGTGCGGCGGATTAAAGGTGCCTCCAAGTATTCCTACCTTCTTTCGCCGGAAATCCGGCTGCACCCTCTGGTGCGCGGTCATCAGGTATTCCATCTTCTCAAATCTCTATCTTCTTCTTGTCTACAGATTCGCGGTAAAGCACAAACTTACGTCCAAGTACGCTCACGCCGTCCGCTCCGAGCTGCGCGCATAATTCGTCGCAGGCCTCCCGCGCGTCCAGCTCGCTGTTTTGCTGCACCGTTCCCTTAATCAGCTCGCGCGCCTTAAGCGCGTCGTCCGCCTGTGTCAAAAGGTTCTGCGTAATGCCGCCTTTTCCGATGTGGATAATCGGTTCCATATCCTGCGCCATACCGCGCAGCTTTGCCCGTTGTTTGCTTGTCAACATATCAAAATCCCTATCTGTGTCTATGCCTGAATTTGTCAGAATCTTCCTCTTTTCGGATATGTCCGAACCCGCCCGCCTGCTGCACGCGCTTCACCGCGCGCCGTTTTTCCGCAGTAATCCCCATATTAACGCACGCGCCGGCTGCCAGCACGCCAAGCGCGCTCAACCACAGCACGTAGCATTCCGTCACAACCTGACCATAATAATTCCACAGCCAAATCCCGATCACCACTAGGATCACCGCCGCCGCGCTCAAAATGCGCTTCATGTCGCGTAATATACGCCACCGCTTTGATTGGTTCATCTCATTATTTCCTCTTGTCCGCCTACGGCAAGCCTATTCCACAAAGTCGAATTCCTCTCCGTCAAGCCGCACCGTGTCTCCGTCCTTCGCGCCCGCCTGCACGAGCTTTTTCAGCACGCCCATGTCCTTTAAAAGCTTGTGGAAATGGCGCATGGAGTCCGGCTCATCCGGATTGATACGCGAGAAAATCTCTTCGATCAGCGATCCGTTGGCTTCCAGTATGCCGTCGTCTGCTCGGCTGATTTCCAGCGTCAGCTCCGCATCCTGCATCTGCCACTCCTCAATCACACCCTCCTGCATGATCACCTGCTCTTCCGGCAGGGTTTTCAGCACCTGCGTCATCGCAAGCTGCAGCTCGTCGATGCCTGTACGCGCCGCCGCGGAAATCAGGAATACCTGCTTATCCGGATACGCCGCTTGAAACCGCTTCAGGTTTTCCTCCGCCTCCGGAATATCCGCCTTGTTCGCAACCACGATTTCCGGACGCTCCGCCAGCTTTTCAGAATAACGCTTAAGCTCTTCGCGTATTTTCACATAATCATCAAGCGGATCGCGCCCTTCGCTGCCCGCCATATCAAGCACATGCGCAATCATCCGGGTACGCTCAATGTGCCGCAAAAAGTCATGCCCGAGGCCTGCTCCCTCCGACGCTCCCTCGATGAGGCCCGGAATGTCGGCCAGAATAAAATCATAATCATAGGTTTTCACAACGCCCAGATTCGGCGCCAGCGTGGTGAAATGGTAATTCTCTATTTTTGGTTTTGCGGAAGTCATCGCGGAAAGCAGCGTCGATTTTCCCACGTTCGGAAATCCAACAAGCCCCACGTCCGCGATCGATTTGAGCTCCAGAATAATCTCACGCTGCTGCACTTTCTTGCCCGGCGTGGAAAATCTTGGGGTTTGCCGCACCGAGTTTGTGAACCGCGCGTTTCCTTTGCCGCCCGCGCCGCCTTTTAAGACGATGATCCCGTCCCCGTCGCGCACGTCTGCGGCAATTCGTTTGGTTTCCTTATCGATAATCACAGTGCCCACGGGAACTTTGACAATCAAGTCTTCGCCGTTTTTCCCGCGCATATTTTTCTTTTTGCCGTTTTCGCCGTTTTCCGCCTTAAATTTTCTGTGGTAGCGAAAATCCATCAGCGTACGCATGCCCGCATCCGCAACAAAAACAACGTTGCCGCCGTTGCCGCCGTCGCCGCCATCCGGTCCGCCCGCACTCACGTATTTCTCCCTACGGAACGAAATCGCGCCATTGCCGCCGTCGCCCGCCTTTATGAAAATGCTTACTTTATCTACTATCATTTATTCTCCGCATAATAAGGGCACAGGTCGCTAATACAGCACGTTTCGCATAAGGGCTTTTGCGCCTTGCACACCCTTCTGCCATGCCAAATCAGCCAGTGATGCGCCTGTGACCAGTCTTCCTTCCGAATGATTTTTTTGTCCTGCTGCTCCACCTTGTCCGGATCATCTGAGTGCGCAAACCCGATCCGGTTTGAGACGCGCTTCACGTGCGTATCCACCGGAAAAGCCGGAAGGCCGAATGCAAACGCCAGTACCACGTTCGCCGTCTTTCGCCCCACGCCCGCAAGCGTGGTAAGCTCCTGCTCGGTGTGCGGCACTACGCCGCCATATTCGCTCATCAGGCGCTGTGCGCACGCAATCAGGTTCTTCGCCTTGTTTTTGTATAGCCCGCACGTTTTGATGTATTCTTCAACCTGCGCAAGGTCCGCCTGCGCAAGCTCCTTTGGCGAAGGATACCGCTTAAAAAGCTCTTTCGTTACGATATTGACGCGCACATCCGTACACTGCGCCGCCAGAATCGTCGCCACCAGAAGCTCATACGGATTCTCGTACACGAGCGCCGACTCCACGCCT
>CAZQDA010000059.1:0-16490 GCA_964592155.1 uncultured Christensenella sp.
CTGGCGCTGTGTGTTTAGAGCCATAATGTTGTTTTGAATTCTCATTTTTGAATCCTCCTGATTCTTTTTTTGGCATCTTGCCGTTTTGATTTGTTTTGATTGCGGAACGCCTCTGCGTTTCATCGCCTGCATCTGCCTAGGATGTGCAAGAAACAAAAAACAGAGAATTCCGTTCTCTGTTTTTTATTATCGTCGCGCTATTTTAAAACTTTAGCCTTTTTCCGTTTTTTAACACATTTTAATCTTTGGCCTTTTTTGCCTATTTTCCTTCCTCGGTGGTTGCTGCGGCCAGCATTGTCCAAATCTGGTTTACCATGTCCATGCACTCAAAATATTTCTGTGAAATCACATGCACCGGAATGCCCAGCTCCTCTGCGTTATTGGACATCGCAATCCAGTTCCCCTGCTCATAGGCGAGCACCAGATTAAAGAGCAAGCCCGCACGTCCGGTTCCTTGCACAAGCGCCTCCACAACGTGCTCGGAAATATTAAGCTCCCGAAGCGCCTGCTCGAGCGGAATATCCATAAGCGATCCCAGGGTGGAAAACATGCCCATTAAATAAGCTTCCGATTTGGAAATCGGTATATCCCTGCCAAGCGGCAAAAGCTCCGCGCAAAAATTCGCGCGCATAAAGGAAATCTTGATAAACTCAGAAGGAATATTTGCGTCCGGCTGAAAACTCATCAGGTAAATCCATTGCCTCAGCTGCCCGATTCCCAAGATAACGAGCGCCTGATGAACCGATTCCACCTTGTTGCGCAAAGCAAAGTAGGCTGAATTTACAAGCCTAAACAGCGCATAGGTCAGGGTAACGTCCCTTGCGACAAGCTGTTCGATTTCATCAAAGTCAATATCTTCTTTATTTACCGCAATCATCAACTGGAAAAAGTTGCTCTGCAAATGGTTCATGTGGTGAACCTTTTCAGGCAGCACCGTGCTCAGGTACGATCCCTGCATATATTTGATTCCGAGCTCTTTCGCAGCCTTAAAAGACGCTTCGTCGTTGACATTGTAAGCGATAATTGTTTTTCCCAGCCTGGTTGCAACTTCCGTGATGCTCTCATGCGAGTCAATCCGTCCGCCGCTGAAATTCAGCTTAATCATGTCCACACTGTCAATCGCGCCCAAATATCTGCTGTTAAATTCAAAGTCGCGCAGCGCCACTTTGTAATTTTCTTTTCTGTATTTGCTGATCAATTTTAATGCCAGCGGAATCAGAAGAACCTCTTCATCAATTTGAATCACAAGTTTGTCCGCCGCAAAAATCTTAGGCACATTGCGGTATAAAAGATTTGGAGTAAAGTGAATAAACGCCGTTTTCCCTTCCAGAAAACCGTCGCTTTCAAATTGGGTCAGCAGGCTTTCAATCGCGCCCGCCGAGGCTGTATCCCCCACCGGGCCGAGGCTGGCCTCTTCTTCTACATACATTACCTCGTAGGCAAATATCTGGCTGTTTTCATCATGAATTGGTTGTTTTACGATATAAGATTGGGTCGTCTGCATCTTGCATCCTCCTCACTATTATATGGAGACCGAAAGTCCTGCATATCTTAAGACACGGTCCGCATAATCTCTTACCGACTGCGGAACCGTCAGGTATTCCGGACTGCTGCTGCTGGTAACGTTTCTTTTCGCAATATTTCCAGGCCCGGTGTTGTAGGCCGCGAGCGCAAGCTTTGTATCGCCGTTATAAGTCTTTAAATGCCGTGCAATTTCGTCTGTTCCGCAAAAAATATTTTGCCGCGGATCAAACACATCCGTCACGCCAAATTCCTGTGCGTTAACCGGCATAATCTGCATAAGCCCCTTGGCGCCGGCGCTTGAAACGCAATTATTATCAAAATCTGATTCCGCCTTGATCACTCCCATAATCAGGTTGACCGGAACGCCATATTTCTGGGACGCTTCGGTGATAATACTCATATATGGAGAGGCTTTCTCCAGCATACCGTCGCTCGTATCCACCGAGCCCGTATAAGTTGCGCCATACCCTGTGTAAGCAGTTTCCGGTGTGCCGCACTTGATGCAATAACGCCCTGTGAGCGCCGACTGCTGGTTTGTCTGATCGTAATAGATGCCCGTCGCCGTGAGCGTATCCTGATCCTCAGCAGTACCGGTCTGCGTTATCTGCGCGGTTTGCTCTGTGTTTTGACCTAGCTTTTCTCCCAATATAGTTTGAAATTTATCAGAAACAGATTGCTTTAACCCTTGAATTCTCGATTCAATCTCCGCAACCCGCGCCTGTACGTTTTGTATGCTCAACGGCTCAACCCTTTCTATAGATGGAGGGCCTCACATAGTCGAACCTTGTGTTGCTGTTGATCAGCGTTTCAGAAAGCCCGATAAACAAATACCCTCCCGGATTTAAGCAATCATAATACTTTTGTGCCAGCCTGGTTCTTGTCTGCGCATCAAAATAAATCATAACATTTCTGCAAAAAATAATATGGAACTTCTTTTTGAACTGGAACGTTGGCTCCATCAAATTAAACTTGCGGAAGATAACCTCTTCCCTGATTTGCGGTTTCACCTCATATTCCTCGTCCGAAAGCTTTTTAAAATATTTCTGATACCAGGACGAAGGCATTTTGGTCATACGCTCTTCTTGATAAATACCCCTGTGGGCGCTGCGCAAAACCTTATCTGAAATATCCGTCGCAAGAATTTTGGTGTCAAGCCCTTTCTTGTTTCCGCCAAAGTATTCATCCAAAAACATCGCAATAGAATAGGGTTCTTCTCCGGATGAACAGCCCGCACTCCAAATGCACAGGTTTTTGTCTCTGATCGTCGGTAATATTTCCGGAAGAGCAACATTTTTCATAAAATCAAAATGCTGTTCCTCTCTCATGAAATAGGTAAAATTGGTCGTCAGCTTCGTGACAACCAAAGAAATATCCTCTCCTGTTTTATCGGCTTCCAGATGATCGATAAACGCACTAAAATCAGGATACCCCTTTTCCTTAAGCGTGTTCGAAAGCCTGCCTTCAATCAACGCCTTTTTCTGGCTCAGGTTAATCCCGAAGTTTTGATACATATAGTCGCGTAAGCGAAAAAATTCCTGATCCTTTAACTGCATGCTTCCTCCGTCCGTCGCTACGCAAAACTCAAAGATACATGTCCACCAAAAGCCCGCGTATATCGTCAATATCATCCAGCAGATTAATATTATCTTTCTCGTTTTCCAGTACTTTTTTTGTCATTCCATCCAGCTTCTCGTTGACGGTCTTAATCATCGCGAACATACGGTTGCGTCCGTTGGTTCCAATGGTCCCTTCCTTTTGAAAAGCAAACCCGTTGCTCACCGTCTCATTTAAAAGCTGTGTGATCATCCCTCTATATTTTTGCATCTCTGCCATATCGGCGCGCTCGCCAAGCTTTTTGCCCTGCTTTTCTATGTCGCCGATCAATTCTTCCACATGCCTGAGGTAGGCTGACTTAGATTCAGAGTTTAAACGACTGCGAAAAACGCGTTCCCCTCCTGCGAGATCCGCGACTTCCTCCAGTTCGTTTCTGGAAAGCGCCTCCATAGGCACTGCGTTTATGTTTTGTATTTTCATTTGATCTCAATTTCTCTGTTTTGGCCTGCCCTATACCATCTGCTTCCTACTTCGTCCTGTCAAACAGCGCGCCGCCGGAAACGGATTCCGACCCTTGCATCTGCTGGCTATAGGCATTCACTGTGCTGATGGACTTCTGCGTTTTATCCATTTTCCGGCGATAATCCTGCATCATATCATTTAATATTTTTGCGTTGTTGTCTTCCACTGCCTGAATCTGTTTTAAAAGCTCGCCGCACAGCCATTCTTGTTTTTGATTATCCTGCGGCGAAAGCGCTCCGCCGCCTTCCCCCGCAATCTCTCTGCTTACGGCGGAAACTCCCTGAATGATCACCGCGCGCTGCTCCACCCGCTGCTCAATTTCCGGCAGCCGCTCGTCAGCTTTCTCCCTACCCAGCTCATCGGCAATTTTTTGGGTGGCGTCAAGGTAATCCGCAAGCAGATCCGCTTTTCTTTGCCACAATTGAAGTAGTTTTTCCATATTTATTAACCTTCTTCGCTTTGGTACATACTGCCTTCGGCCTTGGTTTTAATTTCCGACCATGCGCCGGAAAGTGTGGAAAGCATATCAATCACCGGATCAAGCCGATTCATGTCCTTGCGGATGCTGACCTCCACAATTTCATCCAGCATAAACTGGTATAGCTCCAATAAATCATTGGACATCGATATGGAAAGGTTCAAGCTGCGCACGAGCTCCAAAATAATTTCTTCCGCCTTTTCGAGGCAAGCCGCAACCCTATCCAGATGGTTCTCTTCTTTTTCCAGCTTTGCCAGCTTAAGCTGCTTGATGCACCCCTCATAAAGCATCACAACCAAATCAAGCGGACTTGCTGTTGTCACATAATCCCTTTTATATGTATCATGTAAATTTGCAGTAGCGTACATATAATTTTTTCCTCCTGCTTTTTATAATGCTCCAAGCTGCTGTGACAGCCACGAGCTCTGCTGCTGAAACTGCGCCTGCAATTGTTCCATCCTGGCGAACTGGATATAAAGCCTCTCCTGAGCCTCATACATCCTTGCAAGCTGGTTCGTCATCGCCTCGCTTGTGTCAGTGATTTTCTGGTTTGTATTTTTCAGGTTTGTAGACCTGATTGTGTTCTTAAACTCCGACATCTGGTCAAATGCCCTGCTGATAAAGCCAGACTGTGCATATATTTGCTCCGCATTTGTGGAGGAAGAGGTTCCTGCCATCACGGTTGCCACAGCTTCCGGATCCTTCGCCATCATTTCACGGAATTTCGTCTCGTTAAACTCAATCTGCCCGCCATACTGCCCCTGCGTGTAAGCAATGGTCGAAAATCCAAGATCGCTGGGAGAAAGGCCGGTGTCTCCAACCTTTTCAAACAGGTTCTTTCTCAGGCTGGAAAGCATGCCATTAATCGTGCTGTCGTTGCGCAGAATGCCTTTTTTTGCCTCTGTATCCCATTTTTCGATTTCTTTTTCGGACATGTCTTCGCTGTTGCGCTGCGCCTCAGTAAGCGGCGAATAATCATAATCGATTTTCTCATTGATCAACGCATGCAAAGACTGTGTAAGCTTGTTGTATTCTTCAACAAACTTTTTCACTTTGTCGACCACTTTATCAATATCCTGATCCACTGTGAAGGATAACGCCTCAAGATCCTTTGCCGGATCAGTGGAATCAAACGCCACCTTTAAATCGAACTGGATACCGTCAAGCACAAACTTGTTGGAGGACTGGGTAATTGTCTCTCCATCGATTTCAATCGTTGCGTCTGTGCCGCGCGCGGTTGCTTCTGCCGTTCCAAAGAAAGAAGCATCTCCTCCAAAAGCATTTGAATTGCCTTTATTCGCAACCGTAACCGTAGCGTCACGCCCCGTCTCGCTGCTTGTGAACACAAACGAATCCGTAATCTGACTATAGGAAAGCCTCGCCTTCGCATTGGGATCGCCATTGACCTTATTGATCATTGTTTGCAGCGTATCCGTCGTGTTGAATGAAAAATCCACGCCGTTTACGGTAAAGCTGAATTTGCCATTCTCGTCTGTTTGCAGATTGACGCCCATTTTGGACGCGGCGGAGGCGATCGTGTCGCTGTTGCGGTCAATCGTCTGGTATTTTGTCGTGGTATCTTCTTTGATGGCGGTTAGTCCCTTGTCGCCAAAGAAATTACCCGTCACATTTTCAGTGGAAACTTCTGTGCCCGCTCCGGTAACCGTGCTGCGCAGCATAAACGCATCCTGCCCCTGATCATAGCTCATCTTGACTTTCGCGTTCGCGTTTGAGTTTATCGTGTCCATCACGTCTTTGAGCGTATCACTTTTGCTGAACTCAAAGGTTTCCCCATTGATTTTAAAGCTTATTTTTCCGTTTGAATCAAATCCCAAGTCTTTACCGGTTGCCGCCGCAATCTGGTCAAGCGTCATATTTTCATTGATCAGACTTTTGGGTTTGATCGATAAATCCGTAATGCCAAACGCGCCGTTTTTGCCAAACACCTCAGGTCCTGCGACGTTTCCAAATTCAAGCTTTGTCTCCGCGCCCTTCACCGTGCTTTCAAAACGCACCTCCCCGTCAGCCGTCACAGACATTTTGGCCTTTGCAGCCGGGTTTCCGTTCACCGCATCGATCACATCCTGCATCGTCTCATCTTGACCGATCACGACTCTTTGACCGTTTACGCTGAAAGAAAGATTATCTGTGGAACTGCTGAACGTGAACACCGACGATCCGTCCGCGTATTTCAAATCCTTAAGCTCTGTCGTCTGCCAGTCCGCCGCTAGTTTTTTGGTTCCGGTAACCGCAGACTGCGAGTTGGCATTTGTGGTTCCGCTGAGCCCCGCCACACGGTTTCTGTATTTTGCGCCATTCACCGTGGCATATTCAGCCAGCGTTGTCTTGGTGATCGTATGCCGCGAAATTGCGGCGGCAGCGGTGCCGGAAATGTCAAAATAAGTCTTATATTTATCCGGCATACTGATTTTGAACGCTTTATAGGTGTTCACAGAAAACATATTATCCGCGGAAAGCGTACTCATAAATTTATTCGTAAATGCCGAAACAAGACTGTTTACTTCCGTGTAGGCATCACGCTTCCACTCCAGCTTTGTTTTGCTCTGGTATAATTTATCCAGTTTCGCCTGATCGGCCTTCATTGCATTTTTTACCAAAGTATCCGTATCCATCCCAGAAATCAATCCTGTGATTCTAGTGGTTGAATAGGAACTTATCGGACTCGTTGCCATCTTTTTTCCCTTTCTCTTCCGGTTGGTCTCTCGCCGCATCCTGCGGTCTTTTTACTGCCTCATACTTATACTTTCGTGAAAGTGCAATAAAACTTTACCTTTTTCTGTCAAATATGCACAAAATATTCTACCTTTTGGAGTGTTTCTTTGCTATAGACCGATGAAGCATAATCATAATTTTTCACCGTTTTTCCAGCCTGCGCAATCGCAACCCCGCGCTCTTCATCATAAATTCCATCCGCCGACGGGCTTACCATCTGCAAATGGCCATGTCCGTTTGGATTTTTCCATGAGGTTACCGCCGGCATTCCCGCGTTTGCATACTGCTGTGCCTGTTCCGGCGTCACTTTAGTCCAGCCATATGTTTTTCCATATGTGTTGAGCCAGTCGTTCACCTGATTGGCGTTTGTTTCCTGCGCGCCCACGTCTCCCGCATTTGCAGGAGCTCCCGTCGCCGGATTAATGTAGTGCGGAATTTCGGCTCCCATCGCGCGGGAAGCGTCCCACGCGTAAATATTACAGTAGGTATCTCCCGTACCGTTCTTGTTTACTCTGTAACGTTCGTTGTTTTCCACATCAAACTGGCTGAGAATCGCGCGATATGTATTCGGGCTGCGATCCCCGATGTGGTTTGTGAGCGGAGGATTTGCCACCAGCCACGAAGAGCTTGGAATCCCCTGCTGCATGCTCGACGCATACGCGTTCACATACTGATGCTGACACGCGTTATTTTGCAAATTTGAAGTGTTTCCCGTAAACAAATTCATCAAATTAGAGGAAGCGGAATTATTTCCCTTCTGGCTTGCCATGAACATCAATAGCATCATCATCATAAGGCTGCTTTCCGAAGAGCCTCCCATGCCTGACATCATAGAGCCCATCCCGTTTCCCATGCCCAAAAGGCCCGCGGAAGAGCTGTCTGTTGACGTGCCGGAAAAATCACCGATCGATCCCGCCTGCATTCCCATATATCCGTTCAAGAGCTCAGCAAACATGTTGCCGGATGTCTGCGCCGCGCCTTGCGTTTGATTGATATTCCCTATATTTCCCAGTCCGTTAATAAAGTTAACCGCCACAAGCATCCTTCCCTTCTTTTGCGTCTTGGCAATGTTTATATGCTGATATCGATACCTTCGATCCGAACAGGCTCTTTTTCCTGCATCATCTGCTGTGCGTTGAGCGGCGTAACCGGCGTTTTAATCCGTCCCACGCGCAGTTCTTTTACCGCAAAATCGCTGCCTTGCAGTTCTTCCCTTAATTCCGGCAAGGCCTCTTCCAAATAACGCTGCACCCTGCCGTCTTCCACGCGGATTTCTGCCGACAACCCTTCCTGACTCGAATCAAGCGTCGTCTCCACGCGGCCCATATGCTCCGTGTCGAGCGCAATCAATATGGTAATATTGGTGCGTTCCTCCTGCGTAGCATCTTTCTTGCGTTCAAACACATATAGCTCCGCCGTGTTTTTGTTTTGTGCGGTTTCAAACGGTATCTGGCAGTAGAAAAAATGCTCCAGTTGGTTTCCCATACGGATTTGCGACGAAAGGTCGCTCGCCTGCCTCGTCAACGCGCTTTCCTCACCCGTCAACCGCGCAATCCCGCTTCTTACCGCATCCGCAATATGCTGCTGTCCCTTCAGCGACTCCTGCAGTACCTGCGCATCTTCGCGTGGAATCTGCTTCATCGGAACAAATAAATCTTTGAGTGTCTGAATAATCTGCTGTGCTTCCTGCTTTACTACCGTTTGTGCCGAAGTTCCCTGATCCGTCGCAGGCGCCGTTTTGATATCTGCTGCTTTTGGTGACGCATCGGCAACGGGAGCCTTGCCCTCCTGCACCCCGCCCGCTTTCTGGTCCGCATTTTTTGCATCCACAATGTTTTCGCCCGTTTTCGCTGTATTTTCGCCGCTTTGCGCCGCTTCTGCCTGCGCGACATCCGGCGTTATTGTCTGCGTCGGCTGTCCACCCTCCTGAGCTTTTGCGACCACGCCCGCCGCTTCAAACGCCTGAATCAGAGCCGCAGTTGCCTGTGCCTGCTCTTTTCCACCGGACACAGTCTGCGCCACGAACTCCTGAATCGCTGTGCGCGCATCCTGACCGCCCATAGAGGCTATCTGCTCTCCCAACGAGCGCAGCATCCCCGGCGTAAACGCTCCATTTTCACTGATCGTACGGTTGCCCATTGCTTCCGCCAAGAATGCGTCCGCAAACGCCACTTTTCCGCCACCCTGCGAGGGCTGGGTCACCATTTGCTGCAATGCACCCGTAAGCTCATTTGCAGCGTCCCCCAGCGGGACATGATTGGAAGCCCAATTCATAAGCGTATTTACATTCTGCTCATTTACCTGCACATTGTTTTCAATCATAAAAAGCGCAGTTTGCACCGGAAGCTCCGGAAATCTCATCGCGATTTGAAGCAGCTGTCCAAGACGCTCGGGCGTCGGATCAATCTTATGACTAATTAAGAGTTGTGCCGCATTGATATTGACCTGCGAAGGCTGGATTCCTCTGTCCATCAGGAATACCTGCATTTCGCCCGCTTCCAGGTTCACCGTCTGCCCGTTTACGGCAGTGAGTCTCATATATGCCTGATTTCCGCGGTCACTCAGCACAGTAAGCTCTAACATATCCCCGGGCACCAAGCCCTGTCCATTGGGAATCTCCGCCTTTCCAACCGTACCGTCTTCCGTTTGAAAGATGATCTGACCGTCTTTTACGTCTATCACTTCCACCTGAACGGTCTGCCCCTGTTTCAGGTTTTGAAAAACGCCCGTTTTTCCGGAAGCGCCGCCATATCCGCCTATATCAACTGGATTAATTTTTATATTTCCGGATACCTGCATCTGTTTTTTTATAAACTCCTTTTGAAAAATAGCGGTTAAGCTGCCCGCTCGCCCTCACGATATGCTATAATAGAATCAATGACTTTTAGGAACGGAGACAGCCCCATGAAGAAAAAAATGCCTCAGACACGCGCAGCCGCCCTGAAATATGATCCCGATCAGGACAACGCCCCTATTATTTCCGCTCTTGGAATGGGCCATGTCGCTGAAAAAATTATTGAGGCCGCGAATGAAAATCAAATACCGGTTGTCAAAAACGAAACGCTCGCGGACGTTTTGGTGGGATTGTCTGTCGGCGATGCCATACCGCCAAAGCTATATGAGGCGGTTGCCCAAATTTTGGTATTCATCAGCCAAAAAGACGGATCATTCCAGCAAAACATCAAGTTTTAATTTTTATTTCTATCAAACCACCCGTTTGCACCCTATGCAAAGCTGTGTGGTTTATTTTTTTCTCAAGTAATTAATCAGCACTTCTGAAATATCGGCAAGCGGAGACTGGACTGTAACCGCTCCCATCTTGTAGGCCACCATCGGCATTCCATAGACCACACAGGACGCCTGATCCTGCCCGATCGTGTAGGCGCCTTTGTTTTTCATTTCAAGCATTCCCTGCGCGCCGTCTGACCCCATGCCTGTCATAATAATTCCTACAGTATCCTTATCCGCAAATTTAGCCACAGAGCGAAACATAACATCCACCGACGGACAATGCCCGTTTACTTTAGGACCTTGCTCCAGATGAATTTTCATAACCGTTCCGGTTTTTATGACCGTAAGATGCCTGTCTCCAGGCGCAATATAGACATGCCCCGGTTTAATGACATCGTTTTCTTCCGCTTCTTTTACAGAAAGAGCGCATTCCTTATCAAGGCGCTGCGCATACATCTTGGTAAAAACCGGCGGCATATGCTGCGTTACCACCATGCCCGGGATCGACGCGGGTAAATTCTTTAAAAACAAACTGGTCGCTTCCGTTCCTCCCGTAGAAGCGCCCAATGCAATAAGCCCATACGTGCGAAAATTTCCTCTCCGCTCAATGTTTTCCTGCCCACGCGTCACCAGCGGCACTGACTTTTGTACGCTTTTCAACCGCGCTTTGGAAGCCACAATCACCTTTTCCGCAACTTCGCGTGCGAATTCATCCATGTTCTCCCTATGGGCCGCGGAAGGTTTTTCCACAAAATCAACAGCCCCGGCAGACAGCGCCTCAAAGACGATTCCATCCACTGAGCTTACTACCACAACCGGCATCGGACGCTGCGGCATCAATATCTTCAAAAACTCAATCCCGTTCATGCGCGGCATTTCAACATCCAGCGTCATAACATCCGGTTTCAAAGTCAGAATCTTGTCCCGCGCTTCATATGGATTTTCCGCAGTGCCAACCACTTCTATTTTAGGATGATTCCTCAAGTGATTGCTGATTGCAGTCCTATAGAACAGCGAATCATCCACAACAAGCACCTTAATTTTTCCGTTTTGAGCTATCCCTTGCATGTCGTCTCACCTGTCTACTCTTTACAACAATTCTGTTGCTGCGGGCATATTGATCTCCGTGATCCTGATGCCATAGTTATCGTCTATGACAACAACCTCTCCCCTTCCGATGCATTTTCCATTTACCAGAATATCTACCATTTCGCCCGCAATACGATCCAGGACAATGACAGACCCTGTGTTAAATTCCAAAATATCCTTAATTTTCTTCTTGGTTCTTCCAAGCTCTACCGTTACAGACATCGGAACGTCAAGAATCATTTCAATATTTTCCAGTGGAGGAATGCTTCTTGTTCCGCTGACCTGATTAAAGCTTGGGAACTGCGGAGCCTGCACACGAATATTCTGCTGCTCCATAATAACGCTGTTTTCGGGTGCCGGTTGTTGCATGTAGGCCGGCTGCTGCATCTGCTGCTGTGGCGGCATTTGTTGCACTGGCATCTGCTGTTGTGCAGGCATCTGCTGCGGCAACTGCTGCGCCGCATAAATCGGCTGCTGCGCCATAATATCCTGTGCCAGAGCGGCAGGGTCAGGAGCAGTCGAAACTGCGGCTGGCTCAGGCTGTGCCGCAGGCGCATCTACCATACCTGTATCTATTTGCATCTGCTTCCAGACAATGTCTGCCATATTCTTTGCAAAATTGACCGGAATCACCTGCATGATCTCGCTTGTTAGAACATCTTCAATGTCGAGTGTAAAGCTGATTTTTACAAACGGTTCATTTTCAGATGAGAAAAAGCTTTTGGATGAAATACTGTCTTTGATTGTCAGCCTGTTGGTGATCGGCGTGGAAATATTAACCCTTTCATGCAAAAGATCCGCAAGAGCCGTCGCTGATGAACCAACCATCTGGTTCATGACTTCGCCAATAGCGCTCATGTGAATTTCCGTTAATTCAATATGATCCGGATCAACCTCGCTGTCGTCGCCGAGCATCAGGTTTGTAATCAGGGCAACATCATATTCTTTGAGGATCAAAAGGTTGTTCCCGTCAATGCCTTCAATATACTGCACTTCCGACAACACAAGCGGCGCGGGATACATCCTGCTTAAAGAATCCATTGTGTGGATAGATATTTCCGGCGTGGTAATGGTCACTTTACGCCCAAGCAAAGTAGACATGGTAGTCGCGGACGTACCCATACAAATATTACCGACTTCGCCCAGCAAATCCTGCTCGTTTCGAGTCAGATAATCATCCGGAAGCAGAGGCGTTTCCTCGTAAACCTCTTCCTGCTCCGCAACCGGCACATCGGCAATCTCCTCCTGCACGGGCGGCTCAACTTCCTCTGTCTGCATAACAGGATCAGATTCTATCTCCGGCTCAGCCATCTGCGCGCCGTCTGCCAGTTCTGCTTCCGGCTGTGCATCCTGCCCTGCCCCTGCAAGCATTTTTTCAATTTCTTCCTGGCTCATCACTTCATTGCTCAATGTCTTCGTTCTCCTTGATAATCTTCGCTATTTGCACCGCATATTTATGATTGTCCGTACCAATGACCCCTTTAAACTTTGGAATCGCTTCCACATTGACATTGATACAATCCCTAATGGAATGATTTAAACAAATTACATCCCCCACCTGCATTCTGAGTATTTCTCCGAGCTGCGCAGTTGTCTCATTAAACGTCGCCTGCAATGTGACATAAGTATTGTGGAGCTGCTCTTCCATTGTCTTGACCGACGCTCCATTGCTTCCTTTGGTTTGCTTGACTGTTTCCGCAAGCGTCCAGTTCACAGTACTCAATTGCTTTGCCACCGGCTGAATTGCAATATGCGGAATGCAGATCGCAATGAGGCCTTCGATGCCGTCTATCTTCGCGTTCATGGTTACGATCGCCGCCGGTTCATTCATCGCGGCAATCTGTGTAAACTGCGAACTACTTTCAATCCGCGAGAGCATTGGGTTCACGTCTACTATTTTCCCCCATGCCTCCCGCATGACTCCCATCATTTGATGCAGGATGTTTTCGACAATTGACATTTCTATCTCAGTAAATGATTTATCTGACTGCGAATAATCCGCCGCGCCACCAAATAGCCTGCTGATAAAGGCATATACAAGCGTTGACGACAGTTCCATCAAAAGCGATCCCTGAAAGGGCTCCATTTCGATTACGCCCAAAATAACCGGAGTGGGCAGCGAGTTATTGAATTCGCCAAAACTTTGCTCTTCTACCGAAATAACTTCTATATTACAAACTGTATGCAAAATGCCCGTCAGCCTGTTGGTAAGCAGATAGGCAAAATTGTCAAAAACAATATTTAAAGTCCGCATTTGTTCTTTATAGAACTTATTTGCGGTTCTGAAATCATAAATGCGCACACCGCTGACTGCTTCACCCGAATCGGATTCCAGCGAAATATCTTCCCCCGCGTTCAGCGCATTTAGCAATTCGTCGATTTCGTTTTGTGATAATACATTAGCCAACTGGCTTCCTCCTAAGAACTATTTCTGTCAATAACTAATCTGTGTCTTTTCTATTGGATGACGAAATCGCTGATATAGACATTCTGCAAATCTTCCAGCGCAAGCGCCTGTTTTACACTTTCCGTCATTTCTGTTCCTAACGTATCCACAGACGTCGGCTCTCTGAGTTCCTCCTCCGTGTGGTTGCGCAATACCTGAATGACGCAGTTCCGGATGACCGCCACATTTTTCTCCAGAAAAGCCGTTTGATCTTCACCGGTCAGCGCAAGAGCAATGCTTGTTTTGGTAAGCGACTGGCTCCCTTCGATATTGGTTACAAAATAATCGCCCGGAATATAATAATAGGTCTCTTCAAGGGTTGTCTTCTGCTGCTCTTCGGCCGTTTCTTCCGGTTTTGGCTGCAGAAAATTGAAATACACGAAAAATGCGCCCGCTACCAGAACTCCTACGATGATAAATATGATAAGCTTCTTTTTATTCATGTTTTTTATTTCCTATCCCTTAATTTCAAAATCTTTATTTTTTTATTATGTTAACGCGGAAGTATATTTGCACTTTGAACCTCAAACTCCACGCGCCTGTTTTTCTGTTTGTTTTCCTTCGTGTCATTTGGTGCTACAGGATCCGCTTCTCCACGCCCGCTCAACTTGAAATCGTTGATCGTGATTCCTGTGTGATCGCTCATGAACCGTCCCACCGTATCCGCCCTTGCCTGCGATAACGCCATATTATCGGTATATCTCGCCGTTTGAATCGGCGTATTATCCGTATAGCCGGTTACATCGATCAGGTAAATGCTATCAAGATATTCACTGAACATATCCCCGAGGTCAATCAGGATATCTTCTGCCTGCGTATCTCGCACGTTGGCCTGTCCGTCGTCAAACAGGATGCCCTCCAGTACCGTAATATAGATATATTCTCCGTCTTTTTCCAGCGCGATTACTCCGCCCAGATTGTTGTCCTGTACATACTGGGTCAGCTTCTCGTAAAGATCGCTAAAGCTTGCCTGCACCTTATAATCATACGGCATCTCTTCCTCGCTGTCGCTTTCCGCCGTCTTGTCTTCTGTTTTGTCCCTCGGCGTAACCTTGGGAATAAAATCTGTGGGCGCAAAGCCCGATGTTGGGTTCAATGGATCGATCGGCTCCACGACAGACGCCGCAGGTTCTCCTGTAAAGGATTCCACAATCCGTATCCACTTTGATTCGTTCATCTGGGATGAAGCGAACAACATGACGAAAAAAGTAAGCAGAAGCGTTACCAGATCGCCGTAAGTATCCATCCAGCTTGCACCCTCCGGCTCGCGCTTTGGTTTTCGCTGTTTACTCATTTTCCGCCTCTACTTCTTCTTCCACTTTTCCTTTTTTGCCCTTTTGCGCATCGATATCCGCTTTGGCAATAAACGTTTTCAATTTATCTTCAATAACGCGGGGGTTTTCTCCATCCTGTATGGAAAGAATTCCCTCAATGATAATATCTTTACAAACCTGCTCCTCAACGTTTTTTGCCCGGAGCTGAGAAGCAATCGGATTGAATATCAGGTTCGCTAAAATAACGCCATAGAACGTCGTAATGAGGGCAAGCGACATATCAGGACCGATAGAACTCATATCGTCGGACAAATTCTTCAGCATGTTGATAAGGCCGATGAGCGTACCGACCATACCAAAAGCAGGCGCTACCTTAGAGCCTGTTTCAAATATTTCAATCAGACTGCTATGACGATCATCCGCAAAATAGGATTCCGTTTCCATCATGCTCTTTACAAGCTCAGGATCCGTGCCATCCAGAATGAGCATGACCCCGTTTTTAATAAACGGGTCATCAATCTCCGCCAGTTTATCTTCCAGCGCCAGCAGTCCATTCTTTCTGGCGATATTTGCCATTTCAACAATTTCATCAACCTGTTTGGTATAGTCAATTTCGCTCTTTTTCAGCGCTATTTTGATTAAAGCCGGTATCTTTTTCAGGCTGCTCATCGGATAGGACGCAATAATTGCGCCAAGCGTTCCGCCTACAACGATCATAACGGAACCTCCATCCACGAAATTCATAATATTACCGCCTGAAACGATACTGATTACCGTGAATCCAAATCCGACCACTATACCAAGTAAAATTGAAATATTCAAACAGCTCACCTCTTCAAATGTCTGACCCTGTTGACATTTTTCTCTCTTTTATTCTTCGAGTCCTCTGGCGACCACCTTAGGAAGTCCCAGATAAATCTTCTGCTTAAATGCCACTACTTTATCGATAATTTCCGAAGGCTTCTCCAGCACCAGGACTTTACGTCCTGATGCCAAAGTGAGAAGCGTATCCGGAACGGTTTCGATCAAATCAATGGCTTCTGCGTTGATCACGCATTTTTCACCACTTATTTTAGAAACCTCAATCATAGTTTAATCCCCTTTACCGTTTCAGGTTGATCAGTTCTTCCAGCATGGAATCCGTTGTCGTAATGATTCTCGAATTTGCCTGGAATCCCCTCTGAGTCGTGATCATACTTACCATTTCCTCAGAAAGGTCAACGTTTGACATTTCAAGGGAAGATGGTGTAAGGCTGCCTGTTCCATTTTCACCCGCGCGGCTATAGGTAGCGCGTCCGGTGTTGGAGGTCGATGCGTAAAGGTTCTCAGCAATCTTTTCAAGGCCTTCCTTATTGGAGAAGTTTGCCAGCGCCACATAACCGAGCACTACTTTTTCCCCTTTGCCCATTACCTGCGCTCCCGCGATGTTCTGGTCGTTAAACTTCGGAATTCCCTGATTTTTAAGCTGCGCAATGACAGCGCCTTCGCTGTTGATCGTTACATTCTCATACAGGTTTTGGTCAATGATCATGTCGCCAAGCGTATTTCCCGCAAGGAACGTGTCATTGTTTGTAAGCTCAATGCTGGAGTTGTTAAGAATCCCGCCAAGGTCGCTCATGGCTTTGTTAAACTGCTCTGT
>CAZQDA010000059.1:16590-18311 GCA_964592155.1 uncultured Christensenella sp.
TGGAGTTGTTAAGAATCCCGCCAAGGTCGCTCATGGCTTTGTTAAACTGCTCTGTGGCGTAGACCGCATTGTTTTTCACATTCACATTTGCAGTGTTAAGCGTCGCAGTCAAATCCGCCATCGCAGTAGTGAAATCTGCGCCCGTTGCGGTTTCTTTGGCCGTAAACCGTATCGTTCCAAAGCCCGTGTCAATTTCATATGTTTTTCCGGCATCAAACTGAGTGACCGGCCCTGCCGTTCCCACCTCGCGGATATTGACAGGCGTGCCGTGCGGATTACCATCCAGCGTCATGGAAACCGTTCCGTTTGCATTCACAGTGAATTTGTAGTCTCCCTCTCCCGCAGCCAGAATGGCTGTCTTATTTTCCGTCCACTTGAAATCTTTCAAAGCATCCGTGGATTTCCCATCGATGCCTGTCGCCGTAGAAGCAGCAGCGGTTGTGCTCGTCGCTTCAAACGTTATCTTACCAAAGCCGGTATCCACCGTGTAAGTTTTTCCAGCCACAAATGAAGTCACTCCAATTGTCGGATCGTTATCATAAACCTTGAGGCCTGTCTGCATTTCGATTCCGTTTTTGTACATGGTAAGAGTGTTATCCTGCTGCAGCTTAAACGTATAGCTGCCTGACGCCTGAATCTGCGTGGTAGGATCATCCTGCGTCCACTTAAAGCCGTTCAATGCTTTTGTCGTTTTTCCGTCAAGGCCTACGCTGGTTGTTTTTCCCGCATCGCCCTGCTGATAAACAGAATTATAGCACTGTACAAAATAGCCGTTCGGATTCACAAGGCTGCCGTTGCTCGAAACAGAGAGGTTTCCGGCACGCGTGTAGTTTTCGCCGGCCGGCGTTCTCAGTACAAAGTATCCGTCCCCGCCGATTGCAAGGTCAAGCGTGTTTCCTGTATATTCCGCAGCGCCCGGCGTATGCTTGATGACGATCGAGTTTACGCTGACGCCAAGGCCCACCTGCTGCGCGTTTACGCCGCCCTGGTTGGCTGTCGGCGCGGAAGCCGGTGAAATGCTTTCGCTGTAGAGGTCTGCGAAGTTTGCAGCGCTCTTTTTAAATCCAAGTGTATTTACGTTTGCAATATTGTTACCAATTACGTCCATTCGAGTTTGGTGTGATTTCAGGCCAGTAACGCCCGAAAATAGTGCTCTCATCATAGTGAGATTCCTCCTAATTACTTATCTATATCAATGTCAGTTGTCCGCACTCATTATTATCTCTGCTGTCATTGCAAATAATGTCGAACCTTAGTTACTCTTATGGCTGTCAGCCGCTCTCCTTAGCTGATTCTGGCAACCATGAAACAGAGACTTCCTTGTCCTCGTTTTTGATGCTGCCCCAAAGCCGTTCCGTCTTTACGGAATGGTTCGCCCTACTTGGCGCTTTCTTCAGTGCCGCCCTCTCCAGTGTCGCCTTCTCCGGCGCCGCCATCTGTTTTTGGCGTATCACTGATTTTTGAAATCCACGCAACAGCAATCTTGGTATCATTACCCTTGATCTTCACGTGGAGCACCCCGTTTTCAACGACGACGCTTTCCACTACGCCTGTGACAGTCTTTGTCTTGGTCGTGGTCGCTCCGGTTTCATCTTTGACTTCTTCCGGTACTTTCGCTTCTATCGTTTTGCCCACCAGATTCGCGCCCTGCGAGATCATTGAGCTGGAGTCCATGCCACTGTCATAAACTGTTACAACAGCGCTCATCGGTACATAATATT
>CAZQDA010000060.1:0-16333 GCA_964592155.1 uncultured Christensenella sp.
TAAGTATGACCTATAGGAAGTGAAACCACCGTAAAATATCCCGCGCTTCGCCAGTTGGAGTTGACCGGCCAGAAGCATTTTTTGCGGCTTGTTTGCGCAAGGCGGATAGGACTGCACTTTCAAGCTGATCGAGTGTGATAGATACAGTTTCATATAACGCAAACGCGTTTCGGTGGCGAAAGAAGAGAGAGGCAACCTGTAATTACAGGGAAAATAAGCCTGCCAATCGCCTAAAATGCTCCTGTTAACTAGCAACTGACATGCGCTAGGTAAATGTCGAAAAACACTCTGTGAAAGCGCGTTTGTGCCTCCAAAAACATCCCTGCGTGGAAATTGAGCGTTGCAGCCGCACAAGATACGGTTTCTTGTTTTGCTTTTGAACTCAGACCAAACGAGGCGTGTCGTCGTCCTCACTTTGGGAGGTATCATCCCGTTTGGATACAATATCCGTCTTGAGGATGGAGGCATAGGAGACAGCGCTTTTGCCATACCGGCGGCGGATTTCATCGATTGTCGTTTCCAGTGTTTCAAATTTTCCTGATTTTTGCTGCGGTGTGTCAAAAAAGCTGACCTGTCCGCCGGTTTTGTTTTCAGTCAGTCCTGCCGCGGTCAGGGAGAGCAGACGGATCGGTTTTTCTAAATCCCATGCGGAAAGTAGGATTTCAAGTCCCGCGTCATATAGGTCTTTGGTCAGATGAATCGGACGGGAGACCGTTTTTTGGCGGGAGATCACGCGAAACTCGGGATCTTTGATTTGCACCTGCACAGTCTGGCAATAAAGCCCGCTTGTGCGCAGCCGCGCTCCCACGCTGTCCGCCAGCATCAAAACGCCTGCTTTTACATCTTCCAGGCCGATGAGGTTGCGCTGAAACGTGATTCCGTTTCCAATGCTTTTGGCGGCCTCCGAGTCTCCCGTTTCGCGTACCGGGCTTTCGTCCAACCCGTTTGCATATTCCCACACAAGCTCGCCGGATTTTCCCAGAAGCTTTGACGCTTCTTCCCGTTTTAAGGAGGCGAGCGCGCCAATGGTTTTAACGCCGATTTGGTGGAGGGTGGCTGCGGTCTTTTTCCCTACATAGAGCATATCTGTCACAGGGAGCGGATGGAGTACGTCGCGGAAGTTTTCGCGGGTGATCACTGTGGTTGCGTCCGGCTTTTTGTAGTCGCTTCCAAGCTTTGCAAACACTTTGTTAAAAGAAACGCCGATTGAAATGGTGAGCCCCAGCTCTTCACGCACGCGTTTGCGCAGTGCGTCCGCAATTTCTTTTCCGGAACCGAACAGATGAAGGCTGCCGGTCACGTCCAGCCAGGATTCGTCGATGCTGAACGCCTCTACTTTGCTGGTGTATTGCGCATAAATTTGATTGATCAGTTTATAGTATTTGGTATATTCCTCTCGATGAGGGGATACGAGCACCAGCTCAGGACATTTCCTTTTGGCCTGCCACACAGTTTCCGCGGTCACAATCCCAAATTTTTTTGCATGTTCATTTTTGGCAAGGATAATTCCACGTCTGCTTTGCGGATCGCCGCACACTGCCATGGGCACATGGTTAAGCTCCGGACGCGAGAGGCATTCTACAGAGGCATAATAGGCGTTGCAGTCGCAGTGCAGGATTGTTCTGTCCATTCAAACGCTCTTCCTTTCCAACGGTTACTTCTATTATAAATCATAGCATGTACAGATCAAAGCCTTGCACATTAAAATTCCGCGTGGAAAAAAAGTGCGTTCCATTATATAATAGGAAAGGATCAAGTGATTATCAGTGGAATGAGGATGTATTCATGATTTATAACAATGTGCTTGAAGCGATGGGGCACACGCCTGTGATACGTCTGGGCCGCCTGGGCGGAGAAGATAGCGCGCAGGTTTTGGTGAAATATGAAGGGCTGAATATTGGCGGGTCAATCAAAACGCGCACAGCGCTTAATATGATTGAAGATGCGGAAAAACAGGGAAAACTCAAAAAGGATTCCATCATTGTGGAGCCGACGAGCGGAAATCAGGGTATTGGCCTTGCGCTTGTGGGAGCGGTCAGAGGCTATGAAACAGTGATCATTATGCCTGATTCAGTCAGTGAGGAACGGCGCAAGCTGGTGAGGCATTATGGCGCGCGCGTGGTGCTGGTTCATGATGACGGCAATATTGGAGACTGCATCGACAGATGCCTGAGGACAGCCCTTGAACTGCAGCGCAATGATCCGCGCGTGTTTGTGCCGCAGCAGTTTACAAATCCCGCGAACCCGCTTGTGCATAGGCACTGTACGGCGCTGGAAATTTTGGAGCAGGTGGATGGCCCTATTCACGGGTTTTGCTCCGGTGTGGGTACAGGAGGCACGATCAGCGGCGTTGGCGGGGTGCTGAAAGAAAAGAATCCTGATATTGTGATTTGGGCGGTGGAGCCGGAAAATGCGGCTATCCTTTCAGGAGGGAGCATTGGCACACATTTGCAGATGGGCATTGGGGACGGATTGATCCCTGAGAATCTGGATACGGACATTTATGACGATGTGTGCATCGTGACAGATAAAGAGGCTGTTCGCACAGCAAAAGACCTTGCAGGCAAGGAAGGTCTGATGTGTGGCATATCGAGCGGCACAAACGTCGCGGCGGCGCTTAAGCTGGCCAAGAAGCTCGGCAGGGGGAAAACCGTTGTAACAGTACTGCCGGATACGGCGGAGCGGTATTTCAGTACGCCGTTATTTGAGGACTGATGAAAGGAGCCCGCGGGCTTCTTTTTTTGCGGCGGGCGTTTGAGAATAGGGAATTGGTATGATTAAAAAGACAGAATATAACAGAAAAATGGGGGTCGGTCACGGTGGCTGAATTAAAAAAAATATACGGACGGCTGTTAAAAGCCGCTTTGCAGGGAAAGACGGATGAGGAAATCCGCAGGATCACAGAGGAGAACGAAAATCTGGAAGAGCTCGATTGCCTGCTTCATCCGGGGGATTATCCTGTCATTTGGAAAACAGGGGTTTGCGGGTGTGACGATCAAAAGCAGAGCGAATGCGCCAATATTTGTGAGTTTGATGCGATAACGGCAAATAAGGACAGGGGAATTGCGATTGACGCAGAAAAATGTGTGGGCTGCGCTGTGTGCATCAACCATTGCGATGAGAAAAAATTGCAGGCAAGCAAAGACATCCTACCTGCGCTCCGCGCGGTACGCGAGGGCGAAGGACCTGCATATGCGCTGGTTGCTCCGGCATTTTTAGGACAGTTCAGCAGCACGGTCACGCCCGGTAAATTGCGGAGCGCGTTCAAAAAAATGGGCTTTGACGGCATGATTGAGGTAGCGCTGTTTGCGGATATTTTGACGCTCAAGGAAGCGTTGGAATTTGATCGGAATATTGTCCACGAGACGGATTACCAGTTGACGAGCTGCTGCTGTCCGATGTGGATTGCGATGATCAGGAAAGTTTATCATGAATTGATGCCGCATGTGCCGGGCGCGGTATCGCCCATGGTTGCCTGCGGAAGGACGATTAAGCGGCTGCATCCGGATGCTGTCACTGTTTTTATTGGCCCGTGCGTGGCGAAAAAATCGGAAGCGCGGGAAAAAGACCTTGCGGGCGCGGTTGACTTTGTGCTGACATTTGAAGAGGTGCAGGACATTTTGGAGGCGATGGAAATTGATCCGGAGCAGATGGAGGAAAGCGACAAAGACCATTCCTCGCGCGCAGGCAGGATATACGCGCGCACAGGCGGGGTCAGCGAGGCCGTGCGCGATACGGTGGAGCGCTTAAATCCCACGCGCGAGATTACGGTGCGCACGCAGCATGCGGATGGCGTACCCGCGTGCAAGGAAATGCTGAGTGCGCTCAGGGAAGGGAAAACCACCGCAAATTTCTTTGAGGGAATGGGCTGCGTGGGCGGCTGCGTGGGCGGGCCGAAAGCCATCATTGACCGGAACAGCGGCAGGGAGCATGTGGAAGAATATGGGAAAGCAGCGACGTATCCCACGCCGATTGACAATCCCTATGTGATTGAGCTATTGCACAGGCTGGGATTTGATACAGTAGAAAGCCTGCTTGAACACAGCGATATTTTCACCAGAGATTTTTAAAAAGGAAAAGATCGGAAATTAAAAAAAGCCGCTACTATGCGGCTTTTTCCTTTGTATGCCTTTGAAAGAACGTGACAAGAAAACTGATGGCCGCACCCAGCATGGAAAGCCCGATTCCGGTATATAATACACCCAGAACAATTTGCGGCAGGATGCCGGACATGCGTAATAGGATGCCAAAGGTAATCATGCACGCCATAATAATGTAACCCTTCACATCAAAGAACGCAAACGCACAAACTTTTTCCACCTGAAAAGCGTCAATACGCGCGGTATGCTTGCGAAACAGCCGCCGGAAGATCAATAAAAAAAACAGGAAAAACACCACGGCGACACCCGCCACAGAGATGACGGGCATTTGCATGATATTGGATAGGAGCGCGGGAAGACCAATCGACAGAAGTGCGGTTCCTGCAATGCTCCATACGACTCCTGCGAGCAGCGGCAGATATTTTTTTCTGATGCGCGGGGCGCGGGTACTGAGTGCCTGATTTTTTTCCATAGTCTGCCTCGATTTCAATGAATGATACTTTATTCATACCCTGTTTTAGTCTGTTTCATCAAAAAAATGTTCCTGAAGCCTAAGATTTCCATCCTCATCGCGGCAATAAGCGGTGAAGATTTCTGAATCCAGTAGCGGGATGATGGACGGATCATAGCGGCATATGGTAACGAGCGGAAAAATGCTGTTGTTGCCCGGCGTATCCATATATTCAGCATCTTCATCTCCGGCGAGAAACACCCAGCCTGAATCAGGAATATCCGGCAGCGGCTCGTCGCGGTACATGCACCCGATGGCGTATCCATCCACAGAAATTTTGTCGCTGACCACGCAGCCCAAATCAGAATTTGGGATTAAAATTTCGTCCGTGGTTTTTAAATCAGGAAAATAAATTTTTTCCTTTGTTTTTTGATCGCTCGAATGAGTCATAAAATCGCCTCCCTGCTGCTTTTATCATACATCTTACGGAGTGGGGAATCAAGCGTTTTATTAAACTGTTTTTGAGCTTCTCATCCCTGAAAATACATGAATTTATTGTAAAAAAACTTGCCTTTATGAAAAAGTTGTACTATAATCCATAGTATTGTCTGCCAGAGGGCAGGCAGTGACCCCAATGTGGCACGCGCTGCGGCGGCGGTGAAATCAATAGAAAGATGAAGGTGTTGAATGAGTAAATTGAAGAGAAGCATTGCGGGCGCTTTGTGTATGGGAGTGGCCGTGTGTGTAATCGGACTTACTGGAATGACAACGGCAAAAGCGGCGGAAGCGCCGGAAGGAATCTTAGAAACAACAGGACAAACACAGCAGGATGCCATAGGAGAAATAACCGAACACGAATTTGTGCTCAATGCTTTGGAAACGGCCATGGATCTGGCGCACGAAGAACCCTATGTATATGAATATATGGGAGATCTGACACAGCTTTCAGGGTTTACGGCAGAAGAATTGGAATCGCTCGTGGCGGATACCGGCCTTGCGGGGCTGGGCGCGTACTATGCTGAAAAAGAAAAGACACACGGAATTAACGCACTGTTCCTGATTGCGGTTGCAAAGCTGGAAAGCGGATTCGGAAAGAGCAATCTTGCTAAAAACAGCAACAACTTAGGCGGACTGAAGAACGGAAACGGCGGATATATGAAGTTTGACAGCAAAGAAGACTGCATCGAATATCAGGCCACATTGCTCAGGGATAACTACCTCAGCGAAGACGGAAAATATTACGCGGGAAAAACGACAAAGGGAGTAAGCAAGTATTACTGTGAAGGTTCCTCCTCCTGGTATAAGCAGGTGGAAGGGCTGATGAAAAAGGGATATTACACAGTGATGGAGGCGCGCGAAGCGGCGCAGCAGATCACGCCATAAGCTAACTTTCCCAAATTGCCGGTTGACAAGCCTCCGCGGGATATGGTACGATTCTTTTATTCAATCAAACAAATATTCCGTGGGGGAGTAATTGGCATATGGCTAAGGCCATGTGCGGTAAGTCAACATACTGACCGGAAACGGTCTGGCTTGCCTTAATTAATGAGACTCATGTATTGCTTCGTATAGGGAAGTGTGCATGGTCTTTTTTTATGGAAATCGAGACCCGACGCGCTTTGATGCGGGCAAGGGTCTTTTTGTTTGTGAAAAAACTGTTTGGAGGATGGATATGAAGCCCTATTTGGAACCGGCACAACAAACACTGGAAAGGCTGGGGGTAGAGCCTGAGCGCGGGCTTGACGACGCGCAGGTGCAGCAAAGCGCACAAAAAAACGGGAGAAACAGTTTTACCAGAGAAAAGCCTGTATCTCTGGCAAAGAGGATCAAGGAAGCAGCGTCAGAACCCATGATTATTATGCTGATTGCGGCGGCGGTGATCGCGCTTGCGGTGAATATTGCGCGTGCCGTGACGGGAGGAGAGGCTGATTTCATTGAATGCGTGGGCATTTTCGTCGCGATTTTCCTTTCTGTGATCATTACGGTCGTGATGGAAGGCAAGAGCGCGAAGGCGTTTGAAGCATTAAATCAGATGAATGAGGACGTTCTTGTTAAGGTCATCCGCTGCGGGCAGGTGCAAATGCTTCTGCAAAAGGAACTGGTCGTGGGGGATATCGTTTGTGTGGAGACGGGCGACAAAATATCGGCGGACGGCAGGCTTTTTGAAAGCAGCGCGCTTCACGCGGACGAGGCGTCGCTGACAGGCGAGTGCGTGCCCGTGGAAAAGGACGCGTGCGCCGTATTGGAGCAAGAAGGCACGCCGGTGGCGGAGCGCATTAACATGCTGTATTCCGGCTGCTTTATCACAGGCGGAAGCGGAAAGATGGTGGTGAGCGCCGTGGGAGATAACACGGAATTCGGCAAAATCGCGCGGGAGCTTTCCCATACGGAAAAGTCTAGTACGCCGTTGCAGGAAAAACTTGCGAAGCTGGGCAAGCTCATAACCATGCTCGGCGCGATTGCCGCGGCGGTTGTCTTCCTGATCCAGCTATTTACGTTTCTTTCAAACGGCACGGCGTCGCTCGACACCATTTCGGAAGCGTTTATTACGAGCATCGTTTTAATCGTTGCGGCGGTTCCGGAAGGGCTGCCCACCATTGTGGCGGTTTCGCTCGCGATCAATATCATAAAAATGGCGAAGCAAAACGCGCTGGTCAAAAAGATGGTCGCCTGCGAAACGGTTGGCTGCATCAATGTTATTTGCTCAGATAAGACGGGAACGCTGACCGAAAACCGGATGACAGTGACGCAGATCGGTCTTGGAAGCGGAACGGTGCCGCCGGAGAAGCTTTCGGATGAGGCGCTCATTTATAATTTTTGCATGAACAGCACCGCGGATGTATCCTTTGCGTGCGCCCAGCCTGATTTTATTGGAAATCCGACGGAATGCGCGCTTTTGGTGGCGGCGCACAGGGCGGGATATGATTACAAGGAGATGCGCGGCGCAAACGAGCCGGAATATGTCTTTCCGTTTAGCTCGGAAACCAAAAACATGACGAGCATTTTTGAGCGGGATGGCAGGAAGATCGCCTACACCAAGGGAAGTCCGGAAAAGATATTGGAGCAGTGCAGCATGGATGATACGCTGCGGCGCGAAATCGAGCTTGGCATCATTGGATTTCAAGAGAAAGCATGCCGCGTGATTGCATTTGCGCATAAGGACGTTTCACAGCTGTGCGATTATGAAAACAACAGGGAGCTTATTGAGAGCCAAATGATCTATGATGGATACGTCGCGATCACAGACCCGCTGCGCGCAGACGTATTTGATGCGGTTGAGCATAGCAGGAGCGCGGGAATTGACCTGAAAATATTGACTGGCGACAACATCGTGACTGCCACGGCGATTGCAAACGAGCTGGGAATTCTGGAAGAAGGGCACATTGCAGTAGAGGCAGGAAAACTAGAGGTGCTAAGCGAAAAAGAGCTCTGCGAAAGGCTTTCGAACATCTGTGTTATTGCTCGTAGTACACCAACTGTAAAGATGCGGGTGGTCAATGCGCTTAAAAAAATGGGCAATGTGGTGGCTGTAACAGGGGACGGAATCAACGACGCGCCCGCCATCAAAAATGCGGACGTGGGAATTGCGATGGGAATCTCCGGAACCGAGGTTTCCAAAGAGGCAAGCGACATTGTGCTGCTTGACGATTCTTTTTCCACGATTGTCAAAGCAGTACAATGGGGGCGCGGCATCTATGAAAATTTCCAGCGCTTCATCCAGTTTCAGTTGACGGTGAACCTTTCGTCGGTGATTGTTGTGCTGTGTTCGATTTTAATGGGCTTTGCTTCGCCTTTTACGGCGCTGCAACTCCTATGGATCAATATCATCATGGACGGACCGCCTGCGCTCACGCTTGGGCTGGAACCGATCCGTGAGGATCTCATGAAGCGCAGACCGATCGGCCGCGATTCCAGTATCGTGACAAAGGGGATGCTGTCGCGCATTGCGTTTAACGGTATTTTCATTTCCATCGTGTTTTTATGCCAGCATACGTGGAATTTTCTGGGGGTTGCGCCGCAGCAGGCATCCACAGCTCTGTTTACGCTGTTTGTGGTATTCCAACTGCTCAACGCGTTTAACAGCAGGGAGCTTTCGGACGCAAGCATGTTTCAGAATATCGGAAATAATAAACTGATGCTGCTCGTATTCGCGATCACATTCTCGCTGCAAATATTGATCACGCAGTTTGGAGGCGCGCTCTTTAACACGGTTCCGCTTCCGATTGATGTGTGGCTGAAAATTGTGGCGCTCGGATGCAGCGTGATTGTGGCATCCGAATTATTTAAGCTTGTGAAGCGGGCCGTGAAAAAGAAAGCATAATCAGGCGACGACTTTTACATCGCAATCGCGCGTGATGTCTCCGGTGCGGCAAACGGACAGGAGAACGCCCACAAGAATCGCGTCGGTGAGCATGGGACGAAGAAAGGGCATATAGGCATACCAGGCGGAGGAGGGCGCATAAAATGGAATCCCGAGATTGGCGAGAAGATAGATCACGGACTGGACGGCGAGCACCGAAAGCGCGGCGCAGCCGATGACTTTGCCAAGCATGCTTCTCTGCGCCATGCAGATGCGCAGGGCAAACACGAAGAGGCAGGTCAAAAGCCCGACAATACCCGCAAAGGGAAGCCAACCAAACTGGTAGATGAGTCTGGTGAAAATAAACTCCTGTGTGCGTAGCACGTCCGTATGGAGGACGACAGCAGGGTCGCCTGCCCCCAAAAGCCTGGAGCCGGATAGCATTTGATAAACAGACTGCATGGATTCCTTCTCGAGATGATGGGAAAAAATACGAGAATAGCATAGGATCAGCAGAATAAACGCAACTGTTGCAGGAATGTATACCAGCAGCAGGGCGTTTTTCTTTTTGACCGAAAATACGCCGCTCAGGATGCACACGGTGAGCGCCGCAATGGTGCTGACGAGGCAAACGAGCACGTCGGTGAGTTCGACGCGATAGGAAAGGGGAAAGGCAAAGCCGCCAAGAAAGAAGAACAGAGGCAGCGCAATGCCTGCAAGTCCGCACAGGACGATTGCTAAATAGCCCTTGCCTCGCATACTGTACTGGAGCGCCGCGCAGGCGACGGGAAGCAGATGAAGCGCATAAGGCGGACTGGGATACGGAGTCAGGAAAAACAGCAGAACAACAGCCCCAAAAATCAGCTTGGGGAATTTGGCATAGAGGGTGAAGTCGAGCGCATAAACAAGGATGAGGCAAACCATTTGCACTGCGATTACGAGCAGCTGAGTGAGTGCAAAGCGCGTGAAATTTTCCACGGGATAGGATGCCAGATAATACAGGCGGCCAATGATGAGTAATAAAAGCGCGGGAAGGAGTACGCGCCACTCCATTTTCGGGCGGTAGGAATGGTCGAGCATCGTGCCCACGACCACCGGATCGCCCATTTCCGAAACCGCGCGGCAAGTCGCTTCCGGCTCGGTTATGCCATCTGCTGCAAAAGCGTTGCGCTGGTCTTCGATGTGCGCGTGAAGCTCATCCGAAACGACGGGGATTGCCTTCTTCCAACGGATGTGGCTGACCACACTTTCCAGAAATTCTTTGATTGGATCAGGTTTGTTCACAGTGGACACCGCCTTTCAGAACCTGCGCGATGGCAGAAGAAAAAAGAGTCCATTCCGTCTGTTTTTCGGCAAGCAGGGTTTTTCCGTTTTTGGTCAGATGGTAATATTTGCGCGGACGCGCACCCTGCGGCGTGCTGTCATAGGAGGAAAGGATTCCTTTCACCTCAAGATCGTGCAGCAGAGGATAGAGTGTTCCAGCCTTGAGTGAGAAGACGTGATTAGACTGGGAGGCAAGCTCCTCGATCATCTCATAACCATACATATCCCTCTGCTCAAGTAAGGTCAAAAGAAGCATTGTGGTGCTGCCCGTGAGCAGGCTTCTGTCTATTTTCATATCTGCCTCCAAATAGTAGCGAATGATTCGGATGAAAAGAATACAAATATCGATCACCGATATAAGGATTATATATCGGTGATCGATACTTGTCAAGGATTCAGGAAAAAAGAATTGTTACAGGATTTCGTTTTGCTTCTTTTTGGGGAGCGATGCAAGCGTTGTCATATAGGATTTGTCGATCATATCGCGCACGGTGTCTTCCGGAACGCTGCCGTTGAGATACAGGGAATTCCAATGCTGTTTGTTCATATAGTAGCCCGGCACGATGTCCGGAAACTGGCGGCGCAGAAAATCGCCCAGAGAGGGCTCGAGCTTCATGGTGAAGATCGGTTTGCCCTGCTTATCGCCGCCCTGCATGGCAAACATTTTTTCTCCCACAAAATAACGCGTGGCCTGCCATTCCTGCTGATAATCCTTGGTAACGCCTTTTTTATCGAGGCAATATTGGTCAATCCATTCGTAGTTCATGTATCATTCTCCCTTCTATGATCCATTGATCGTTATTCCACATGGTATCTGATTTTGGGAAGGCCGATTCCGCGAAAAATTCCAAGAAACCGGAGCCCGAGGATCAGACCGAAACAAATGATGGTAACAGCGGTGTGCGGAAGATAATCGTAGAGCAAATAAAGCGCGACTGATCCGGCGACACAGCACATTGCGTAGATTGTGCCGGAAAAGATGATGGGCATGCGCAGCACCAGAAGATCGCGCAGGATGCCGCCGCCGCAGCCGGTGATGGTGCAGATGAAAACGCAGGTGAGCATATTTCCGCCCTGATCCACAACCATCAGGGCGGCGGAGGTGCCAAAGGTTGCAAGCCCGAGTGCGTCTGCAACGTCGAGTATTTTGCCTGCGTTATACTTGTGCAGCGTCGCGCGGGTTCTGGCGTGGCGCGCATAAGCAAAGTTGATGAGCAATGTGCCTAAAATGGCGATTGCTACGGTTACAATATAAGTGTAGTTGGTAAAGAAAACAGGAATCCCGTGTTGAAGCAGGATATCTCTAATAATTCCGCCGCCGCAGGCCGTGGTGATAGCGAGCACAATAATTCCCATCAGATCGAGCCGTTTTTGCAGCGCGACGATCACGCCGGAAACGCTGAACGCAAGCAACCCGATGATTTCAAGCGCGGTTGGAAAGGTCGAGATAATATTCTCCAAATCGATACTCCCTCATAAACGCAGTGGGCAGCAAAAGAAAACTGCCGCTTTTATTGTACCACAGAACAGATCGCGGGCAAGAAAAAAGTCAAATATTTCGCGCGAAACGCTATACATTCAGATATGCAGTGGTATAATGAGAAAAAAGGCAGGAGGCAGGAAACCATATGATGGAAGTCAGATATTTTTCGCGATCCGGAAACACAAAAGCAATCGCGCAGGCGATTGCAAAGCAGGCGGGTGTGACGGCAGAAAATGTGTCCGATGCGCCGCCCCTCGGACACACGCACCTTTTATTCTTGGGCGGCGCGCTGTATGCGGGCGGCATTGCAGGAAAGCTAAAAAAATTTATCAAAACGCTTTCGCCTGACCTTGTGGACAAAGTGGCTGTATTCAGCACAACGGCAGACCCGAAAGGGGCGTATGAAAAGATCAAAAAGGCGCTTGTAAAGCAGGGGCTCGATCCGGTTGAAAAAGAGTTTCATTGTCTGGGCAAAGAGGCAAAGGGCGACGGCGCGGCGGAACGTGCGGCGCAGTTTGCAAAAGAAATTCTGGATGAGTATGGAGCCTGAGAAAAAATTGAATTTTGAAAGATAAAAAAGACTGCTGCGGAAATTTTTCCATAGCAGTCTTTTTGACTCTTTTTGATTAGCCGAGGTGAGCGGGTTTTTCTGTCGTCCTGTTGCATTCAACGTGTCCGCAGTTGCCGCATGCCGAAGCGCCCTGACCGCTTGTTGTATCAACATGCTTATCAAGCGCATGGTTGATCATGCCGTTAAAGGGATAATGTCCGCAGCCCCAGAGCTCATCCGCTTTTACTTTCCAGTTTTCAGCGATTTTGTCTGTTTTTGCCGTGAGAACATCAACGCCTTCAAGGTCGAGGTCCTGAGTCGGCTTCGCGCCGGATTCATTGACTGCTTTGCGCAATCCGTCCGGATTGTCAAGAAGCGGGCATGGACGCAGGAGGTTATCCGAGAATGGCTGACCTTCCTGATATTTGCGGAAGAGCGGGCTTCCGAGCGCTTCTTCGAGCGTGCATTCGTTGATGTTGTGCGTCGCATAGTGGATGAACGCGCACGGTTCGCAGTCTCCGTTGGAATTGATGTGGAAATAACGTCTTCCGCCGGCGATACATCCGCCGACATATTCGCCGTCATTCCAGAAATCCAGAATAAAGATCGGCTTATATTCACGCATCTCACGAACTCTCTGATACATATGGGCGCGCTGCTCGGGCGTTACGCACAGGTCGAGCACAGCGTCCTTGCCGATGGGCATGTAAGTGAACAGCCAGCCGAACAGGCAGCCGGCTTCGATCATCTGGTCGTTCCACTCGTCGCTCGAGATTGTCTTATAGTTTGCACTTGTGTAGCAAGCAGAGTAGCCAAACGGGATGCCGGCATCTTTTAGGAGCTTCATGCCTGCCATAACCTTATCGTAGGTGCCTGCGCCGCGGCGCGCGTCAGTTTCTTCTCTGGTTCCTTCCACGGAAATCATGAAAGTGAAGTTGCCCACGCGCAGCAGATCCTGCACAAAATCTTCATCGATGAGCGTCGCATTGGTGAACGCGCCGAACGCGCAGTCAGAATGCTTTTCCGCCAGACGAATCAGGTCTTTTTTGCGTACAAGCGGCTCTCCGCCGGAGAACAGGTATACATAAATACCCAGCTCTTTGCCCTGCTCGATGATCTCATCCATCTTTTCATAAGTCAGGTTGTAGTGCTTGCCATATTCCGCGGCCCAACAGCCGATGCACTTTAAGTTACATGCGGAGGTGGGATCCATCAGGATTGCCCACGGAACATTGACGCCCATTTCTTTGCCCTTTGCCTGGGCGATGGGCATTCCCTTTACGCCGGAATTCAGAAAGAAGTTTAAGATAAACCGTTTGAGATAATTGGTGTCAAGGTCTGTCAGCACGCGTTTCATCAACACGCCCTGCCAGGTTTCCTCTTCCCACCAATCCTGAAAATTCTTCACAGAACTGTTCCAGCGATTTCCTTTTGTAAAATTATCCGCCCACTTCAAAAGCTTGGGAAGATTTTTTACAGGGTCTTTCTCGAGATACTTAAAGGCCGCTGAAAACGCTACGTTTGCACCCGCGCCTTTGATTGTGTTTTTTACACTTGCCATAATAAACCTCCAAAAAATAAGTCCTTAGTCCTATATCTTTAAACCAATTATGTATATCTTAACGTCCTGTTTCGGACAATTAACTGCCGCTATTTTTCGTCAAAAAACAATGCGAACCATGGTTCATTTAATAAAATAATAAGGATTTTAGGTCATGTTGTCAAGCCGGAAAATCCCTTTTTAATGCGGATAAACGGGAATGTTGAGATTTGTGAACGTGCGTTCAGTTAAAAAATGCGATATCTCGGCGTTTGCGCAATTTTTTGAATGGGCGTTCAAATGCAAAAAAATTAAAAAATTTTTTTAGGCGCATGAAATGCGCGGAATAAAAATGATAAAAACGATCAAAAACATTCACATTTTTATTGAGAAATGAACATTATCGTGTTACAATATAAAAAAACGTGCAAAGGAATTTTGACATGAATACGGAAAGACGCGAAGAAATCAAAGAACTGCTGCGCGAGCGCGGAGAAGTGAAGCTGAAAGATTTGGAACAGCATTTTCCGGACTGCTCCAGCATGACGCTGCGCCGCGACCTCAAGTTTTTGGAGGATAACGGCTATGTGAAGCGCACACGCGGGGGCGCGGTAGCCATGAGCAGGCTGTCGATCGCAGCGGAGGATATCTACTCCGAGCGTGCGCTTGAGAATGTGGCGCAAAAATATGTGATTGCAAAAAAAGCGCTTCAGTTCATCGAGCGGGGCCGATCCATTTATGTGGACGCAGGCACAACCATGATGCTCTTCACACGGGAGATGGAAGATGAATATCTTTCGATCATGACGTCGGGTGTGAATATTGCGATGGAGCTGATCAAAAAGCAAAAGCCGAGTGTTACGCTGATCGGCGGACAGGTGAACCGCTCCACGATTTCCGTTTCCGGTATCAATTCCTGCAATTTTATCCGCGAGGTGAACATTGACATCGCGTTTATGGCGGCGAGCGGCTTTTCTGTGGAGAATGGGTTTACCAGCGGAACCTATACGGAATGCGAAATCAAAAAAGAAGTTGTTAACCGTGCGCGGAAAACGATTATATTAATGGATAGCAAAAAAGTGGATAAAATCATGCCGTTTACGTTTGCTTATATGGAGGATGTCAACGTGCTTGTTTCGGACGACGACCTGGAAGGGGAAATCGTCAAGGAAGCAAAGCGCAGAGGCGTGCAAATCGTATAGCGTTTATGGTATGATGATCATATTGAGGGCTTTATCAACGATAGAATTTTTAGGAGTAGGAGAATTGCGATGAAAACAAAAGCGGTTAGATTGTATGGAAAAAGTGATTTGCGGCTGGAAGAGTTTGAACTGCCGGAGATGACGGACGATGAAATTCTTGCGAAAGTGGTGTCGGACAGCCTTTGCATGTCCAGCTACAAAGCGGCGATTCAGGGAGGAGACCACAAGCGCGTTCCAAACGATGTGGCAGAGCATCCGACCATCATCGGACACGAGTTCTGCGGAGAAGTGGTGAAGGTTGGAAAAAACCTCACGGGCATTGCGAAGCCCGGAGATAAATTCACGGTTCAGCCGGCGATGTTCTATAAGGGATCACTGGAAGCGCCGGGGTATTCTTACCAGTATTATGGCGGAGACGCGACTTATATTGTCATTCCTCCGGAGGTGTTCGAAACCAATTGCTTTTTGAAATATGAAGGCGAAGCTTTTTTTGAGGGATCGCTTGCCGAGCCGATGAGCTGTATCGCGGGCGGCGCGCACGTGAATTATCACACCAAATTTGGTTCTTATGAGCACGAAATGGGCATCAAGGAAGGCGGAAAGATGGCGCTTCTGGCCGGTGTTGGTCCGATGGGTCTGGGAACAATCGACTATGCGATCCACGCAGACCGCAAGCCGTCGCTTTTGGTGGTTACGGACATCGATGCGGCAAGGCTTGCGCGCGCGGAAAAGCTTTTCACAGTGGAAGAAGCAAAGAAAAACGGCGTAGAGCTTCATTATGTGAACACGGCGGAGAAGGATGAAGCGTATGTGATGGAGCTTTCCGGCGGCACAGGGTATGACGACGTATATGTAATGGCTCCGGTGAAGCCGGTTGTGGAAATGGGCGACAGGCTGCTTGGCATGGATGGCTGCATGAACTTTTTTGCGGGACCGACCAACACGGAATTCAAAGCGGAGTTTAACTTCTATAATGTACACTATGCCGCAACGCATTTGTGCAGCAACTCAGGCGGAAATACGGACGATATGCGCGATGTGCTGGAGATGATGGCCGCGGGCAAGCTGACCCCGTCCGTCATGATTACGCATGTGGGCGGTCTTGACTGCGTGCCCGAAGTGACGCTTAAGCTGCACGATATCCCGGGCGGAAAGAAGCTCATCTACACGCAGATCGAAATGCCGCTTGTGGCAATCGATGATTTTGCGGAATTGGGAAAAACTGATCCGATGTATGCGGAACTGGCGAAGATCGTGGAGAAGACAAATGGCTTGTGGTCGCCGGAAGCCGAAAAATATCTGCTTGCGAACGCAAAACCGATTGGTTGAGAATTTTCAAAATGAATTAAAAAACAGCGCCTCGTGACGCTGAAACCAAATGATA
>CAZQDA010000060.1:16433-18276 GCA_964592155.1 uncultured Christensenella sp.
TTTTTTGCAGTTCGGCGGGTGCCTGAAAACGGCAGTTATCTTTTGGAACCAGGCGGGAAAAAGATTAGAGATTTTTATTTTTGGGTTGCATTTTCAGTGGGGATACAACATACTAAAGTTGTGGGAAATAGGAAGCAAAGAGGATTTAGTGTTGCTTGCGGATTCGCTTTTTGCGTTTTTAAAAATAGGAAGAGGAGAATTGGGATGAGAGTCGGAAGAGTACAAGTCGGCGGAGAAAGCTTTTATGCGGAATTTAAAGAGGAGGAAGTATTGATTCTGGAGGGAACTCCGTTTGGAGGAATCCGCTATGCGGGAAAGAGCGTCCCACTTGCGGAGTGCCGGATGTTAGCGCCGTGTGAGCCGCGCGATATTCTCGCGGTGGGTCTTAACTACAAAAAGCACGCGGAAGAAATCGATATGGATCTGAAAAAAGAGCCGCTCTTGTTTTCGAAACTGATCAGCTCTGTGCTCAATCCGGAGGAAACCATTGTAAGGCCGCCCATTTCACAGCGCCTCGATTATGAAGCGGAGCTTGCGTTTGTGGTCGGAAAAGAGTGCAGAAATGTGAAAAATGAGGATGCGCTTAATTATATTTTTGGATACACCTGCTTAAACGACGTGACAGCGCGTGATTTGCAGGAAACAGGCGGGCAGTGGGAACGATGTAAAGGATTTGATACGTTTTGTCCGTTTGGCCCGTGGATTGAGACGGAGCTTGATCCGTCCGCGCTTCGCGTGCGCGCGGTGCTCAACGGAAAAACGGTGCAGGATGGAAACACCAAAGATTTTATCTTTGACGTCCCCACGCTTCTTTCTTATATCAGTGAGTTTAAAACGCTTTATCCGGGCGATGTGGTAACCACCGGCACGCCGGGCGGGATCGGCCCCATGCAGCAGGGCGACAAGATCAGCATTATTGTGGATGGTATCGGCGAATTGAAAAATGTAGTTGGTTAGGAAAAACAGAGAACATATGCAAAGCCTGTCGGAGATGATTTTCCGGCGGGCTTTTTTGTGAAAAAATGCTTGACTATCACGTTGCGTAATAGTGTATGGTATCAATATGGCACAAAGAGTGCCTGCCAAGGGAAGGAGAAAAAGATGAAACGGACGGTAAAGGAAGTCGCGCAGCTTTGTGGAATCAGTGTGCGCACACTGCATTATTATGATGAAATCGGGCTTTTGAGCCCGGCGGAAATTACGCCTGCGGGGTATCGCCTGTATGGACGGGAAGAGCTCTGCCGCCTGCAACAGATTTTATTTTTCCGCGAGCTGGATTTTTCGTTAAGGGAGATAAGCGACATCCTGAAAGATCCTTCCTTTGATGCGCGCGAGGCGCTGAAAGGGCAGAAAAAGCTGCTCCTGTTAAAGCGAAGCAGGCTGGATCGCCTTGTGAGCCTCGTGGATGGAATTTTGAAAGGAGAAACAGAAATGAGTTTAGAAGAATTTGATTTAAGCGAAATCAAACAGGCACAGCAGGAATATGCCGCAGAGGCAAAACAGCGATGGGGAGAAACGGATGCCTACCATGAAAGCGTAAAAAAAACCGGCGGATACCAAAAAGCGGATTGGGAACGCATTGAACGTGAGGCCGGGGAGCTTTACGCGGCATTTGCAGCGCGTATGAGCGAAGATGCAAGCTCACCTGCTGTACAGGAACTGGTGAAGCGGTGGAAGGCGCATATCTCGCGGAATTTTTATGAATGCACGGATGAAATCCTTGCAGGACTGGGAGAACTGTATACTGCGGACGAACGCTTTGAAAAAAGCATCGATGCGCATGCCAAGGGACTTGCACAGTTCATGGGCAAAGCAATCAAATATTACTGCAGCTAAAAAAAGG
>CAZQDA010000061.1:0-18181 GCA_964592155.1 uncultured Christensenella sp.
GGAAGAAGTGCAGCGATTGGTACATTGCCTGCACGCGTCCTTGTTGGCGTACACTGTGCTGCGATCTTTGGTTTTTACCCTGCGAAACGTCTGTCCCATGCGCAAGTACAATCTCCTTGCACGGATTCGTCGTCCGAAACCACTATATCAACGGTAGCAACATTTTAAAACATATACAAACAAGTTCAACCGTGATTTTGGGGCTCACAGGCCTAACCAGAAATGGGTAACGGATATTAGCTACATAGTCAGAAGTAAGGAAAGAAGATTTTACTTTTGGTGCTCCGCAATATATTCAGATGGTGACATTTCTGTGATTTTTTTAAACACCCTGCAAAAATAGCTGTAATTGTTATATCCAACTGCTTCAGATACATTGTAAGCCTTCACCCTTGAGTCAAGTAGCATCCGTTTTGCGCTTTTGATGCGCACTTCGTTGATATAGTCCACAACATTCCTTCCCGTTTCCTGTTTAAATAACCTGCTAAGATAGGAGCTTGTATAGCCTAGTGACTCTCCTAATTTTTGCAGACCCAGATTTTCGTCGGAATAATTGCGATGGATATAATCAAGGCATCGCTTGATGACATGCGTCAGATTTTTATCTATATTGATTGTAATATCACAGACCTCGGCAATGAGTTCTTTCGCCCTCTCATTGATTTCTTCATAAGAGCGTATTGACTCCATATCAAATTCTTCTCTTGCATTTTTAACAATCAGCTGCAAAAGATCTATCAATGGAGAGTATATTTTCTTGCAAAATTTGATCTCGAAATCTTTTTTTCTAAAATATTCATCTAATTTTTTGAATCCTCTAACGATTTCGGTATAGTCGCTATATGCAATACTATGCATCACCGCGCCCTGCAATTCTTTTATATTTGCATAGTCCTGTTCTTGCGGAGTGATGATGTCGAGATATCTGACCACCCGATCCGTGCCCACAAAAAAGCACTTGTCCGCCGCCGCCTCAGCCTCTTTTCGGAGTTGTTCTGCTTGCGAAATAATTCCCCTCGAACTAAGACCAATGCAAATTGCTACATTGCAATATTTCTCCATCGTTAGCCTGACCTGAAACAGACGCTCCATCAAAGTTTTCTCATCCATTGTGCTTTCTTTGTTCCCACTTTCACTGTCCGCAATGATTCCGTACCCTTCCTGATCAAAAACCAGCTCATATCTTGCGCCCAGCTTTAAATATTCGGAAACGACGTTCTCTACTTCCCTCTTTCGTTCGCTACTGATTATCTCGTCTAAAAACCTGATGTTTGCTATATACAAATGATCGTTTATGGTAAGCAAACTTTCACAATTATAAAGAACTTTCTGCAGCTCTTTTTCAGGCAGAATGACCGAGCCGCGTATGATTTCCAGAAGACACTCCTGCCTTAACCTGCTTTTAGAGACCGAATGATTTTTTTCTTTGAATTGTATCGGGATTTTTTTTAAAAGCTCACGTACCGATTGATCCGAAATTTCATATTTCAAAATATAATCGACCGCTCCAAATCGGAATGCTTCCCTCACATAATCATAATCATCGTGCCCGCTGAGTACCACAAGGCTTACCCCGCGACAATGATCCCTCATCCACTTTGCAAGCTCTATCCCGTCCATTACGGGCATTTTGACATCCGACAAAACAAGATCCACTGCAAAATCTTCTGCCGATAGAAGTTGAGCCGCCGCCTCGCCGTTCGCTGCCTCGCCAACAATCTCTATCCCTTCCCCACACTGCAAAAGAACACTTTTTATGCCCATCCTGACAAGAGGTTCATCCTCAACAATCAATATTTTCATCATTTTCCTCGTTTTCTGCCCTTATAAAAGGAATTACAATTTTTACGATCATCCCGTCCCCTGGGGCGCTTATAATTTCTATCCCATATTCCTGACCAAAATATTCTTTTATTCTCCTGTTTACATTGTTGAGCCCGATGCCCTTTGCGTTATCCTGATCCTCCTTTGTCAATTTTTTCAGATTATCTGCGCTTGTTCCTCTTCCATTGTCTCGGATGTAATATATAATTTTGTCTTGGTTCCTGTGTATGCCAATCGAAATCACGCCATTTTTTGCATCGTGGTCAATTCCATGAAAAATCGCGTTCTCAACAATCGGTTGCAACATGAATTTCAAAGTTTTACATTGATACAGCTCTTTATCAATGCAATATTCCACGGTGAAACTATCCGCATACCGCAACTGCTGCAACACCATGTAATCTTTTATCTGTCTGATTTCCTCTTCAATCGTAATCGTATTTTTGCCAATTTGAATGGATGATTTCAAAAGCTGTATCAACGATTTTACCATGTCCGCAATTTCCGGTTCTTTACGCATAACCGCCATCCATCTGATCGCGTCCAGCGTATTATAGATAAAATGAGGATTGATTTGCGCTTCCAGTATCTCTATCTCCTGCTGTTTTTCCAAATAATGCTGCTGCTGTATTGTTGCGAGCAAGCCATTCATTGTGTCTGCTAGATTCTTAATATGCTCCTTCAACAAACCTTTATTCCCATAATGCTCGATCGTGATTTCGTCTTCGATTCTGCCATGTTGTACGTCGGTAATAATCTGATCCAGACGGCGGATCGGATTGGAAATACTTTTGGATATCTGGTTTGCGATTATTGTAAACGCCGCCACAAAAAACACTGTAAAAATGAGCATGTCAAACCCGAAACTGCGCGTTTCACCTAAATACTCAAGGCGCTCCGTAACTACTACGAACGTCACGTCAGAATACCCTGATGTTCTGTAGCTGAGCATCAAAGGTCGTCCGTTCCACTCCTCAATAATGCTTCCATAAGTATTACTCCTGATGGTGCGCCAGTGATCGCGCACCAGCTTTCCTTGCGGATTGTCTTTCATACTGCTGTAGATCATCTGACGGTCATTACCAAATATAAGCAATTTTTTTCCATCCGCAATATAAGCGTTATATAGGCTGTCAAAAAACTCAGGTGAAAGATTCAGTTGAACCACACCAATATTTCCTTCTTCAATGGTTCCCATGGGGGATTGCTTGACGGGGCACACAAACGGGATCACATCATGATCCTTTTCGCTGATTTGCATATCCGCTCCCTGCGCAAGCAGGCGGGGCCTGCTACCAACGATGTAGGCGAGGCTCTCAAACCATTCCGTGCCCTGCGCCGAATAATCGTTGTCTATCTCAAAATACGGGTTAACACAATATTTCATATTCCCCTTTGTGTAAACATATGCGGAATCCACTTCACGTTTCAATGCGCACAAGCCGAGAAGCATGTCCTCCACAGCGGCTTTTTCTCCGGAAAACTCCTCCATTGAGTCAAATTCATTTTCCCCTTTTTGAACAATCTTATTAAAGTTCTCCTGATTAAGCGCGCGCACATCTCCTTCCAACGACATAAAAAGGGAGTCAATTTGTTTCAGAGCATTTGTAGTGACTTCCTTTTCATATAGCACCGTTTTTTCTTCCAGCAAGGTGGAAATATTATCGTAAACAAGGTTCACGAAAATAAAAAACGGAACAAAAAATACTGCCGCAAAAAGGAGTAGCAGCTTGCTTTGCAACCCAACTTTCAATCTTCGTTGCTTCATATCCAATTCCCAGAAGATAGCGTTAATGCGCGATCTGCATGATTACAGTTCGCGCATCTTTGAATTTGTTATTGTATTTGAATTATAGCACATGCCTGTTTCCAAGTAAAATTAAACCCGTTTTCTTTTCCTCAGCACATCGACCAAAACCGCCACAATAATGATTATGCCTTTTATCATTCTCTGGTTTCCCTGCGGAACCGTGAGCAGATTAAGCCCGTTGCTCACCACTCCCATAATCAACGCACCAATAATCGTGCCCGTTATTTTGCCTTCGCCGCCCATCATAGAGGTGCCACCAATCACCACCGCGGCAATTGCATCCAGTTCATATCCGTCCCCCGCAACCGGAACAGCGGAATCCAGCCTCGCCGTCAATATGATGGATGAAACGCTGCACAGAAATCCGAGCATCATATAAACCGACGTTTTATAGGCCCACACATTGATTCCCGACAAAACGCTGGCCGACTCGCTGCCGCCTATCGAATAGGAATAACGTCCTAATTTGGTGTATTTGAGCAGATAAAAGCAAAGCACAAATACAATCACCATAATGATAACCGGAATGGGAATCGGCCCGACGTTTCCCGCAATTGCCAAAAAATCTTTTGGATATGTGTAGATCGGCTGTCCGTTGGTCACACTGTACGCCGCACCGCGCACAATGGACATCATGCCCAACGTCGCGATAAACGGCGGTAAATTCATCTTGGATATCAACACGCCGTTTGTAAACCCAATCGCCGTTCCCGCCAGCATCGCCAATAAGATTGCAACCGGAACAGGAAGGTTATTATTTACCATGCAGATTCCCAGAATCAACCCGCAAAGAGCAACCGTTGAACCGACCGAGAGGTCGATTCCTCCGGTCAAAATGACAAACGTCATGCCCGCCGCGATAATGGAAATGACAGAAATCTGCACAAAAATATTGATGAAGTTATTCACGGAAAAAAACTGTGGCGACAAAATCCCCATAATCACGCAAAGCCCTATGAGCGCAATCAGCGTTCCAAGATCCCCTGTCGGAACCCGTCTTCCCGCTCTTTCCATTTGTTTTCTAGCCATTTGCTCAGTCAATGTACTTACCCCCTCCTGCTGCATAATAAAGTATTTTTTCCTGGCTTGCCTCCTGCGTAGAAAGTTCTCCCAGCACTTCACCGCGACACATGACTATAACCCTGTCACTCATGCCGATAATCTCCGGAAGATCAGAGGAAATCATAATAATTCCCGCGCCTCCTTCTACGAGCTTGTTCATCAGCGCATAAACCTCCGCTTTTGAGCCCACGTCAATCCCTCGTGTCGGTTCATCAAACAAAAAGAGTTTGGCCTTTGACAGCATCCATTTCGCAAGCACCACTTTTTGCTGATTCCCACCTGAAAGATTGATCACTTTTTGATCGATTGATGGCGTTTTCACGCCCAATTTTTTGACATAATCCTTTGCCGCGGTTCGTTCTTGCCTGATCTGTATTTTACCTCGCTTGGTAAAACTCCCAAGATCGGCAAGCGTCATGTTTTGTGCTACGCTCATCATCAGCACAAGTCCAAGTTTTTTCCTGTCTTCTGTTACAAATCCAATTCCGCTGTCAATTGCCTTCTTGGGAGAATTAATGACAATCCTCTTGCCTTCCATAATGATTTCACCGCCGCTGATCGGATCCGCCCCAAAAATCGCGCGGGCCAGCTCTGTTCTTCCGCTGCCCACGAGTCCCGCAATGCCAAGTATCTCCCCGCGGTTGACCGTAAGCGAGATATCATTCAGTACCCCTTTTCTGCTTAGGTTCTTTACAGATAACAGTTCTTTTCCAATCTTCTTTTCTATTCTGGGATATTGCTCTTTGAGTTCGCGACCTACCATCAGCCGGATTAATTCCGGAATCGTCGTATCCTGCACGCAGACTGTTGTGATGGTTTTTCCATCTCTCATCACCGTAATTCGATCCCCAATCCGTTCAAACTCTTCCATCCTGTGGGAAATGTAAATGATGGAGATTCCTTCGCTCTTCAGCTGGTGGATAATTTGGAACAGATTATCGATTTCCTTTTCCGTCAGCACTGCGGTCGGCTCGTCCATAATTATAATTTTAGAGTTTTGCGAGAGCGCTTTTGCAACCTCCACCATTTGCTGCTCAGCAATGCTGAGGTTCTTTACAGAAATCCTGGGATCAATCGTAAGCTTTAGGCGCGACAATATTTTTTCTGAGTCGCTGTAAAGCTTTTTCCAATCCATATGCGTCTTAAAATTTTGTTTCATCGGCTCCCGTCCCAGAAAAATATTTTCCGCAACAGACAGTGGCTGTACGAGATTTAATTCCTGATAAATAATGCTGATGCCGTGATCCTGCGCCGTTTTTGGCGTAATTTTTTGCAACTCCTGTCCTTCCACGATGATTTGTCCGTCGTCCCGCTCATAAGCGCCCGCCAGAACTTTGACCAGCGTAGATTTCCCCGCCCCGTTTTCACCCAGCAGAATATGCACCTCACCCTGCCGCACTTCTAGCGATGCATGATCCAGCGCAAGCACGCCGGGGAACTCCTTTGTAATGTCTTTCATTTCCAGTATGCTCATCTCAGCACCCCAACTGATCCGGCGGCAAGCACGACGGATTGCCGCCGGAAACTCTTTTTTGATTTACAGATATTGATCAACGATTGATTTGTCTACGACAATTGTTTCAATTACCACACGTTTGTTTTCCGGTGCCGGCTTTCCTTGCAGCGCCGCATCCAGCATTTCGATTGATGCCGAGCCGATCAGGCCGGGATTCACATAAAGCGTGGCCGTCAACTCATCATTTTTGATCGCTTCCATGGCGTTCGGGTTTCCGTCGATTCCGACGGTCAAAATTCCTTCTTTGCCAATCTGTTTCATCGCCTGTGCCGCTCCAAGCGCCATTTCGTCATTGAGTCCATAAAACACCTGAATCGTGTCGTTGGCCTGAAACATATTTGTCGCCACATTCATGCCTTTTTCCCGGGCCCAATCCGCAGCCTGTGTTGCAACGACTTTGATATCCGGATATTTTTCCTCTATTCTCTTTGTAAATCCGCCTGCGCGGGCAGTTGTGTGGAACCCCGGCAGTCCTTCCAAAATAGCGACGTTGGCTTTGCCATCCATTACCTTGTTCACCCAGTCGGCAATATTTGCGCCGCCCGCTTCCTGATCATATCCAGTGTATGCATACACATCCCCATCCGGAAGATCGGTCAGCGAGTTAAAAATTACAATTGGAATCCCCGCTTCATTTGCCTTTTTGACCGCCGTAACGATTGCCTTGTCATCATGTGCACACACGGCAATTCCGCCTACGCCACGCTGCACAAGGTCTTCCACAATCTTGACTTGACCTGCGGCGTCATCATTTTTTTCAGGAGATAATACTGTAAGATCGTAGCCCAGTTCTTCCGCTTTGGGTCTGGCTCCCTCGATCACCGCGGCATAAAAAGGGCTTTCCATTGCAGGCGGCACAAGAGCAAGCTCGAGCTTTTCCCCTGAATTCGCCGGTTTTTCCGCTTCTGCGGATTCCGATGCTTTGGTGGTCTCTTCCGCTTTTGTCGCTTCTGATTTTGCACTTTCCTGTGTTGGCGCTTCTGCCCCGTTTCCCGCGGAACAACCTGCCATCAATCCCACAATCGTCAGCATCGTCAGAATCATTGCAATTGTCTTTTTCATCTTGATTTCCTCCATTTAGATTTTACTATTTCCGTTTCCGGAAAATCGGTTATTCGGGTTCCAGTTCTAAAAACCATGAGATTGCCTGTTTGGGGGCAAGCTCAGATTGGTATCCCCACTCTTTTGCAGTGCGCGGGCTGTCCATAGGGGCTGTAGCGGGCTCTATCCCAATGTTATATTGTCCTTTATATCCATTAGAATTCAGCCATATTCCAAGATGTTTCACAATGTTCGAATCAAAGCGAAGTGTCAGGTCCGGATTTTTTATTTTGACAATCCCTTGCTCTAACTTGCCTTCAAAGTAATATTTCTCACAACACATGGCGTAAGGCGTGGCCAGCCTGTCCAAAAAATAGGGATTTCCCTGCCGGTCTGTCGTTTCCGGCCAACTGTGCAACGCTCCAAATCCATTCAGATTGCTATGCATGTCGAGCGTCGAGCGAACCTCTTGTATCCCCACATTCATTATCCGCGTCTCTTCTTTTGCGCAAATCAGCATATGCGCGGCCCATAGGCAGGGCAGGGCAAATTGTGTCGGGTTCGATAATTCATACTCCATTCTCAAGAAGCTTGGCGTCAAAAACAACTTTTTTTTGATACGGTATGGCAAACGCACGCCTGATGTCTCTGCCTTCAATGCCTCGCCCTCCATTGATATTTCCCAGTCAAGAGCCCACACTTCACCATGATCGGCAAGCTTTGTCCCGTCAAACACGCCGCCTTCAATATAACCTGCGTTGATTGTGGGCACCATATCGTCAAATCCGCTTAGATCGCACGCCCCAAAGTCCCCTTCAAAAATGGGATCAATAGATCGCTCGGACCGCCCTTGAAATAGAAATTCATTGTTTCCTTTTTTGAAGGACGCTACTTTGCCGCCGGATCTCAGCATCACGGCGCTCAAAGTATCATTTTGTAAACAATACGCATCCGCTCCGCGATAAACGATTTTTTTAATCATCGTCATCTCCTCAATATTTTGTTGAATTCAATGGAATAAACTTTATATTGACAGTATATAGCATTCCATAGGCGCCGTGAATCATTTACTTTTTCTATTTTGTTGTCCATTTTGGATGCAAACTTTTCACAAAATACCGATGTAAAAATAATTCATGGAAAGATGAACAAATTACACTTTTGGAAGTTGAATGAGTTCTATAATCGTTTCCTCCGGATCCAGCACATAAATTGCATAACTTCCTTCATGATGTCCGCGGTCTACATAAACCGGCTTTTGTGTTCTGGTTTTAACACCGTCCTTTTGCATTTCTTCCACCATCGAAAAAATATCGTCCACCAGAAAGCACAAATGTGTGCTGCCCGGATTGTTGGTGAACAAGTCTTGTTTTTGTCCTTTTGGTTGCAGAAATTCAAACAATTCAATCATGAATCCGTCTTCATTTTCCAAAAAAACCATCGTTACTGTTCCATCCGGAATCGCAACGATTTCACGGAAATAGGGAGTTTCTATATTTTTTTTGTCGATCGTCTTGCGAAAACCAAAATATTTGATAAAAAATTCGCTCACTTTTCCCGCATCTTCCACCGTACGGCTGTAATGTTCCAGTTTGGGAGACGTCATTTCATGATACCCCTTCCTTTTCTATTTCCTGCAAAATTCTCACAATGTCGCGCGGCGAATTCGCAATTCTGACGCCCGCATCCCGAAATGCGGCTTCCTTGGCTTCGGCGCTTCCTGATCCATCCGCGCCGACAATAGCGCCGGCATGACCCATACTTCGCCCCTTGGGGGCATTTTTCCCTACAATCAGACCGATGCACGGCTTTGTGATGTGCTTCTTGATATAGACTGCCGCTGTCTCTTCCTCTTCGCCGCCAATTTCGCCAATCAACACAATCGCTGTTGTCTTGTCATCTTTTTCAAATAACGGCAGTAATTCTGAAAATGTCATGCCTGGTACCATGTCCCCGCCAATCCCAACACAAGTCGATTGTCCCAGCCCTTCTTTTTTCATGCATAACGCAGTCTCATAACAATTGGAAGCCGAACGCGACATAATTCCTACCGTTCCCTCAGAAAAAATATGGTGCGGCATAAATCCCGCTTTGCATTCTCCGGGCGAAATTACGCCAAACCCATTGGGGCCGATCAGTTTGACCCCTTTTGATTGCGCGAGCAATCGCGTTTCTATCATGTGCATCACCGGTACATGCTCCGCAATTGTAATTACGGTTGGAATGCCTGCATCCACCGCCTCAATCACGCTTTCTTTGGTATACTTTGCCGGCACGAAAACAACCGTTGCATTTGCGCCCGTTTGCTCCGCCGCCTCCCGCAGAGTATTGAACACAGGAACCCCCAAAATGTTGCTTCCGCCTTTCCCCGGCGTTACGCCCGCCACTACATTTGTGCCGTACATCAGCATCTGTTCGGTATGGAATGTTCCTTCGCGACCGGTGATCCCCTGTACAATCAGTTTTGTATCTCTATCAACCAAAATACTCATATGCCCGTTCCTCTTTTCGCCAATAATCTAACGCCTTCGTCCGGCCAGTTCACAATTTCAATCTCCGCATCCATCGATTCCAAAATCACAACCCCTTGTTCGCGGTTTGTTCCTTCCATTCGAACTATGATGCAAAGCGGAATTCCCGCATCCGCGTATCCGTCGCGTATTCCCTTTGCCACTTCGTCGCAACGGGTTATTCCTCCAAAAATCGAGATAAACAGTTGATTGATTTCCGGCGTCTTCAACAGGATGCGAAATGCCTCGCGGATACGCTCTGCCGTTGCTCCGCCTCCAAGATCCATCGCAGCGCCTACAGGCATGTCGGCGTTTTCAACCATGTCGACACAACTCATCAGCATCCCTGACCCGTTGCTGACCACCGCCGTTTTCCCACCTTCATTCACCGGAATATACAAAAATCCAAAATCCGCGGCTTCTGTCACAAGCGCATGTTCCGCAAACCGCATTTTATTTTTAAATGCTACAATATCAGGATGTAAATAAAGCGCGCTGTCGTCTATGTCAACTTTTCCATCAAGCGCCACAAGCTCGCTGTTATCCCCGATGATCAACGGATTAATTTCCGCCAGCATACAGTGATATTCGCAATACATTTCATACAACTTTTTCAGCGTATCCGTCATGTTTTCCAGCAAATCCGGATTGAGGCCTGTTTTGTCAAGCACATAGCGCGCCGTATAATGGTTGATTCCAATACGCGGGTCAATTTCCACTTTCAGAATTTTTTCCGGGCTGGCTTTTGCAACGTCTTCTATTTCCATTCCACCAACAGCGGAAAAGATAAGCATAGGCATTTTGCTTTTGCGATCGAGCACAATCGACAAATAGCACTCCTGCCTTATTTCAGCCACCTCTTCAGCCAAAAGCTCGCGCACCTCAAATCCTTTCAGCTCGGAAAACAGAAGCTTATCCGCAATCGCCTGTGCCTGCGCCTCGTTGTTCGCAACCTGTATTCCGCCCGCTTTTCCACGCCCGCCAATTTGCACCTGCGCCTTTAAAACCACAGGATAGTCGAGTCCTGCTGCTTTGATCTTCTGTGCCGCCTCTTCTTTTTTATCCAGCACGATGCCGTCCATTGTCTTGATCCCATAGTTTCGGAACAATTCCTTTGCTTTGTATTCCAGTAATTTCATTCTGCTTCCTCCCAGATTTCTTCGTCTGTAGGCAGATGCTCCTGTACAAATTCAGATGCAACGCGTACCGTGTTATACAAGAACTTAAAATCAAAATTTTCGCTGAAACTGTTGTTTCCCCATGTACCGCACCCCATTGTGGTGGTTGGCGTCAATCCGTTTGTCAGTGCGCCGCCATTCATTGTGGCACAAACCTGATTCACTAAAACCCTGCACACGGGCGCCCGGTTCCCCGCCAAAACCAGATTCTCTTTGTTGTTGCTGTGTATGCTGATACTATGACCCTCCCCGTCAAGCTTCAGATTTGCAATCGCAAAATCAAGCGCCTGTTCAAATCCCTCTTCATACGCATATGCCGACAGCACGGGACACATTTTTTCTTTTCCTAAAACATCCTTGTTTCCCGGCCCCTTTGCCTTTAAAACAATGACCTTGGTGTCTTCCGGCACCTGCAACCCCGCCGCTTTGGCAACCGCGCACGCACTCTGTCCCACAAGGTCTTTATTCATCACCCCGCCCGGGAATATGACCTTGCGAAAACGCTCCACCTCTTCTTCTCCGTCAAAATAGTATGCGCCGTTTTCCTGAAACAACCTCATCGCCTCATCATAGCAGTGCTGAGGAACGATTGCCGTTTGCTCTCCGGAGCAAATAATACCGTTGTCAAACGCTCTTCCCTCGATAATTTTAGGGATTGCAACTGTTAGGTCATATCCTTCATCGATGATACATTGTACATTCCCCACGCCGCCCCCATAAGCCGGTTTTCCGGAGGAATACGCCGCCCTGACCATGCCCATTCCTCCGGTTGCTACGATTACGTCACAGGCCTTCATCAGCATTCCCGTCAATTCAACCGTTGGTTCTTCGATGATTTGGACAATATCCGCAGGTACCCCAAGTTTTTTCAATTCATCCTGAACCAGTTCCACCACTTTTTGGGAACATTTTTTTGCCCGCGGGTGAGGGGCAAAAATGACCGCATTCTTGGATTTCAAAGCCATCATGGCGTTACCCATCGTGGTGGGTGCAGGATTCGTACAGGGCGTGATTGCCGCAACCACCCCAGCCGGACGCACGATTTCAATTAATCCTTTTTCCGGTATTTCACGCACAACCCCCATGCTTTTTTCCCTTTTCAGCCGGTTCCAAATCATGCGCGCCTTTCCTCTGTTTTTCAGCACCTTATGCGCATATACGCCCATACGCGTTTCTTCCACCGCCATTTTCGCAAGCATTTCCGCATGGTCATATACGGTTTTCCCGATTGCCCGAACAACCTTATCCACCTGCTGCTGGTTCCAATGCTCAAATTCACGCTGCGCGATACGCGCTTTTTCCACCATGGAATCAATATATTCTTTCATCTGCATCTCCTAACGTTCTCTTCCATACTTTACAATTTCCGCCTGACATATCATGATCGGCTTCATTTCCAACGCATGCTTTTCCATTTCATTTTTAAATTCCTGCGGCGAACCCAGATGTTCGGCAAACATCCAAAAATGACATGGAATCACAGCTTTCGCAGAACAATCCAACGCCAGCCGAACTGCCTCCGTCGCATTCAGGTTCCCGTTCGCGCCATTGATCGGAGGGATGATGATATCCGGTCGAAACTCAATCGCGCGCTTCATTTTTTCTGGCGTATAGGCCGTATCGGAACAAAAATAAATTTTGATTTGATTCATTGTGACCAGCACGCCAATCGGATCAGGAACCATATCTCCATGGTCTGCAAATACCGCCTCCAGTATGATATCCTTGTGCTCCATCCGGTCTCCCCTTGCAAACGCTCTTACCTGCCCAAGGGGAGACCCCAAATCCTGCAAACGCTCCATGCAGGATTGAGGCGTCAAAAGGAGCGTTTTTTTATTTGTTATGATAGGCGCAATCGCATCCATATCCAGATGGTCTTCATGAAAGTGGGTCGCCACAAGAATATCCGGATGAAACTCCTGCGGCGCACACACCGATGCCATAAGCCGTTTAAATCCCCATATCCGTTCTACACAATCGGTCAGATACGGGTCTATTGCCAGCACGGTACCTTTCGGATTTTTAAAAAGGAATCCCGACTGTCCCAACCAGCTGATTGCGATCTCGTCGCCTTTCATCTTTTCGCAAGAGAATGCCTGCCAGAAAGTTTGAGTATCACGCGTGTTCATCAAAGCCCCCTGCCTTCTATTGCTTTATAGCCAAAATCCGGATTGCTGACCAAAAGACTGGTCATCCCGCCATCAATGACGATATTGCTTCCCGTGCAATAGCTTGCCTCATCGCTCGCCAGAAACACGGCGACTCCCGCGATCTCGTCTGAGGTTCCGGGCCTTCCCATCGGTATATTGGACGCCCAATATTTTTTGCACGTTTCCGCATCCTCCACCGCTTCCAGAAGCTCATCCCATATCTGTGTGTCAATTAATCCCGGCGCGAGCGAATTCACTCTGATATTGCGCGTTGCAAATTCGGCAGCCAGTGCTTTTGTCATGCCGACCACGCCCCATTTTGCCGCATCATACGGCGCGGATTCTGGAACGCCTGCAACCGTATGCACAGAGGTGACATTAATGATGTTTCCCCCTCCGTTTTTCAGCATTTGGTTGATCCCATACCAGCAAAACAGGTAAGAGCCGCGCATATCCGTGCCAATGACTTTATCCCAGTCCGAGGGCGCAGTGTATTCAAATGCCTTTGCAAAATTCACGCCCGCATTATTCACAATAACATCCAGCCGTCCAAACCGCTCTACTGTTTTTTCCACCGCATTTTTAACGTCTTCTTCTTTTGAAACGTCGCATTCCAAAAACAGCGCCTCGCCGCCTGCTTCTATGATCTCATTCGCCGTGGCTTCGCTGTTTTTTCCTTTGCGGATGCATGTGACCACTTTTGCGCCCTCATGCGCAAAACGCAGGGCAATCGCCTTTCCAATTCCCGTTCTTGTTCCTGTTACAATCGCTACTTTGTCTTTCAGCTGCATCGTCGCACCGCCCTTCTCTTCATTCGTTTGCATATTCCTGCCTGCATTCGTCCTGCAATACCCTTCCTTTTGTATCAATGGCTACGATCACTTTAAAACCGTCCACTTCCAGCCTTCGCACTGCCTCGGTTCCCAAATCTTCATATCCGACCACAGCCGCCTTTTTAACGGCCTTGGAATAGAGCGCCGCGGCGCCGCCGTATACCAGCAAATAAACCGCTCCATATTCCTTGCAGAGCTCCGCAATTTTGGGCGTCCGCGCTCCCTTGCCAATCATGATCTTCATGCCCGCCTTAAGCATGTCCTCCACATAAGGATCCATACGGCTGCTCGTCGTCGCGCCAATTGACCCAATCGCCATTCCAGGCCTCGGCGGACAAGGTCCGGTATAAAAAATTGCGCTGCGGTTTATATCAATCGGCGTTTTTTCTCCATTTTTAAGCGCGGTCACAAAACGCTTGTGCGCCGCATCTCGAGAGGTATAAATAACGCCTGATAATTCGTAGCGCTCTGCAATATTCAACTCTCTGATTTCTTGATCCGTTAAAGGAATTTGCAATTTCATGTGTTTTCCTCCTAAATGATTGCCGTTGCGTGGCGGTTTGCATGGCACTGAAGATTTACAGCCACTGGAAATCCTGCAATATGCGTCGCATACTGTTCGATAAACACGTCAAGTGCCGTACTGTTTCCGCCCAGCCCCAGCGGGCCTATTCCCGTGCGGTTAATACGGGCTAAAAGCTTTTCTTCCAGCTCCGCGATATAGGGTACGGGATTCCTCTGCCCGATTTTACGCTGCAGCGCAAGCTTTGCCAAAAGCGCCGCCTTTTCCGTAGTCCCGCCGATACCCACGCCCACAACCAGCGGAGGGCAGGACATCGCCGCGCCTTCCTTAACGACTTTGAGAACATAGTCTAAAAATCCTTCCACGCCCTGCGCGGGCGTCAACATTTTCAGTTGATTCTGGTTTTCACTTCCAAACCCTTTGGGAAAGATCGTAATTTCCACGTTTTCGCCCGGCACAATATCGTAATGCACTACTGCCGGCGTATTATCATTGGTATTGATCCTGTCAATCGGATCACGTATTACGGAAATCCGAAGATACCCTTCCATGTATCCCTTGCGCACGCCTTCATTGACCGCTTCATAAAGCGGAATTCCTTCGAATGCGACTTCCTGACCAACCTTCAAATATACGACGCACACTCCTGTATCCTGACAACAGGGGATTTGCTTTTCCACCGCATAATCCGAATTTTCAAGCAATAGCTCCAGTATTTCCCTTCCCGTGGGAGATTGCTCTTCCCTTAATAGCTTCTTATAGCCCTCCAGCACATCTTGAGGCAGCTCATAGCTTGCCTTCTGGCACAGCCCCGCAATCACGGGAATCAATTCTTCCGTTTGTATAATTTTCATTGTTTCACTCCTTTATTGCTCAAATTCAAAATCCATGAGACTTCCATGCTGTTGGGCCCCATAGATATCACTTTCTCCAAAATCTCCGGATACTCTTGGCCTGATAATCGTGATTTTCAGAGCTTTCGCGGGCACAAATGCAATAATATTAATGATTTCGGAGGGCTCTATGCCAAATAACCCACAAATTGTTTTTTCGTCGAAAATCTCCGCTTTGACAACCATATTGTAATATTCTTCCGTTTTGAAGATCATATCAAACGTCAATTCATACGGTCCCGCATTTTTGCTGCGGATAACGGAACAAACATCCTTCAATTTATAGTTCATCTTTTCCGATCCTTTCCATATTGATTCGAAATTCATGCCCAGACTGCCGAATCAGGTGATATAAGCTGAATTGATATACTTTTCCCACCTTAACATCGGATGGAGAATACGGAAACGCAAGGTTTCCTGCTGTTGATATTCTTTCTTCATATCCATAATGCAGCATGGTCGAGCGCGTAAAGCTGCAAATGGTATCCGCCCATTCCTGCGTCTTTGCCACCACGTCAATCAATATGCCCAGCTCATGCGAAAATTCCTGGTTTTTTTCCATATCGCCCATAATCGCGTTTTTGCCATAGAATTTAAAATCAATCTTGTATTTCGCATCTGGAAAAGCCTTGCCGACGATTCCCTTGATTTCCTCTGCAATATGTTCTATCCTCTCTATCATGATCGGATCACGCGTTCCTGCAATGCAGAAGGTGCGGTATCCCATTGGCTTTGCCGCCTCAATCTTCACCGTAGGCTCGCTCTCTTCTTCAAACCGACTGCCCCTGACGCGCACCGTTCTCTCCCCAATCTGTTCGAAAGTGCATTGATCAAGCAACAGCCTTCCCCCTGGTCCGGGCAGGATATATGGATTTGTTTTTTCATACAGCGTATGCGCCGCGACACTCGTAACCGTACATTTGCGCGAAGCATTCACCGGCCATAAATCAAAATAGTCCTCGCCCAGCTTTCCCATCATGCAATCGCTTCCGCTGCCCGGAGTCGCCGCAATGCAGGCGCATTCCAATATTTTCCCCATATGCAGCGCCAATGCCACGTCAAATCCCTTCCTGATTGCAGGCGCGGCGAACATTGACGGGTCATAAGACCTGCCCGCGAGTATCACCTGCGCGCCCCCGTCAAGCGCCCCGATAAACGATTCCGGCCCCATTTGCCCTACAATATATGTCGACTCCAAGATATCCTCTTGCGTTGCCTGCGGCGCCGGAGTAAGCGGCGACAGCCTATCATTTTTCAAGGCATCCAAAACAGTATTTTTTGAATAGTCGCTATAAATTACCGCCATCCAGAACGCCAGACCGTTTTCCTTTGCAATTTCTTCAATAATTTCTTTTGTTAAATCCACATGCGGCTTTGCGCCGCACCCGCCCGCCGACCCGATCAAAAGCGGTATTCCTGAGGCTAACGCGCCTTTCAGCATAATTTCAACATCACGCTTTACCGCATTTCTATCAGTAAATGGCACTCCCGCCCCAAGATAATACGGTCCCGGGTCTGTCGATCCTGCGTCTACAGCAATCGCATCGGGCTGCTGATCCATCGCTTCCATAAATGATTCTTCTGGAAATCCATATCCCAATATTGCTGTTGGGGATAACACTTTAAATTCTTTCATCACACCATCCTTCATACGGTTGTGAAACCGCCGTCCACAATAAGCGTTTGACCTGTAATATTTGCCCCTGCCCGCGTTGCTAGCAGTAAAATCGGGCCCATCAAATCCGCCGGAACCGATATTTCGCCACGCGGGATTTTTTTCAATAAATTATCCAAATATCCCGGCTGCGCATACAGTTTTTCCGTAAATTTTGTTCTGCATGGCCCGGGGGCAACCGCGTTCACCCGCACCTTCCGACTTGCCCATTCGCCTGCAAAAGACCGTGTCATTGCTTCTACCCCTCCTTTTGCGGCTGCATAGTTCACATTATTCGGAAGACACACATGCGCCGCGATCGAAGAAACATTTATAATGCTCCCGCCTGTTTCCTGCTCTGCCATCACTCTTCCGATCAAAGCCGTCGGCAAAAAGACGCCCCTTAAATTTACGTTGATCACTTTATCAAATTGTCCGCTCGTTATGTTGTCCGCACTCGCCCTGCATGAAATCCCGTGACTGTTGATCAAAATATCAATTTGATCAAATTTTTCCAATACAAAATCTCTTAATTTTTCAATTTGCTCTTCTTGCGACATGTCGCACAAAAATATTTCCATTTTTCCAGAATAGTCCGAAAATATTTCTTTTGCCTGCAAAAGCCCTTTTTCGTCAATATCTGCCATAACTACATTTGCGCCATTCCTGCAAAAAAACGCCGCAATCGAATAGCCGATTCCGCTTCCGGCCCCTGTCACTACGGCAGTTTTCCCTTCCACATCAAATAATTCCAGCGTACTGAATGTATCTGCCAAACGTAACCACTCCTTCCAGACCAAATTCTATTCTTTTTTAAGATGGATTTTATTTACTTTGATTGTACTGGCGGGAAAGCAAAAATACGATGAAATAAATCCGCTGCTTTTTGTCATTTTTTTGCTTTTTTCCGCGGGGGAAACTCTGTTTTTTTGTCTTTCATGTTTCTGTTTCACAATCTTTACATTACCTGAACATTTTTTACGATCCATCACTTTGCAATTGCAAAAATTACTAATTTAGTTACTGGCTCAAATCTAGAACTTCCAATTCGTAATTTTCCTGATGCTTCAAACCGCAACTATCTTTTATCCATGGAAATGCGGACATGAATCTCATTCGTAATGGTCCGCTAAAAGTTCTTTGAATGATACAATCCCAATCCTTTTGTTAAGTTGGCTTGCGGATCA
>CAZQDA010000062.1:0-18003 GCA_964592155.1 uncultured Christensenella sp.
ACCGTGGGTATGCTTCCGCATACATGGTAACAGATACCGACAAAATGGAAGCGGTTCTTGACGACGCGCTCATTTTGATCACAGATAAAAAAATCACGAACATTCAGGATCTGCTCCCTGTTTTGGAACAGATTGTTCAGCAGGGCAAAAAACTGCTCATCATCGCTGAAGATGTCGAAGGTGAAGCGCTTGCAACTCTCGTTGTCAATAAACTGCGCGGAACATTTAACTGCGTTGCGGTCAAAGCTCCCGGCTTTGGCGACAGAAGAAAAGCGATGCTGCAGGATATTGCAGTTCTTACTGGCGGTACTGTCATCTCCGAAGAAGTGGGCATCGAACTGAAAGATGCGACCATGGACATGCTCGGCCACGCAAAACAGGTCAAAGTGGACAAAGAAAATACGGTTATCGTAGAAGGCATGGGCAAAAAAGACGACATTCAGGCGAGAATCAAATCAATCCGTTCTCAGATTGAAGAAACAACGTCCGATTACGATAAAGAAAAGCTGCAGGAAAGACTTGCCAAGCTTGCTGGCGGCGTTGCGGTTATCCGCGTTGGCGCTGCAACAGAAACAGAGATGAAAGAAGCAAAGCTCAGAATCGAAGATGCTCTTGCTGCAACCCGTGCGGCTGTGGAAGAAGGCATCGTTCCTGGTGGCGGTACTGCCCCGCTGAAGGCTGCTGACGACATCAAATCATTGATTGACAACATGAGCGGCGATGAAAAAACAGGCGCTAAGATCGTACTGCGCGCACTAGAAGAACCCGTTCGCCAAATCGCTGCAAACGCGGGACTTGAAGGCAGCATCATCGTTGAGAAAATCGTTGCTGATAAATCAAAAACATTTGGTTATGACGCACAGACGAATGAGTATGTTGATATGATCAAGGCAGGGATTATCGATCCTACAAAGGTTACCCGCTCCGCGATCCAGAACGCTTGTTCCGTGGCTGCAATGCTTCTTACAACAGAAAGCATCGTAACAGACCTGCCAGCTCCCGAAGCTCCGGCAATGCCGGCTGCTCCCGGCGGAATGCCCGGAATGTATTAATCGGAATACAATCAAAAAACCAGCATCAAATGATGCTGGTTTTTTTTACCATTTTAAACTGTTTTCTTCCGTGTGTCCATTCATCATCATGTCCATATCCGCTGCGGAAATACTCTTACAGGTGAGCCTCACCTGATTCATCTTCGGATGCTGATAGAAATTACGCCGCAATCTATCCGCAACCACCATACAGTTCTCCTGGTTGATCTCCATCAACATAAGCAAAAACTGCGAGGGGCTGTATCTGGTATAAGCGTCTCCCCTGCGCAGGGAAGCCTTTACAGCCGTATGAATATTCTCTGTGATCTTCTTTGTGCGATCCCCGCTTTCAGGCGGTGATCCATCGAGCTCTGTAATTGTACATAGCATCAAAAAGACTGACTGCCCGCTCCGCTCCATATGCCTTACAATGAAGCGATAGATGTTGGAAAACACTTCCACATTACAAAAATAAGCGCCCTTTTCGTATTCGTTTTCGCCAATTTTACTGCGCACATCCAAAACAGAGGTCGCAACCTCCTGCATGCCGCCCGTCATTTGATGATACAATTCCTGCATTCGCTCGGAAGGGCCTATCCCAAGATCGTCGAGCAAAGTCGCCGTCGTGGACTCATAAACCTCCATCGCCTCTTTCACCCGCTTGGTCTCATAGAGGCAGTAAATATACATGAGTGCCAAATCTTCCTCATAAGGATACAGCGCCACAGCTTTTTGAAGTTTTGAAATCAGGATATCCTGCTCCCCTGTCTTGGAAACGATTTCATAAGCCTTACGAAACACTTCGCAATACAGCTCCTGATACTCCACGGAATATCCCATCACCCAGGGTTCGCTAAAACTTTTTGGCAGAAACCCGCCTTTATAAAGATCGACCGCTTTAAGACACATTTGCAGAATTTTTGGCTCCGGCTCTTTGCCTTCCCTGATCTGTTTTGTCAAACGGTCAAATTCTTCTTTGTCGATCACGCAGGGAACGTCGTTACAAAATCCGTACGCACCCTTTTGATATTTGACGCATTCCTGCTTGATTCCTGCGCCTTCCAACAGCTTGCGCAGACGGTAAATCAAATTCTTTAAGGTACCTACCGGATTTTCGCATTCATCATCTCCCAGAAGAATTCCAATCAATTCATCCTGTGGCACCAAGCGATTTCTGGCGCACATCAAGTATTGCAAAAGCTGCATTACTTTGCTGTTTCGGCTTTCCGACGTAACAACGGGAATTGCGCCGAATTTCACTGTGAAGTTTCCGAACATTTCAACATAAAATGTCTGCTCTTTCAACCGAATTCTCCTTACTTATTAAGCTTTCTTTTCAAAAGGTCCGGCGATACGCTGTGCATAAGCGCCTCATCCGCCGTAATAATCCCTTTTTCACACATTTTTTGCAGGCTCGTATCCATCCCCACCATGCCTTCCGCCGCTGAAGAAAAGATTGCCGTATCGATCTGATGGGTTTTTGATTCCCTGATCATATTGCGAATTGCCGCATTGCAAAGCATAATTTCGAAAACAGGCGCAACCGTTCCCTGCACGGTTGTTGCAAGCTGCTGTGATACAACCGCCTGCAGCACCATTGATAACTGCACGCGGATTTGCCCTTGTTGGTTTGGCGGAAACGCGTCGATAATCCTGTCAATCGTGTTGACCGCTCCAAGCGTGTGCAGCGTAGAGATCACCAAATGGCCTGTCTCTGCCGCAGTCATCGCAATGCTGATCGTCTCATAATCGCGCATTTCTCCAAGCAGAATCACGTCCGGCGCCTGCCTGAGCGCTGCACGAAGGGCAACGGCATAACTCTCCGTATCCGTCGCAATTTCACGCTGGCTGATAATACTCTTATTGTGCCTGTGAAGATACTCAATTGGGTCTTCCAGCGTAACGACATGGCTATTCCTCGTGTTGTTGATCATGTCGATAATGCAGGCAAGCGTCGTAGACTTTCCGCTTCCGGCAGGACCTGTGACCAAAATAAGCCCCTTGGGCCTTTTCCCAAGATCCAAAACGATATCAGGAATTCCAAGCTCTTTGGGGTCAGGCAGGCTGAACGCAATGACACGAACCACCGCCGCAAGAGAGCCGCGCTGACGGTATACACTGACGCGGTAACGCGAAATCCCAACCATGGAAAATGAAAAATCATCGTCTCCGATTTCCAGCATCCGGTTTGGCTTTCTCTGACCCAACTGGTAGATTTCATGTATGATCCGGTCCGTATCCTCCGGCGTCAGCCGCTCTTCTCCATGCCGCTGAATCTGGTTGCTGACTTTGAGAGAAAGCGGCAGCCCCGCGACAATAAAAATATCCGAAGCCTGCGCATCCGCCGCTATTTTCAATATTTGTTCTGCATCCACTTAACCACCTCCGCTCAGCTAAATACATTGAGGGTATTTTCATCCCCGCTGCTTCCGTCATCCACAACCTGCGTTTGCCACGCAGTTTTGACGTAATCTCCGGTCGGGATTCCCCTCTCGTCAAGCCCAAGCTCAATTTCTACATATAAATTTTTGATTTGATTCATTACCACCGAATAGCTTACGATTGCCACATTTCCGCCTGTTTTCACTGAAAAACCGCTATTTGCAATCTCTTCCGGCGTTTTCCCTTCCTGCACAAGCGCCATCAGCTCGCCAAGCTTCACTTCGGCCTGGGCATCCGCGCCATAGTATTCCTGCATCGATTCCGCAGTCTTTTGAGCAAGCGTATAATCAGCCCGCGCAGAAACAAGGGAAAGAGACGCCAAGGTTACCAAACATAATACAACAAAAATTGCCAGGATGGAAACCCCGCCAATTCCGATTCCGGTATTCAATGTCGTTTGCTTCTTTTCCATCATGCCGCTTACCTTCAATCTGCGTCGTATTGACTGACGTTGAGATCGTATATCATAGCGCCCGCTTTGTCAACCGATATGCTCGAATCGAGCGTTCCTGCCTCACGTCCCAACTCAATTTTCATTGCATAAACAGAATTTGCTTTCTCCTTTACAGGGTTCCACTCTCTATCATAATAAACGATCAACCCCGCTTCATCCGGCGCTCCGCCGATTAACTTTTCCAGTTCCCGCTCATCTCCGCCCGTGGTTTTTACCGCTTCTGCGGCAGCTTGTGCCTGAAGCATTGCCTGGGTAAGATCGGTGCTTTGCTCGCTTATCATTTTGGCTTTGGCAAACAGATTCATGCAAACAGCGCCCGCAAATGCAAAAAACAGCAGGATGATGACCATTTCCAAAAGAAACAATTTTGTTTTAGAGCCTTTTGTATCCATAATTGCCCATTACTTTCCTATAACCGCACTTTTTGTGTGTATCATACTACCGAACATATTTCCGTCCAAATCAACCGCTGTTACTTTCAAGAGGCTGTCGCCAAGTGACTCCATTTGAAGATCCGCAATCTCAGTAATCATTTGACCATCCCCGGGTGCAATTTCCGTTCCGGCTGTGATCAATATCTCATAGAGTGCGCCATCTTTGGCGTAAATCCAAGTTTCATATTTCTGCCCCTCTAGGTTATCCGTCAAAACCAAAGCGTTTTTTCCGTCAAACTCCCTGAGGGAAACGCCGCCCTGTATATCATTCTGGCGTATTTTTTCAGTCAGGTAGGTAACCGAACTCCTGACATTATAATTTTCAGTCATGTCGGCTGAAATACCCTGATACACATTTGCTCCCATCACCACTACAAAGAGCGACAGAATTGCGAATACGCAAAACAAGCATAGTACAAACACGATATCAATGACATGCTGTTTTTTTCTTTCCATAAGAACTCCCAATCTATTTCGCTTCAAATACAGAAATATCAGGCATCAAATTTGATCCGTATCTCTGATAATAGTAAATATACTGTTCCCTGTCCAGAATCAAGCCGTAATTCTCCGCAAGATAATCAATCGTTCCGGGATATCTTCCTTCAATTGCATAGCACTGCACTGCCGCGCGCCTGACGGCCTGTTCCATCGATTTCAGCCTTTCTTCCTGCGCCGAAACCGATACATTTTGTATTCCCGTGACTACAAAAATAACAATCAACGCAAAAAACGCAATGGGAAGGAGAAATTTGAGAAACTGCGGAAACTGTTTCTTTTTTTTCACAAACGCTTTGCTCACCTAAAAAACTCCCTTAGCCAATTGCAGACATAACACCCATAAGCGGTAACATCACAGAAAGAAGGATCAGTCCTACAATCACAGAAAGAATTGCCACCAGCGTAGGTTCAAGCGCAGAAATAAGGCCGTTTAGCTTCCGGTCAATTTCTTCCTCATAGTGAAGCGCAATTCGCTTCATCACTTCGTCCAGCGTTCCTGACTTAAAACCGACCGTGATCATTTTTCCATATAAGCCTGTAAACATTCCTGTGCTTACAATTGCCTCCGAAAAGCCGGTGCCGGAGTCCATTTTCTTTTTGATTTCCTGTATTTTTCTCTTTGCCGATTCATTTTCCATGAGTTCCGCCGCCATGTTCAGCGACTCATCCACATCCATTCCGCTGCTCAGCATCAGCGACATAGCCGATGCAAACCGGCCGGATGAAACGGTTGCGGACATCTTCCGGAATAAATGCTCATACACGGACGCAAGCCATTTTTTGCCGCCCGCCGTGCTGCGCAAAACCAACGCGATCACAACGATCGCCGCCACGATGGCAATAATCACAATCGCGTATTCACGAATGCCTTTTCCAAACTCCATAATTCCCTGCACAAACGGTGACACTTCGCTTCCCAGCTGCTGGAACACCTCCTGAAACACAGGCAATACTTCAATAATAATAACCAAAATAACGGCAAGCATAATTGCAATCATCACAATCGGATATGTAATGGAACTGCGAATATTTCTTGAAATCGCTTCGTTTCTCTCATAGTAAGTGCATAGCGATTCCAAAACTTCTTCCAGCCGTCCGGACGTTTCTCCAATTTCCACCATGTTGACCATGTATTTGGGAAATTCATTTGAATTTTTCAACGCGTAAGCAAGCGAACTCCCCTGCTCCACACACTCAAGCAGTCCTCCTGTAATTTTTGATTCCACATCATTTTTAGCATCTTCACTCATCAGCATCAAGCCTTCCTGCAAGGAAATTCCTGCTTTGATGATATATGCCAGCTGCTCACAAAAAGCTGCTATTTCGCTGTCAGACAGTCTTTTCTTAGCCATCCCATACTCCCTTCGAATCAATAAATAAACAACTCATGATAATTATTTCCATCGCCAACAAAATCCTTGGCGCTGTCTCCCGCCGCCGCAAACGTGGGATCCAATAAGACCCACTCGTCGCCTTTGAACTCAATTATATTGTCAATCCATCCTTTTCCGTCTATGTATACGCTGATCCATGCGTGGTTTAACTCTCCGGCCATGCCGATGACAAGACGCGTCGGAATCTTCTGAGAACGAAGCATTGCGGTTGTAAGGGCGGCGTAATCAAAGCAAATCCCCTTTTTTTCGCTCAGCGTCTGATCGACATCCGGCAGATATCCGCTTGGAATTTTGCCCGTCTTAATGTCATCCGCCTTATCGTAATCATAGGTTATGTTTTTTATAATATATTCATAGACATTTCTTACAACGTCAAGATCTTCATTAGCCGATGCGGCAAGCTCCGCGCCCTTGGCCACAGCCGCGCTGTCCGGCGCGAAGTTTACGTATTGATTGGGATACAAAAAAGGTAAAAATTCATCTTCCAGCGTAACGTCGTACTTTCCCTCAAAAGCCGTCGAGTACGAGTCTTCCCCCTTATTCGACTTCTCGTAAACGCCGAATTTATAAGTCCCGCTTCCCTGCGTCAGCGGAAAAACACGGTCTTCGCCCTGTGCTAAATCGTAGGTGTATGGCTGATTGCTGCCAAAGGTGATCCGAAACTTCACCTTTTGGTTGCTCCCCAGATACTTCACCGTAACATAGCCCTGTGATACATTGGAAACGTCAATCGTGGCCTTTTCATTTCCGAGCGTCTGCGTTCCCGGTGCTTCCGGCACCAAAACAACCGGCTCCGAATTTCTCGTGCCCTTCCCCGCCGCTGCCGCGCTGCCCTGTATTTGATTCTGTCCTGCGCATCCACTTAAAAAGAAAGCCACAAGCAAAACGCTGCTGACCGCGATTGCAATTGACCTGCTCAGGGATGTAACTTTTGTCATATGTCTTACCCTAAAAGCTCATTTTATCGATTCTGCGACATGAAAAACGGTATTGCATACTTCAGAACAAACACGCACGCTCATACCTCATTCGCATTTCTTGTTAATCTTAATATACTATTATTTCACTTTAAGTATAAACAACTTAATCATACTTGTAAAGATAGGTATTTCTGTGTTTTGTTAAATATGTATTAAGCTTTTTTTATTAACAATATGATCGCATCCACATATCCCTGCTCGCCTCTCCCGCAAATCTGATCGATGCAAACGTCCTGAATCACGGAAATATGCCTGAACTGCTCGCGTGCGTGGATGTCTGACAAATGAACCTCCACGCAGGGAACGCTGATGGAAGAAATCGCATCCCTCAACGCATAGCTATAGTGCGTATATGCTCCTGCATTGAGCACAATACCGTCCTTTTTCCCATATGCTTCATGCAATTTATCGATGAGTGCGCCTTCATGGTTTGACTGATAAAATTCGAGCTCAATATCGTATTTCTTTACGCTTTCCATGATGAACCGATTCATCTCTTCCAGCGTTTTGGCTCCATACACGCCTTTTTCACGAATCCCGAGTAGATTCAGATTCGGCCCGTTCATAATCAATATTTTTTTCATTGCTGTTTCTCCATTTCACAATAAATATGTTATACTTAATTTTAGTATGCGCGCCAATATTTTGCGTTACCATTGTATCACAAACCAAAAGGAGTTTTACAATTGCCATGTCTGAAAACTATTGCGTCATTGGTTCGCCGATTGCACACAGCCTTTCTCCTGCCATTCACAATACGCTTTATGAAATATATCAGCTTAAGGGCTGCAGCTATGGAAAACGCCTTGTGACGCAGGAAACGCTGGAGTCCTTTCTTGAGTCCATTGCCTCTGAGCATATCTGCGGCTTTAACATTACCATGCCATTAAAGCAGGATATCATTCCTTATCTTCGCTCTCTTTCGCCCGAGGCCGAAGACGGCGTAAATACCGTTGTGGTAAAAAAGGACGGATTATATGGTTATTCCACAGATGCGCAAGGGTTTTATGCCTCGCTTAAGTCGATTGGCGCAGATTACCGCGGCGCGGATCTTGTGTTGATCGGCGCGGGCGCCGTCACAAAACTTCTTTGTGCGGATGCGCATCAAAAAGGCGCAAAACGCATCACAATCATCAATCGCACACCGGAAAAGGCGGAAACAATCGCCTTGCAATATCACGCCGGATTTGATTCCCTTCCTAATCTGCACGCCTACATGGATACCTGTGATCTGCTGATCAATACCACTTCCCTTGGAATGCACGGAACGCAAGCCGATTTTTCTGATCTGAATTTTATTGACCTTCTTCCCGCAAATGCGGCTGTATGCGATCTCATCTATTCTCCTCTTCAAACCGCGCTTTTGAAGCACGCCGCAGCGCGCGGGCTCAAAACAATGAATGGTCTTGGCATGCTGATCTGGCAGGCGTTTTTCGCTTTTGAAAAATGGTTTGGAATTTTGCCCACCAAGGAAGACTTTCAGATTGTTTTAGAGCGGCTTGAGCATCTGCGCTAATCGTTTCACCGTTTCTTCAATTGATCCGTTATTATCTATCTTAAGGTCGCTTACGGCTTCATAGCGGTCTTTGCGCTGTTCATAAATATGCCGCACATTTTTTGCGTCATTTTTGAGCACAGGCCGCTTCCCCAGCTGAATTGATTTTGCAATACTGTCAATATCCCGATGGATTAAAATAACGCTTCCGGTCTCCTTCATCACGCAAACATTCTCGTCCCTCAAAATAATGCCTCCGCCGCAGGATACTACGATTTGTTGATTTCTTCCGGCGACTTCTTTGAGTGTCTCCGTTTCAATGTCGCGAAACATTTGGTCGCCGCCCTGTGCAAAAATCTCTGTTATTTTTTTCCCTTCGCGCCGCTCGATCAACGCATCCAGATCGACAAACGGAATTTTCAGCTTTTGGGAAAGCCGCTTTCCGATTGCGCTTTTCCCACAGCCCATCATTCCCGTCAGGTAAAATTTTTCCATATCAGCACCCGTTTTCATAAACGCCTAACAGCTTAAGCTGGGAACAATAAGGCGCAATCTCTTCTATCGCTCCCGCAATCATATCCGCCAAACCGTCTCCGGAAAAATCCACATAAAACCGGTATTCGAAATTCCTGTGGCGCAGAGGCCTAGATTCAATCTTCACCATATTAAGCCCATGCCCCGCAAACACTTCCAAGATATGCGCAAGCGAACCGGGCTTATGTTCCAAAACAAAGCTAATGCTTGCCTTATTTGCATGATCGTTTTCGGACTGCTCCGCACCGATCACAATAAAGCGCGTTGTATTTTCACCGCTGGAATTAACAGCAGGCCTGAGTACCTTCAATCCATATATTTCCGCTGCGTATTTGCTTGCAATCGCGGCCTTTGACACATCGCCGCTTTCCGAAACATATTTTGCGCTAATGGCAGTATTGTAATATGGAATCTGTTTCCATTCCGGATGCCCGCTCAAAAAACCGGCGCACTGCATCAATCCCTGATCGTGGGAGTAAACCTCTTTGATCTGTTCCAAATCCGTTCCCTCGATGCCAAGCAGCGCATGCTCTATGTGAACCAGCTGTTCGCCGACAATACAAACATCGTATTGATTGAGCAGATCATAAACCTCCTCTACGCTTCCGGCATAGGAGTTTTCAATGGGCACAACGCCATAGGCGGCCTCCCCCGACTGCACCGCGGCAAACACATCTTCAAAAAACGGATAGCTATGTGCATCTGCTTTCCCGCCAAAATATTCATTTTGCGCCTGATCCGCATAGGCTCCCTGTATGCCCATATACGCTACAATCTTTTGCGCCGTTTGAGCTTGTCTGACCGCTTTTTCCTTTTTCATCAGCTTCTGCTGATGCGCCCTGCTCAGGCTCATCAACAGCTCATAAACCCTGTCAATATCCTGTTTAAGACTTGCATCCGCAAGCATTTCCTCTCTGCTTTTGAGCAGGGAGGCCTCCCTTGACCGGTCAAGAACGGGCAAGCCCTTTTCTATCTTGCAGCGTGCGACCTCTTTTGCAATTTGAATACGCTTTTCAAACGCCTTTACGATTTCCGCATCCACTTCGTCTATCTGCGCACGCAGCGCATCCAAATCACCCATGATTTTCCTCCAGCCATAAATCCGCCAAAACAAATGCTGCCGCGCTTTTGATTACTTCAACCGCGCGCGGAACAATGCACGAATCATGCCGCCCGTGAATTTGTAATTCCTCCTCTGACATTGTTTTGACGTTTACTGTCTTCTGTAATTTAAAAATGGAAGGCGTCGGTTTTACCGCAACGCGAAAGACAACCGGCATTCCGTTGGAGATACCTCCATTGATCCCGCCGTTATGGTTGGTCGCAAACGCAATCTTTCCATCCTGTACAGTCGGGCTGTCATTCGCTTCGCTGCCATACATCCGGGCAAACGAAAAGCCCCTGCCAAATTCAACCCCTTTTACGGCGGGCACAGAAAACATCATGTGGGCAAGCCGGCTTTCCAAACTGTCAAAAAAAGGTTCCCCCAATCCTGCCGGAACGCCATATGCCACGCATTCAATCGCACCGCCGATCGAGTCTCCCTCTTTATGCGCCTTTTGAATCTCTTCCTGCATCCGCTTTGCCGCTTGATCGTCGATTGTAAAAAACGGTTTCGTTTCCACGTTCATCAGCATGTCCTGCGTATATTCGCCATAAGCGGTATCCTCAACCGCCGCAATACTTGCAATGTGCGCCCCCAGCAAAATTCCCTGCTGCTGCAAAAGCTGTCTGGCAATGCTGCCCGCCAGTACCAATGGCGCCGTGAGCCTTCCTGAAAAATGTCCGCCTCCCCTGTAGTCGTTTGCGCCGCGATATTTTACCATTCCAGTATAATCCGCATGCCCCGGGCGCAAGAGTTCGGCCGTTTTTTCGTAATCCTGTGAGCGCGTATCCTGATTGCGGATCATAGCTGCAAGCGGTGTTCCCGTGGCTTTTCCTTGAAAATAGCCGCTCAAAAATTCGATCTCGTCTTTTTCCTTGCGTTTTGTGGATGCCGCGGAAGAATTGGGCGCGCGTCTTTTCATCGCTTCTGTCAAGCTTGCTTCATCAATTTGCATTCCCGCTGGAACCCCGTCCAATACAAGCCCGATAGCAGAGGAATGTGACTCCCCAAATATCGTCACTTTGAGATTTTTACCAAACGTTGCGCTCATGTTATTTTTCCTCCCAAACTGGAAAATTCTTCATAAAACAAAGGCGCGGACTTTGCGACAACGTCAGGATTGCGGATGATGATATCCTCCTGTGCGATACACGATGCAGTCGCAAGCGCCATCGCAATCCGGTGATCGTTATGGCTGTCCACGTCGCCACCTCTTAATACGCCTGTTCCGTTGATAATAAGGCTATCCTCATATTCTGTGATATCTGCGCCCAGCTTCTCAAGCTCCATTGTGATTGCGCTTAATCGGTCGCTTTCTTTATATCTTAACCTAAGCGCATTATAAATTTTCATTTTCCCTTTCACCGCACAACCAAGAACGGCCAGAACCGGCACCAAATCAGGAATCTGGCTCACATCGATTTCAATGGATTTCAATTCTCCTTTGCGCACAACAACCGAATCTTCTCCCCGCTCAACCGGTGCGCCCATACAGCGTAAAATCCCCAAGATTTCCTTATCTCCCTGCTCGGAATCTTTTTTAAGCCCCTTTAATGTGACCTCGCCTGACAAAGCGGCGGCGACTGCAAAAAAAGCCGCATGGGAATAATCACCCTCTATTTCCATATTGCAGGGCACATACCCTTGACGGCCAAATACGTCAATCACATTCCCGCGCCATTCGCTGCGCACGCCGAATGCTTCCTGCATTTCTCTTGTCAGTTCGATGTAAGGCTTCGACTCGATTTCTGTTGTCAGGTGGATTCCGGAATCATCCATCAATCTCGGCAAAGCGTATAAAAGTCCTGACACAAATTGAGAAGATATATTCCCCGGAAGGGCATATTCCCCGCTCTGCAGCCTGCCGCACAACTCAAGGGAATCCCCTGTGCGCCGGACCTCGATCTGGTTACGCAAAAACAACTTGTCATATGCGTCAAGCGGACGTTTCATCAGCCGCCCGTGCCCGACGAATGTCCTGCGCTTTCCATCCAGAGCGAGCGGAATCAAGAAGCGCAGAGTCGAGCCTGACTCTCCGCAGTCAATTATTTCATTCCCCTCTTCGCGCAGCCCTCCGTGCACCGCGCAGGTATCGCCTTGAAATTCATACCGGCACAAGCCCATATCACGCAGCGCATTTGCCGTTGCCTCTATATCTTCTGAAAAAGCAATGTTACGGAGAACCGAAACTCCCTTTGCAAGCGCGGCACAAATAAGCGCCCTGTGCGATACGCTTTTGGATGGGATTACTTTTATACTTCCGTTAACGGATGACGGAGAGATTATTTTCATAAATACAATTCCTTTATCATATTCTGTATCGCAGTCACTTCTAATGATTTTATAACAGCATGGCCGATCCGGTCAATGAATATAAAGGCAATTTTTGTTCCTTCCGCTTTTTTATCAGCAAGCAATATGTTAAGCGCGCTTTGCAATAGAGCCGTATCCGCGCTCGTAGGCAGTCCATATTTTTCAAGCATGGCCTGCGTATCCTCTACAAGCCCAACAGGAGAAATCCCCAGTTTTTCACCCATCTTTGCCGCGATCATCATTCCGATTGCAACCGCCTCCCCATGCAGGAAAGTGCCATAACCGGCAACCGTTTCAATCGCATGCCCGATGGTGTGTCCATAATTAAGCTGCATGCGGTCACCCTTGTCATAAGGATCGCGCCTGACATAATCTGCTTTTATTTCACAGCAGCGCGCAATCAGTTCTTCAATCGGCTCTGTGCCTGCCAACAGCTTTTGATGCAGCGCAGCGTCGAAAATATATGAATATTTGATTACTTCCGCCATGCCCGCCGCATATTGCCGCCTGTCGAGCGTCTTTAGAGTATCCGTGTCCGCCACAACCACATCCGGCTGGTAAAACGCCCCCACCATGTTTTTGCCTGACGGCAAATTCACAGCTACTTTTCCGCCGACCGAGCTGTCAACCTGCGCAAGCAACGTTGTGGGAATCTGGACAAACGCAATTCCGCGTTTGAACGTTGCCGCGGCAAATCCTGCGATATCCCCGACTACGCCGCCTCCGAGCGCAACGATCGCTCCCCTGCGGTCAATTCCATATTCCATCAGCTTTTCAAAAATCAGTTCAAGATTTTGCATATTTTTTGCAGCTTCACCCGCCTTAAGCACAATCCATTTCGCGCTTGGAAAATAGTTGTGATAAAGAGGATGCACTACATCGTCCGTCACAATGGCGTAGTCTGTATAGCCCTTGCAGCACTCCTCAGACAATATGCCACCGCCAATCAAGATGTCATAGGTTCCATTTTCCGCACTCACAGATACTTTTTTCATAGAATCCTCCCTTAAGACATCACGCTTTTGAGCGCCGTTAATTTATGCATCACGCTGTCGAATGCCTCGGGCGTTAACGATTGCGCGCCATCGCACAGCGCATGCTTGGGATCGTTGTGTACCTCTATAATCACGCCGTCGGCTCCCGCGGCAACCGCGGCAAGCGCAAGCGGCTCTACCATATACGACAGACCCGCGGCATGGCTCGGATCAACCACAACCGGCAGGTGGGAAAGCCGCTTAATCGCCGGAATCGCGCTTACGTCAAGCGTATTTCTCGTATAGGTTTCAAAGGTGCGAATGCCGCGTTCGCATAAAATAACATTTTCATTGCCGCCGGACATAATATATTCGGCGCTCATCAAAAGCTCTTCAATCGTGCTCGAAAGCCCGCGCTTCAAAAGAATTGGTTTTTTCGTTTGCCCCACTTCTTTTAACAAATCGAAGTTTTGCATATTGCGCGCGCCAATCTGGATGATGTCCGCTTTTTCTGAAAAAAGCTCCACATGCTTAGGAGACATAATTTCTGTGACGATTGGCATATCCACCCTGTCCCTGACAGAAGTCAAAATATCCAGCCCCTCTTCCCCCAGTCCCTGAAAGGCATAGGGCGACGTGCGAGGCTTAAAAGCCCCTCCCCGCAAAATCTGCGCTCCGGAAAGTTTGATTTGCTCCGCTATCTTAGAAAGCTGCTTATCCGACTCCACGGAACACGGACCTGCCATAATGGTAAGCGTCCCGCCGCCAATCTGTACGTTTTTCACCTTCACAACGCTGTCCTCCGGATGGAACTTCCGGTTGGCTTTTTTGTAAGGTTCCTGTACAGATACCACTCTTTCCACACCGCTCATCAATCCCACACGCTCCTTATCTACCATGTAAGTGTCTCCCAGAACGCCGAGCACTGTGCAGTCGACTCCCTGATTGTTTTGTACCTGCATTCCCTTTTTAACGAGCGCATCCGTCACGCGTGAAATATCTGTTTTGGAAGCGCTGCTCTTCATTACCACAATCATACTCTTTCTCTCTTTCTCTCTAAAAATTTATAAACTACATAAAAAAAGCTGCAAACACCTCGTCGGTGCTTACAGCATACTTTTTCATCCTACTTAGTAATACATGCGCGCACTCGACAAATCAACAAGCAAAGAAGCCCCAACGATAAAAACCGTTAAAGCCAAATGCGCTAAAAAATCGTGTCGATACGTGCAACATAAATCCATACTCCTATTACTAATGCGTTAATTATATTCGATTCAATCCAAGAATACAAGGACTTTTTGTGCAAAATAAAAGCTCATGGAAGCATACAGGATAAATTTTTAAAAAATTTTTATTTTTATTACATTAATATTACAAAAAATACTTTACAAGTAAATATTCATGTGATAATCTATATCTAGAGTGAAAGATTTTTTTCAATATAATGTTCCTCCAGTACCATAATTTTCGAAAAGAACCGCGGCTTGGCCGTGGTTCTTTTTTGCGTAAGAAGTTCGTAAGATTTGATTCACAATATTCCTTTTGCCTTATTTTGCAGCTTATTATATAATAAAGACCGTATAGCGAGGTAAAAAAAATGATTATCATAGTAAAACAAAATACACCAAAAGTAAAAATCAACGATTTGATCGAATCGCTCGAATCCCAAAACTTTAAAATACATCTTAGCGAGGGTGAGAGCACAACCATTATCGGGCTCGTGGGAGATACTTCCATCGTAGATATTGACAGCCTCAAGGCACGGGATATCGTGGAAGACGTAAGGCGCGTCTCCGAACCTTATAAAAAAGCAAACAGGAAGTTTCACAACGATGATACGGTAATTAATGTCGGCGGTAAAAAAATCGGCGGCGGACATTTTGCCGTCATGGCCGGTCCCTGCTCGGTGGAGAGCAAAGAGCAAATTCTTGAAATAAGTCGTGATATTTTAAAAAGCGGCGCAAATTTCCTGCGCGGCGGCGCTTTTAAACCGCGCACCTCCCCTTATGCCTTTCAGGGGCTTGAAAAAAGCGGTATTGAGTTACTTCTCGAGTGCAAGAAAGAATATGGTTTGCCGATTGTAACTGAAATCATGGGAATCTCTGACATCCCCCTTTTCGAAGATGTGGATATCATACAGGTTGGCGCACGCAATATGCAAAACTTTCGTCTTCTAAAAGAATTAGGCCATTTAAAACAGCCCATCCTTTTAAAACGCGGACTCGCCAACACCATTGAAGAATTTTTGATGAGCGCCGAATATATTATGGCGGGCGGAAATGAAAACATTATTCTTTGTGAACGCGGTATCCGTACCTTTGAAACTTTTACGCGCAACACATTTGATTTAAGTGCAATTCCTGCATTGAAGCGTCTAACCCATCTTCCTGTCATTGCGGATCCAAGCCATGCCGCAGGTCTTGACTGGCTGGTGGAGCCACTTGCAAAGGCAGCTGTCGCAGCGGGAGCGGATGGACTTATGATCGAAGTACACAACGATCCGTCGCATGCTCTTTCAGACGGCAAACAATCCTTGACTCCTGAACGCTTTGACGAGGTGATGAACGCCTTGCAAACCTATATTTCACTGGAAAAAAAGAAAATTGATTAATCTGTTGTGAAGAGAGCCGCTTTCAAGTGGCTCTCTTTGTATATCACCTTATTTTTTAGACATGTATCATTATCACTTAAATCTATTAGCATTTTCGAGTTATTTTACAATAATCAAAATATTTCATGAAATTCAGCACATACGCCCCCAAATTGACAATTGTCTAAATATTAAGAAATTGTTACAATTATGACGAACAACATGATACAAATATGATACAAAGATTTGGAGACAAAATGATTAAAAAAGTGATCACTGGGGTCATAATTTGTTTTACTGTAATGACCGTTATGCCGTTTTCAGCGTTTGCTGCTTCACGACATGAAGTATTACAGATTGGCGATAAAGATCAGGCAAAAGAAAGTTGGGTTGTAGACCTTCAGCAGAAACTTTTTGATTTGGGTTACTTAAAAGTGAAACCGACCGGCTATTTTGGCACGGATACACAAAACGCAGTTGTTCAATTCCAGACGGAGCAAGGTGATCTTTCTGTGGACGGCAAAGCCGGCCCACTTACCAGAAAGGCCGTATTAGGCGACGCATATGCAGATATTGACGAGAGCCGTCAAGTTTCCGCTTCCGGAAATACTACAACAACTACACCGCAAACAGATCCCCAGCCTGCCGCGCCCGCTACGGATGCAAGTACGTTGAATCCCGGCGATAAGGGCGGCGAGGTATCCGATCTTCAGCAGCGTTTAAAAGATCTCGAATATTATGAATATTCGAGCATCACAGGATATTATGGTCCTGTTACAACAGAAGCCGTTACAAAATTCCAGCGCACCAACGGCCTTGGCGCCACAGGAATTATGGATGAGGCAAGTCTTGCCCTGCTCAAATCCGATCAAGCAAAATTTTATACAATGTATCCGGGCGACAGCGGAAATGATATCAAGCTGATGCAAGACCGTTTGAACCAGCTTGGCTATTTCAGCGCCAGCTCCACAGGTTATTTTGGCAGCCTTACGGCGAGCGCCGTAAAAAGTTTTCAGGATGTCAACGGGCTGTCTGTTGATGGTGTTGTGGGAAAAAATACGCGTGGAATCCTTTATTCTGAAAATGCTAAAAAGGGATCGTCCCCTGCTTCTGGCGACAGCAGCTCTGAAGGCAACGGTTCAAGTGGTGGCAACTCGTCCTCCTCTTCCGGAAATTCCAATGTGGATCGCATGATCGAGGTGGGAAATACGCAAATGGGCAAGCCCTATTCCTACGGTTCAAACGGTCCTAACTCTTATGATTGTTCAGGTTTTGTTTATTATTGCCTCAAAAATACAGGCGTTGCGACAAGCCGTTTAAGCTCGGCAGGATATTCAAAGGTTTCTGAGTGGGAAACCATCAGTGACGTAAATGCCCTGCAACCCGGCGATCTGGTTTATTTCAAGTCTGACAGCAGTTCCTCAGTAAGCCATATCGGCATCTATCTCGGCGGCGGAAGTATGCTCCACTGTGCCCCGTCCACGAAAGGCGTGGGAACCAGCAGCATGTCTTCAGGCTACTACGCAAGAAACTTCCTTGGCGCAAAACGCGTATTTTAAAAAATATTCTTGCACTTCAAAACCCGTTACATAAAATTGTAGCGGGTTTTTCTATTTTTTACTTGTAATTTAATCTTTGATTTGGTAGAATATATTTCGCACGGATGATTTTAAATGGAATCACTCTTTTCAATCATCATGTGGGGGTATAGCTCAGCTGGTAGAGCGCTTGCTTCGCATGTAAGAGGCCAGCG
>CAZQDA010000063.1:0-4075 GCA_964592155.1 uncultured Christensenella sp.
TTGAGGATGCGTATCACTGTGCAATGTCTTTTTGACAACAATATGGAGTAGAAAGGAAGATAACAATGGCTGTAAAATTCGGGATCATAGATTTTGCTCTTCCGGGAAAACGGATCGGCAACATAAAATTGGCAAGCGATATGGGACTTAGCGGCATACAGATTATCTACATTACGCCGGAGGACGAGCCCTTTATGCTCGACTGGAAATGGCACAGGGACTATTACCTGGAAATGGGAGACAAATACAACGTCCAGTTTCCATCGGTCAATGTGAGCGATTTTGATTACACGGGAATGCTGCATCCGAGAAATACGGAAAAGGGCAAACTGGTATACGATATCATTGACAGGACGATTGATATGGCTTCGTATATGAAGATGCAAATGGTTCTTTATCCAAGCTTTGGGGATGGAGAGATCAGAACGGAGGAGGAGCTGGAAATCACGGCGGAAGCGCTGCGGTACGGCTGCGATGAAGCGGCGAAGCACGGGATGGATGTAACTTCGGAAAATACGCTTTCGCCTGAATGGACGCTGAAGCTTGCGAAGCTCGTAGACCGTCCGAATTTCTCGATTTCTTATGATACACAAAACTATTGGAGGGTGGCGCGGCTTGATCCGCTCAAAATGATTGATTTGCTGTATCAAAACAATCTGCTGTATCCGGAGATCCACGTGAAGGACGGAATTGACAGCGCAATCAGTTCGCAGTTGATTGGAAACGGAAACGCAAACGTAATAGGATCGCTTGAGTATCTGAAAAATATCAACTATGACGGTTGGCTCTATCTGGAAAACTATTACAGCAAAAAGCCTCTGTGCGAGCAGGACAGCGATATTTTTAAACTACTGCAAAGCGATGTGCAGAGAATGAAAAGCGTATTTTCGGACTAGCGGAATGCGGAAGGGAGAGAACTGATGGGAAAAGTGACTGGATTAAACCACATGGGCATTGTGGTGGAAGATTTGGGCAAAATGAAGGAATTCTTTGAGAATATTTTGGGTTTTGAGGTAAAAAGGGAATATACTTGCAGCAGTGAAGCAATCAGTGAGGGGCTTGGGTTAAAAGAGGCTGTCATGACGATTGCGGAGTTGTGCTATGCCGATGGCAGTCCGTCGATGCAGCTGATTGCGTATGAGTCGCCCAAATCATCGAACGCAGCACGCCCGGGTAATTTTATGATCCATGACACAGGGCTTCATTACAGCCTTGAGGTGAGGGGGATCGACGAAATTTACGCAAAGCTCGTGCAGGCGGGCAGAGAATGCTTAAGCCCCCCTTTCTGGAGGGAGAGCGGAAATTCTTATCTGTTTTGCAGAGATCCGGAAGGAAATTTTTGCGAAATGGTTCAATGCGGAAAATAAAACACAGAAATAAAAAAACAGCTGAATGATAATGATATCATTCAGCTGTTTTTTATATTCATATGACTTAGGATTCTCCGGCAAACTCAATCAGAACCTTTGGATAAATGCCTGTATCTGCCGATTCAAAGGCAAGCTGTGCCTCTGACAGCGGAAAGGTTTTGGAAATAATAGGAGAAAGATCGAGACGGGGCATGATTTCGCGGATGCGCGGCAGCATATAAGGTGCCATATAAAAAGGACGCAAAGTGGCCTCTTTTAAATAAAGTTCGGCAGTCGTGATGGGAATGGTTTGGTTTAATCCATAAATACTGGAAAAAGCAATGGTGCCTTCGCGCGCCAGCAGCTTCGAAGCGAGCCCCAGCATGTTGAGCTTGCCGGATGTTTCAAAGATCACGTCATAGCCAAGATAATTTGTGCTGCGGTTTGCCTCTGCCGCAATATTTTGCTTGGTGGGATCGATGGTATACTCCGCGCCGAATTTTCGTGCCAGGTCGCGATTTGCCTCTGTGGAATCCACGACCGTAATGCAGGTTGCCCCGTGCATTTTAACAAGCTGCAAAATGATGAGTCCGGGGATGGTTGCGCCGATTACCATGGCCTTGTCGCCCATCTTGATATTTGCGCGGTCAAGCCCGTGCAGGGCATAACCGATGGGGTCTGTGAGGCTGCCCGCTTTCATGGAGACGGATTTGGGAAGATGGATCAATTGCCTGGCTTTCCAGACAATGTATTCTGACATTGCCCCCTCCGTCATGCGCAGATTCAGGCAGTGGGCCTCTTTGCCGCTCAGGCAATAAAAACAATGGCCGCAAGGCTGCCACGCATATCCGCTGACACGGTTGCCTACTTCAAAGCCAAGCCTGCGCGCCTCTTCGCCGCATTCCACAACGATGCCGGACATCTCATGACCGATGGGATAAAGAATAGGCCCCCATGCCAGCATCTCATTGCTTTGTTCAAAAAAAGGAAGATCGTCAAAACAGACGCCGGCGTAGGACACCCTGATTTTAACATCGTCAGGAGCCTGCACAACCGGTTCCGGAACCTCGTGAATTTGTACTTTTCTGCTGTGTTCGATACATAATTGCTTCATAAAACGGTCCTTTGATAAGACTTGCGTGAATATGGCTTATTTCACAGAGCGGCAAAAGCCTTTATATTCGGTAGGGGTTATTCCCACGGCTTTTTTGAAAATCTGGCTGAAATAGCGATAGTCGGAAAAACCGACCTCTGCCGCAATATCGGCAACGCGCTTCTGGGTATTGCGGATATAATTTTTTGCGCTGCAGATTTTGAGCAGCGTGAGATATTCCGTAAAAGTAGAGCCGGTTTCTTTCTTGAACAGATGGCTTAAGTAGGTGTCGGTGACATGTATTTTGGATGCGATTTGCGTAAGGGAAACGGCATCCTGAAAATGATCGATCATTTCGGCGGCTGATTTTAGAATCAGGCTGTTGATTGTCTTATGGCTGTCGATGCACTTTTCCGCGAGCAGATGAAACCATTTTTTTACTTCCGAACATTCCTCTTCCACGGTTTCGAATGTGCGGGAAAACGGATCATCGCAGGAAAGGTCTTCCAGCGAATGCAAGAAAAGCAGGGTGGAAGAAATCAACTCGAGCTTGTGCCTGCAATAAAAAAGATCAGAAAAACTCAAAGAAGGTTTTAAATTCCAGATGTAAAGTTCGTTGATTTGCTGCGTTACCGACAAGGTTCCGGATGGGAACGAATGAAAAATATCCAGAGAGCGGAACTGGTTTGCAATCGCGCTTTCCTGCTGTGAGGAGGCAGGCGGGATATTGGACTGGAACTCATTTTCCGTTACGAAATCAAGATTACTGATAAAATATCCATACGGCAAACGTTGCAAAAGAGATTCATATTCTTCGCGCAGGGAAGAAAAACGAACCGGATTGCTCAAAAAAAAGGTGAATGTAGCTGAGGACTGCGTTTCCAAAAGATATTTGAGTTCATAAAGAACTTTTTCCTGCGCTGTGCGGCCGGCGGGTTGCGCATGCTGATATAAAATGCACAGTACGCCGTTTTGCATCAGCACACCAAGACCGCTTTTTGTTTGCTGCAAAAGCTGGTTAATTTTGTGGACAGACGGATAAAGCGCCTCTGGCGGCGATTGCAGCATGCTTTTATGAGCGCGTGGGATTAGAATGCTGACCTGAGCGCGAAGATCAAAGGAATGTCTGGAACACAGGTAAGACAGGACTTCAGCAGTAAAGGAACCATCGCCCGCAATCTTCGTATCTTGAGCCAACGTGGCAGAATCAATGGTAAGGTGGGCGCTTGCGGAGCGCTGTTTGAAGATATCCAGAATATGCCGTACTGCTTCGGACAGGAAATCCGGCGTAATTTCTTCAAAACGCACAGCCATAAATACGTGACGCAATGGAGGCTCCGCGGAATTTGTGTTCGGATCAATAAGGAGGAGAATAAAATCGTTGGGGTTATCGTATAATTCGCAGATCAGGGAAATATATTTTTCAATGCCAATTACTGGCAAGGTACGGTCGAGAATGATAATTTGTGGCTTATGATATTTGAGTTGCTCCAAACCCAGCGCGCCGTTATATTCTGCGCCGACAATATTGATCCCCATTTTTTCCCATGGAAATATATCGCAAAGCACAGATGCGGATTTGTAATTATTCATCAGAATTTGCAGCTTTATCATTATGGTTCCTCTTAACAAA
>CAZQDA010000063.1:4175-17848 GCA_964592155.1 uncultured Christensenella sp.
AAATTTATTTTGTGATAATTGGAGCCGGTGACGAATTATAGACAGTGGTGCACGGATCGATGGAATGGGTAAGCCATACGTTACCGCCGATGACGCAATTTTCCCCGATGACGGTATCGCCTCCAAGGATGGTCGCGCCTGAATAAATGATTACGTGGTCCCTGATGTCAGGATGGCGCTTGACGCCTTTGACAGGATGCCCCTTTTCATCAAGCTCGAAGCTTTTTGCGCCGAGCGTAACCCCCTGATAGATTTTGACCCAGTCTCCGATGGTGCAGGTTTCCCCGATGACAACGCCTGTTCCGTGGTCGATGAAGAAGTGCTTGCCAACGGTTGCTCCGGGGTGGATGTCGATTCCTGTTTTGCTGTGCGCCTGCTCTGTCATGATCCGCGGCAAAAGCGGAATATGACGTTTATATAGGGCATGGGCAAGACGATAGATGCTGATCGCTTCAAAGCCGGGATAGGATAGCAAAATTTCTTCATTGGACATCGCCGCAGGATCGCCGCAATAAGCCGCCTCGATATCCGTATTCAAAAGACTGGCGATTTCAGGAAGCTGATCCATGAAATGAAGCGTAATTTTACGCGCGTTTGTCCTGCATTTATCGCAATCCAGACGCTCGCGCTTTTGCAGGCGGCACTGGTTGACCATCACTTCTGCGACAATGCAATCCAAAAGAACCGCGGCTTCTTTTAAGCGTGCCGTGACATTTTTGTGCAAATCGGCGCCTCTTATAACCGCCGTATCATAAATATTTGGAAACATGGCGCTGCGCACAAGATTAATAAATGCAGCAACCTTTTGCTTCATACCAAAACCGCTGATTGTTTCGCCTGTGATGTTGTGCGCATTGATGGCGATGATTTTTTCCGCAATCTCCGGCGCGGTCGTTTCATTCCACTCTTTGAGCATAGATGTCCTCCATTTGTGAGAAGATTTTTATGAAATCAGAATACTATTTCATAAAAAAGTGTACTTATATTATATAGTTATTGTATAATAGATGTCAAAGAAACTTTCAGAAAGGGGAATGCAAGTATGCCTATTAACATTAACAGTCAATTACCAGCAGCAAAAGTATTGGCGCGGGAGGGCATATTTACAATGCCTTTCGAGCGTGCGCAGGAGCAGGACATCCGTCCGCTTCGGATTGCGATTCTCAATATTATGCCGACCAAGGAGCAGACAGAAACGCAGCTGATGCGCCTATTGGCAAATTCGCCTTTGCAGGTGGAGGCTGTGCTTCTTCATCCCGCAACACACGTTTCCAAAAATACGCCGATTGAACATCTCAATATGTTTTATCAGACTTTTGACGATATCAAAGATCAAAAGTTTGACGGATTAATTATTACCGGCGCGCCGGTTGAGCAGATTCCGTTTGAGGAAGTGACCTATTGGAAGGAACTCGAAGAAATTATGGAGTGGAGCCTCAGGAATGTTTATTCCACGCTGCACATCTGCTGGGCTGCGCAGGCGGGGCTTTATTACCATTATGGCGTTCCGAAATATCCTTTGGAGCAAAAGCTTTCAGGAATCTTTTTGCACAAGCGCACGGACGATAACAGTCCGCTCCTGCGCGGGTTTGACGATGTATTCTGGGCGCCCCATTCGCGCCACAGCTACGTCAAAAAGTCGGATGTGGAAAAGAAAAAAGAACTCGATATTTTATGTGAGTTTGGTGATGATGGTCTATATATGGTTTCGGCAAAGCGCGGACGGCAGATTTTTGTGACAGGGCATCCGGAATATGACGCGAACACGCTGAAAACGGAATATATCAGGGATTTATCGCGCGGGCTTTATGTGCCCATGCCCGCCAATTATTTTACGGATAACGATCCGCAGAAGCCGCCGCTTGTGCGGTGGCGCGGACACGCGAACCTGCTTTTTAACAACTGGCTCAACTATTATGTATACCAAGAAACGCCATACGATCTACAGGCGATTAAAAACGAGGAGTGAATGCCATGAAACTTGCGAAAAAATTAACGGATTTGATTGGAAATACGCCAATCCTGCAGCTTAACAACCTGAATCCCGCAATCTGGGCAAAGCTGGAATATTTTAATCCGCAGGGCAGCGTGAAGGATCGCGCCGCATACTACATGATCAAGGACGGCCTTGACAAGGGTCTGATCAAAGAGGATACGGTCATTGTGGAATCAACCAGCGGAAACACGGGAATTGCGCTTGCATACATTTGCACCTGCATGGGACTTAAGCTGATTTTGACCATGCCGGAATCCATGAGCGTGGAGCGTCGGAATCTTTTGGCTGCTCTGGGCGCGGAGCTTGTGCTTACGCCTGCCGCAAAAGGAATGCGCGGAGCGATTGAGACTGCAAAGGAAATTTGCGAAAAGCAAAACGGCTATATGCCAAACCAGTTTGAAAGCCCCGCCAATGTGCAGGCGCATAAGGAGACCACGGCGCCTGAAATTTTGCGCGATCTGGTGGACGATGTGGATATCTTTGTTGCGGGCGTTGGAACGGGCGGTACGATCACGGGCTGCGGCGAAGTATTCAAAGAGCGCATTTCGGATGTTCAGGTGGTGGCGGTGGAGCCGGCTGAAAGTCCGGTGCTGTCTGGCGGGAAACCCGCCCCGCATAAAATACAGGGAATCGGCGCAGGATTTGTGCCGAAGATACTCAACAGGGACGTGATCGACGAAGTGATGCAAATCAGCGTGGACGAGGCATACGCTGCGGCGCGCGCGCTTGCGGACAAAGAGGGCGTATTGTGCGGCGTTTCATCGGGAGCGGCGCTTGCCGCGGCGATGAAACTTGCCGATAGGCCGGAAAATGCGGGCAAAAAGGTTGTTGTGATTCTTCCTGATACAGGCGAGCGGTATTTGTCCACCGATCTTTTTGCAAAAGAGTGAAAAAGCGGGTGTATGCACGCTTGATCTAATTATTTAAAAACCAGAAGGGGGTTTTATGATGTTAAAAAATATACCTGAAATTATTTCTCCGGAATTGATGTATGCCTTGATGAGCATGGGACACGGCGATGAAATTTGCTTTGGAGACGCGAATTTTCCGGCGGATTCCATGGGGCAGCGTGTGATCCGCGCAGACGGACACAAGATTACCGACCTGCTTGAGGCGGTTCTTTCTTTGCTTCCGCTGGATATCTTTGTAGAGCAGCCGTGCGCGCTGATGCAGGCGCATGAGGGCGCGGAGCCGGCCGTATGGGAAAAATATGACGAAATCATCAAGAAGAACGACTTTACCGGCGCGTTTAAAAACGGATTTGATATGGTGGAGCGGTTTGCGTTTTATGAAAGAGCAAAGACGTGCTATGCCGTAGTCGCGACGACCGAATTTGAAGGATATGCAAATATTATCTTAAAGAAAGGCGTTATTTTTACAGCGATTTAACTTAAAGTAGGTTATGCAAAACTTACGATAAATCGCTTGCATATGCAATTTATACCAAAAGTTTGTAACCAACCTTTTGACAAATTGCTATAAATAGCACTGATTGAGGGCATTCAGAATGGAATTTATGTTTCAGGTTCCCACAAAAATTATTGTGGGGACGGATTGTGTGGTAAAAAATGCGGCGCTGCTTTCCTCTTATGGAAAGCGCGCCGTGATTGTGAAATCGGGCTCTGCGGAAAAAAACGGAGCGTTTGCGGATGTTTGCGCGGCGCTTGAGCAGGGAAACGTGCATTGCCATGTTTGCGCAAATGTACCTCCGAACCCTACGGCAGATGACATTGCAGGACTTTTGGGGTATGCGCCGGACTTTGACTTTGTGGTTGCTGTGGGCGGTGGAAGCGCTATGGATGCCGCAAAGGGCGTGGCGGTTCTGGCAGTAAATGATATGCCGGCGAACAAGCTCTATGATAAGTCTTACGAAAAGCGTCCGCTTCCCGTGGTTGCGGTTCCGACGACATGCGGCACAGGCAGCGAGGTGACACAGTATTCGGTGCTTACGGAGGGAGAGACGAAAAAATCTTTTTCGGGTACCGACCTTTTTCCGGTTGTCGCGTTATTGGATGCAAGCTATCTGGAAACGCTGCCGGACTATGTGACGGTTGACACGGCGCTTGACGCGCTGGCGCATTGCGTGGAAGGATATTTGATTCTGGATTCGTGGGCGACGGAAATGCTTGCGGAAAGCGCGTTCCGGAATTTTGCGGCGTATAAAGAGGCGCTTTTTGCGCGTAAATTCGAAAAGGAGCAGTTGGAGCTGATGTTGTACACTTCCACATTGGGCGGTCTTGTGATCAGCATGACAGGCACCAGCGCGGTGCACACCATCGGTTATCCGCTCACTGTGAAAAAGGACGTTCCGCACGGGCGCGCGTGCGCGCTGACGCTGGGAAAATATATTGAGTTTTCGTATCAGGAAAAAAGGGAAAAAATTGACAAGATGTGCTCTCTTTTAGAGGTGGACGGTGTGCAAGGGTTCCAGAAAATGTTGAGCGCAATGCTTCCGGACAAGCCTTCCGTGACAGAGGAAGAATTGAAGCAATACACGGAACTTGCGGCTGAGGACGCGATCCGCAAAAAGAATGCGCGACCGATTACGAAAACAGATATTTTTAAACTTTATATGGGTTCGCTCTTGGGTTAAAGGAGAGAAAAATGAATAAATCATTAGGGGAAGTGTTTCGCTCGGCATGGAATACGCTTCAAAAAAATTTTAAGACAATTTTCGTCGGAATATTGCTGTATACGCTGCCCACGCTGATCATTTCATGGGTATCAGCGGGTCTGGGCGCAAATGCGGTAAACATGGGCATGTTCGTTGGCGCGGGAATACTTCCGATTATTTCTGTGCTTTACATGGTCTTTGTGTCGCCGCTTTACATGGGATATATCGTTTCCGTCCTGCGGTCTTATCATCTGACGGGAGTTCCGGCTACATTTGGCACCGCGTGGGGTGCGGCAAAGGCAAACTACGTCAGATATTTGACCACGTTTTTAGCGTCGATTGTGATTTCAGCGGCAGCTATGTTTATTATCTTTGCGGTTTATATGGTCGTTGCGATGGGCGCGCTCGCTTCGTCGATGGGGATGTTTGCGGGCGGATACGGAACTGATCCCTTTTCCATGCTGGCACCCTTGATTCCCGCGATCATTGTACTGCTCGTATTAATGATGTTATATATTTTTTGCATCAGCTTTGTGCAGTTCATTCCGGGCATGGAAGCGACAAGTGGATTTTTTGCGGTTTTCAAATCTTTTAAATACATTTTCAAGGGAAATTTCTGGAAAAGTCTGGGGCATGTGATTGTGCTCGGCTTGATCACAGGAGCGATTCAAATTTTGATTATGCTTCCGTGGATCGTGCCTTATTCCACGGCAATCATCCAAATGAGCACCGGCTCGATATCGGCGCTAACGTCGGGGCTTGACTTTATAATGGGCTGGGCGCCTGTTTCGTCAATCATTGGGGCTGTGGTTGGCATTTTTGTCCAGTGCTATTCAACGCCTTACATGTTTGAGGTATACCTGAACGCAAAGAATGTCAGCGACGGGAAGGAATCGCAAGGTGTTGCGAATATGCCGAATATTGAAGATTTCATTCAACCGAATACACAACAGCCGCCGCAAAACTGGCAACCGCAGCAGGGGGGACAGATTCCGCCCGCGCCGCAGCAGGATTCCAAAACAGACCAGGATCAATAAAAACGAATTACGGATGGAGCGATCCATCCGTTTTTTATTGATCAAAAGGAGAGAGCTTTAGGTTGCGCCCGTTGCGCAGAAAGCGGCGGAACCACTTATGAAACGGCCAGATTCCATTGAGCTTTGCGGGCAGCTCTTTTTGAAACCAGAGGGATTTTTCATATAGATGAAGATCTATCAAACCATTTCCTGCGCCTTTTTCACCAAGATCGACAAAAAAGCCGCGTATTTCACGTCCCCAAAGATTATCCCCGCAAATTTTGCAATACTTGCGGGTGAGGATTGTGGGAGGAATTCTACGGCGGATAATGGAGGTGATGTGGAAGTCGCCTTCATAATAGGCGCGCGTCGTCCCATCTTCATAATCGGCGTATGCGATCAGCTTTTTGAGAATATCACCTTCATACCAAAGAAACATATTCTCGCTCATCCTGACGTAATCCCATTGATTGCCCACGGGAGCCATTTGCAGCTTTAACCGGTCTTTGTTGGAAAGCGAATACCAGCCGTTGGGCGAATGGCCGCGCTTGATGATGTATTTGTCAGGAATAACCTCATTGCGGTTTTCGTTCATGGCTCCGTCCTCAAGTGATAGGAGACGGTAGATTTCATCCTGAATATTCATCTATTCTGCCTCCTGCGCAGGGGAGTATTCCGTGCCTTTGGAAGCGTCGACATAAACCGTGAAATAATCGTCGTAAATCACTTTACCCGGGCGTGCCGCAGGCGGCTTTTTTACGTTTTTGCGCTGCGTGTAGTCCACGGCTGTTTTGCCGGACTGACGTGCGCGTGAATAAGCGGCGGCGAGCTGTGCCGCCATGACGACCGTTTCATCGTCAATTTCGTTAAGCTCCACTCCGTTTGTAATCAAAAGCACATGGGAGCCGGGGGTTTTTTGGGCATGGAACCAGATATCATCCTTGGCGGCGACCCGCATGGTAAGATATTCATTTTGCCGGTCATTTTTGCCAACAAAAATTTCATAGTCCGCAGGAGAAATAAACCGCAGTGGACTTGATGTAACCTCCGGTTCTTTTTTGTGCTTTGGCGGCGGGGCAAGATAGCCCGCGCGTATCAGCGTTTGCTTGATTTCGCTGATCTCTTCTGTGGAATCGGCGTTTTCCGTGAAATGCAGCACGCCTTCCAGAAACTCCTGCTCTTCCCGCGCGTCCAGAAGTTTTTTTTCATTGATGCAGGCCGCTGTTTTCAGCTTGCCGATTTTCTTATACAGCTTTTGCGCGATTTCTTGTGGCGTGCGCGAAACGTCGAGCGCAATGGTCACGGTGTCGCCCGTTTCATAGTCCACGGTTTCAAAGGAAGCCATTCCTTTTTTGAGACGATAAATATTCGCTGTGATGAGATCGGCGCGTTTTTGCAGCTTTTCTGCCTTGGCTGCGTCACGAAGCGTTGCCTCATAGACTCCAATGAGTTTTAGCAGCTTTGCGTATATTTTATGCACTGTTTTATAAAGCGCGTCCTTTTGTTGCGACAGGCGAAAAATTGCTAGCCGCCGATTATAATAATAATCGAGCATTTCATTTACGCTATCAAACGTTTTTCTGTTTTGCTCCGGATAGGTCTCATAGGGAACGCAGGAGAAAAAGACAGGGAGTTTATCCGCATTGAACTGAACGCAGGGCAGGGGGTTACGAACCGCCGTTTCAAGAAAGTCGTGCAGGTATGCGGCAAGCTGCTCTGTCTGCTTGTCCGTAAGCTCGGAAGTCATGGTATGCACAATTCCTGCGCGGTGCAGCACTTCCTGTGCCGTTTGCAGGGAAATTCCGTCAAAGACAGACACCATGTGCGAGATGATTTTGACGTCGAGCCGTGCGCGAAGCGTTTCGGCAAGCGTTATGGAAGACAGCTCCAGCGGATTGAACTTTACCTGGGGCGGGTCTGCATATCGCGCGCCGGGCAGAATTTGGCGCTTGCTGCTTACGTCCACAGAGACGCGGCGTATGCTGTCGAGTATCTTATCGTTGCTGTCGGTGAGGATGATATTGGAATATTTCCCCATGATTTCAACCACAAGCCTGAGCGTTATGGGATGCAAAAGCTCGTCTTTTGTTTCGAGTGTGAAAACAACGACGCGGTCAAGACCTCGCTGGGAAATATCAGTGATCCGCGCGCCGGTGAGGTATTTACGCAAAAACATACAAAAAACAGGAGGAACTTTTGGATTCTCCTTGGCGTGCTGCGTCAGATAGATGGAGCAATCTCCCGCATCTGCATTAAGAACAAGCCTCAAGGTTCCCTCGGCAGCGGAATAAAGCTGGAAAACAACTTCCTCCCGGCCGGGCATCAGTACCTTCTGTATTTTTGTATCTTTGCATTTTTCCTTGAGTTCTGCAACGCAAGTATATAAAGTAAGGCCGTCGAGCGTCATAAAATCCTCCTTGTGGTTAGGGCCAAAGTTGTGGAGTCGCACCTAAAGTATGCCCTGCGTTTATTATACCACAACAATTGAATGGACGCGGAAATTATGATAAAATGAGTAAATTGGAAAAGAGGGGGAACAGATGAGAAATAACAAAAGAAAGCTGGACGAAATGCGTCCGCTCAGCATGAAGATTAACGTGCTGAAGAATGCGCACGGAAGTGTGCAGATTTGCACAGGAAATACGCAGGTTCTTTGCACGGCAATGATAGAGCAGGGCGTGCCGCCTTTTTTGGAGGGCAGCGGGAATGGCTGGCTGACGGCGGAATATTCCATGCTTCCGGCCTCCACGCCGCGCAGAAAAAAACGGGACGGCGCGAAGCCGGATGGCAGGGGCGTGGAGATACAGCGCCTCATCGGGCGTTCGCTTCGCAGTATATGCGATTTGAATAAGATGGGAGAATATACGATATTTATCGATTGTGATGTGTTGAATGCGGATGGCGGGACAAGAACAGCATCCATCAGCGGCGCATTTGTGGCGGCGGCCCTTTGCGTCAACAGGGCGCTCAAGGAGGGAATTTTAGTGAAATCGCCTCTTAAGAAGCATATTGCCGCCGTATCAGCGGGAATTGTGGGCGATGTGCCCATGCTTGATTTGTGTTATACGGAGGACAGCAGCGCGCAGGCGGACATGAATATGATTGCGGCGGACGATGGAAACATTGGGGAAATACAGGTCTGCGGTGAAAAGAGAACCATCACAGAAGATGAGTTTGCAAAGCTGATGCGTTTATGCAAAAAAGGAATTGGCGAGATCATTGAGTTTCAGAAGCAGATATTGGAAGAAGAGGGAATTACAATATGAAAAAACTGATTATTGCGACGAACAACCAAGGAAAGGTGCGGGAAATCAAAGCGATTTTGAGTGGCTTTTACGACGAAATTCTGTCGCTTAAGGATGCGGGCATTGTTGCGGATGTTGTGGAGGACGGCGACAGCTTCCATGCAAATGCGCGGAAAAAGGCGGTAGAGATCAGTGAAATGGTGGAAGGGGATGTTTTGGCGGATGACTCCGGCTTGTGCGTTGAAGCTTTGGGCGGAGCGCCGGGCATTTATTCCGCCAGATATTCGGGGGAAGACGCAAACGACCAGAAAAATAATGAAAAGCTTCTAGCTATGGTAAAGGATCAGGAAAACAGGCGGGCATGGTTTGTATGCGCGCTGGTGCTCGCAAATGGCGGGCAGGAGAAGCTCTATGTAGAAGAACGCGCACAAGGGCGGATTATTGACGAGCCAAAAGGTGAAAATGGATTTGGGTATGATCCGTTGTTTTTTGTAGAAGAATATGGACAGACGTTTGCCGAAATTCCGGCAGAAATAAAAAATAAAATCAGCCATCGCGCAAAGGCGTTGCAGATGTTGAAAAAAGAGGTTGAAAGTCTTCGTGAATAATTATGTGCATGCGCTTGCGCTTTCTGACACACATGGAAGCAGGAGCGTGATCGATCAGATTTTGCGGCAATTTCCCCAGATGGATTATATTTTCCATTTGGGAGACAATGTTTCTGATGCGCGGTACATCGACCAGAATACGCGCGCAAAAGTTGTTTCGGTGAAGGGAAATTGCGATACGGGCGATAAGACTGCCGAGATTGAGGAAATCGTGATCAGGGGGCAAAAATTGATTTTGACCCATGGACATCTCTTGAAAGTCAAGTACTCTTATGACAGGGCGTTTTATTATGCGCAGGAGCACGGCGCAAAGGCCATTTTGTTTGGACACACCCATAAGCCATATTGTGAATATGAGCAGGGAATATGGCTTTTGAACCCCGGAAGCGCGGGGTGTGCCTATGACGGGCTTGTCAGCGTGGCAACTTTGATGATTGGGGAGAAGGGCGTGATCCCAAAGCTGCGGACACTGAATTTCTGACAACAAAAAACATCCGGACGTGGGCCGGATGTTTTTTTGTCTGTAAAAATTTTATTGTGCGCCGTAAATCTCTTCTTTTGTAAAATAGCCGCTTTCGATTAATATCTTATCGAGGTTTTTGGAAGTGATTACCTGACCGTTGATCAGATAAGAATCAATTCCATTTTCGCTTTGGTTATCATACTTGGCATTGACTCCGGGTTCCTCGCCCATGGAAAGTTTATAAGCTTCGTCAACAGCTGTGCGCGCAAGATCTTTAAGATCCATATAGACGGTCATATCTTGTGTGCCGGCGACGAGTCGCTTTGCCGCATCGAGCTCAGCATCCATTCCGGTGATGACAACATGCTTCGTTACGCCCAGCTCACTGAGCGCTTCCGCACAGGCACCTGCGATTTTGTCGTTGGGAGCCAAAATTGCATCCACTTTATTTCCATTTGCCGCCACGGCGTCTTTTACCATCTGCTTTGCTTCATCAGCAGACCATCCGGGGACGGCTTCTTCCAGTATAACATTAATATTGTCGCGAATGGGGTCAATATAGTGCAGCGCGCCTTTATTAAGCAGCGTAGCGTTATAATCCGAGGGATCGCCCTGCAAAATAATGTAATCACCTTCATAAACCAATTCCGCAAGATATTGTCCCATGCTCTGACCGATCTTTTCGCTGTCGTATCCGACAAAGAGATCCGCACTGTTACCAAGGATCACACGCGCATAGTCAACAACCTTAATCTTTTTTTCTTTTGCATAGTTGAGTATTTCCTCTGTTTTATTTACGTCTCTGGGAACTAAAATCAATACGTCAATACCGCTGTCGATCATTTCTTTACAGTCTTCAAGTTGTGTTTTGGGTTCGTCTGTGGTATTCAGTCTGGTCTCAATTTGGATTCCAAGCTCCTTCGCGCGCTCTTCCATATATTGCTGTTCCATGGGCCAGCGGGCGGCAGCCCCCACGCCAAAAGACACGCCGATCTTCACATCGCTTGCTGATTTTCCGCAACCCGTGAGACAAAAGGATGCAATCAAAATGACAGAAAGAAAACAAAAGAAAATACGCTTGATCATAATTTACCCTCCCGGTATATTTTTTCAAATTCTGTTTCGTCCATCGGCTTTGCGAAATAGTATCCCTGCGCAATGGAGCAATCATATTCCTTCATTAAATTTACATTGTCAATTGTTTCTACGCCCTCAACCACAACCTTGATGTGAAGCTGTTGCGCCATTCGCACGATGGTGGAGAAAATAATGCGCTGACGTTCGTTGTTTGCTGTTTTTTTCAAGAATTCGCGGTCGATCTTTATGATATCAATCGGAACATCTTTGAGCATATTCAAAGAAGAATAGCCAGAGCCAAAATCGTCCATAGAAATGGAAAGCCCGTTTTCATGCAGCTGCGTGATGAAATCAATGATCGTATCGTGATTGTCAAAAATAACGCTTTCCGTAAGCTCCACCTCAAGCAGATGTGAGGGAATACCATATTTTTTGATTTTATCAGTCACCTTATTTAAAAACTGCGGGTCCGTCAGATGCAGGCGTGAAAAATTCACCGAAATGGGAACACACTGAATGCCAGCATCAAGATTCCTTTTCAGGAAATGGAGCGTCTGTTCAAATATGGCCATATCAACGTCCGTGACAAGTCCGGTCTTTTCACAGACCGGAATGAATTCGCCGGGCGGCACAAGCTTGCCATCGCGGGTGCGCCAGCGCGCCAATGCCTCCGCGCCGACCAAAATGCCGCTGTTGACATCCACCTTCGGCTGATAGAAGGGAATGATTTCATGATTGGCAAGCGCAAGCTCAACAGAGCGCTTGAGCTGCTCGTTGCGGATCATCTGCTGATCAAATGTTTCAGAATAGAATTCCAGCCGTTTGTGGGGAATCCCTTTTACCGACTGAGCCGCGGCATTTGCCTTATCTACCATCAAATTGACGCTTTCCTCTTGATTCGTGATTGTGTAAACGCCTCCGGAAACATAGATAACCAGATCCTCCTGGTTTTCAATCAAAGCAAGCAAATGGTTAATTCGTTCTTCCGAGGCATCTGAGAGCAGAACAATAAAGTGATCGCTCGAAACTCTAGCTATGGTTTCCCATGGCTCCAGATTTTGGCTGATTATTTTGTTGATTTGATATAATATACGATCTCCGCAGTCGAAACCATAAAAATTATTGACATATTTAAAGTTATCAATATCAAAAGCGAGTAAGGAAAAGTGTTTGTCGGGATGTTCCTTTAAAGCGGCGTCAAGATCCACGGAAAATTTGTTGTAAGTATTTCCCTGCGTAACGGTATCCACAAAAGCGATGCGTGCCAAATTGGCCTGCTGCTTGTTTTTGTAGTGCATAAAGTAGAAAATGAACAGCGCAAAGGTGGCAACCACAATCAGAAGGATAAAATAGAACATCTGAATTACAACATTTGCGTTGGGGGAAACGGCATTGGTAGGAACGCTGGTAATGAGATACCAATCGTGAATATCCTCAATTGGCGTATAGGCAGAGAAAGTGGGAACGTTATTAATCACTGTCTCCATGAAACCCGCGTTGCCTTTTTTAAGATCGGCCTCAAGCACCTGTGACTCCTGCTGATTTCCCTCGGAATAGAGGAAGCGATAATAGTTGTCCGCTTCCTGACTATATTGATTTTGACTGGAGCTGATTAAAATATAACCATCGCTGTTGATAATGCACATATATCCCTGTGAAGAAAACAAGGAAACGGAGCATAGCGCATACATTTGTTCAGGAGAATAAAACTTTTGCAGTGTGCCGATCACTACGCCGCCCTTCAGGATCGGAACGCTGATCACAAATCTTTCGTCGCCGTCCAATCTGGAGACAAAACGGTCAGAAACATTGACACTGCCCTCCATAGCGAGCTGAAAATATCTGCGTCCGGAAATATTAAGAGATTCACCGCTCGAAAAGAAAGCTGTGCCGTCAGGCATGGCGATAAACAGGCGGGAATCGTCCTTTTCCGTGACATATTCTGAATAGACCTGCTCAAAGGCCGCGGCATCTGTCGAAGGTTGCTTTTGAAGCTGATCCGAAATCTGACTGGCGGCAACTTCCAGATTATTGACTTCAACATCAAGCTTACTGGAGATGACATCCTTATTCTGTGTGACGATTTCCGTTAGATTAATTTGCACATCAGAATATAAAAGGTTCTGCACATATTGCACCAAAAAAAAGACAGAAATAAATAATAGTATAATTAAGATAAATACAATGAGGCGGGGAAGGTTTTTTTTGTTTTTTAATGCTGCGCAGATTTTTTTCATCATACCATTCCGATGCGTTTTTTGCCAGAAACGATTGCAGTGATTAAGACAACAAAACAGGGCATCATAACATACCTTTATAGTATCGTATTTATTAAAGTGAAACTTATCACTTTGTATCCCATTCTATCATAATCTATCACGGTTTTACAGTGTTATCAAGATTTATTTTGAAAAATGCGACCTTAATAAATATTTTAGCAGAACAAGAATATTTTAAAAGGAACACAGACAGGGAATCTAAGTATAAATATTTAAGAAGCAGAAGGAAGAGGACAAAAAAAATAGGCGCTTACGATTGACTTTTATCTGCGGTTTTATATGCAAAGTCTATTTGTTTTTCGGAATGCAGTCAATATAAAAAACCGCCTATATGCCTTTGCACAAGCGGTTTTTGTTGGTGACCCACCGGAGACT
>CAZQDA010000064.1:0-3133 GCA_964592155.1 uncultured Christensenella sp.
AAGCCTTTCAGCCAAAGCTGGAGCAGGCGATTGCGCGCATGGAGAAAGGGCAGGAGGAAACAGCTGTCGATTTTGGAGCAAAAACAGGGTATAATATGATCAATAAAACGTCTGATTCGCAAATGCGCGGTATGGATGGGATTGCTTTACCTAAGATGGACAAGGGAAATGTTAGAGCTTTTTCCCCTGTCACGGTCATCGATCAACTTTATAGATTGGCGGATTCCGAGAGCGTATGGCGCGCATTAAATCCGGAAACAAAAATAAAAAAAGAGCATTGGGAGACGGCAAAAGATCCGATTGGTGGTATCACAGCAAAAATGACATCAGATCAGGCGATAGAATATTCCGCCAATGAGTATGGATATCAAAAAGATGGAACAATGCAAAATGCCTTACAACATGCGTTGTGGAATGCGTTGATGACTTATCAAATAGGAGAAGAAAGAGCCAAAAAATTTGCAGATGCGCATGAGGTTTTACCAGGCTCGATCAACCAAATGGAAAACAATGGCTTTACAAGACGCCAAAATTCAGAAATGGATTATTACTATAATGAGCTTGGAAGAAAAGCGGCTATGGAATTGATAGAGAAAAAGAAGAGAATGATGCCGGATGGAAGCTATAGAAGTAATATTTCACCTGAAGAAATGATGGAGTATGTCAATAAAAAGATTCAGGAAAATGCCGCCAATATTTTGCTGGCAAACTGGAGTGAAGAATAATGGGTAAAAAGAAGACATGGATCATTGCTTTAATCGCTGTGGTGATGGTTGCTTTTGGTGTAATCATTATGATAGGTATACTCATTTCACCCCAAGAATTTGCCGATCTGGCGTTTGAGCAAAAAGTAAAAGAAGCAGTGGAAAAAAATGAAGTAATCGATATGCGTGAAATGACGGATTTTGAATGGGACACGATGTATTATTCATCGGACGGATATTTTTCGGAATATTCAATTGAGGGCTATATTGAGGATAAAAGCAAAATTTTGCGGGATACAAATTATGAATTATACAATCATATTTTGTTTGTGAAGGATGGCATTTTGGTCAAGCAGATTATTACCAATGAGCTATTTGATAAAGAGCTGTCCTCAAGTCTTAGCGATGTATATTTAGTGAAGGATATGGTAAAAGTTTCAAGAGACAAAGCAATTTTTCGTGTGGAATGGAGCGGCGATCAATTTATGCTTTGCCTGGATAATGAAATACGATAAATAAAATATCAAATTGAGAAAGCATACTACTAAATTGATCAACTGGAAAAAGGCTGCCCGGGATTTTTTGTCGTGACGGCCTTTTTGTGTTTTGCTTCAAATGGTTTGTTCGATGGGGACCGTTGCGCAATGCCTGAGATTCGCGCCCAAATAGAGGACAAATAAAAAACCGGCGGTTGTCAGAACCGCGCGATTAGGGCATAATGGTGACAGGGTCGGGAATGTGGTTTCCCATTGTTCCTACCGAATGAACAGATAACCAAGAATGGGCGGCAATGCCCTCGAAAAGACCTCAGGCGCAATGTTTCTGCGGCTTTTTCGGTCAAAAAACAAGGAGGGGATTTTATGATTCCAAATTTTAAAGCAAATAATGGAGTGCAGGTTCCGGCAATCGGCCTTGGAACATGGCTGATGAAAGATCTTGACGATACGGCGCGGTGTATCAAAGACGCGGTGGAAGCGGGCTACAGAAGCATTGATACGGCGATGTTTTATCACAACGAAGAGGGCATCGCGCAGGGCATAAAGGAATGCGGCATTCCGAGGGAAGAGCTTTATATTACCACAAAGCTGTGGAACGACGATCATGGATATGAAAAGACGCTGGAGGCTTTTTCCGGCTCGTTAAAGAGGCTGGGACTTGAGTATGTGGACGAATATCTGATCCACTGGCCCGGCTTTGACGAGGAATATATCCCAACCTGGAAGGCGTTCGAAAAGCTTTATAAGGACGGGCTGATCCGGGTAATCGGGGTTTCGAATTTCACCAAACCTCTGATGAAAAACCTGATCGACCATTGCGAAATCAAGCCGATGATCAATCAGGTGGAGGTTCATCCGCTGTTCCAGCCAAACAACGCGATCAATTTCTGTCAGGAAAACGATATTTTGATCGAGGCGTGGCGGCCGATTGTATGGGGTAAGCTGGATAAAGAGCCGATTCTTGCGGCAGCGGAAAAGTATGGAAAAACGCCTGTGCAGATCACGATGCGCTGGCATTTCCAAAAGGGCATCCGCACCATTCCCAAGACCACGCACAAGGAGCGCATGGTGGAAAATGCGGACATTTTTGATTTTGAGCTGACGCAGGAGGAAATAGAGGCGATCAGCGCGCTAAACACATTTGTGAGGACAGGAGAATCGCCGGACGAATTTTTCTATATCTAACGATACGGCAGGGCTTTTGGCTGGCGCGGAAAGTATAACGGCACGGCGGGTTTCCGACGGGCCGTTTTTTCTATGCCTTGGTTTGCTTTTTCAGCTTTTGGAGGCGCTGACGGCATCGTTTGAATGCTTCGTGCTCTTCGCCAAGCACGCGCGCGACGCGCTCAACCAGTTCTCGCGGATTCGTTGAGCACAGTTTTTCGCGGAACAATTCTAAAAAGAGGCGGGCGTATGCACGGTCTATGACGTAATCCTGTCCGGACATCAGCATGACAGGCAGAAGAAACTCATAGCCCTCAAAATGATCGAGGTTGATCTGGAGCATCAGATCGCTGTAGGTGAGTCTGCCGCTGTATTTGATCAGGTTTTGCAGCCGGTCTACGCCTTCCATGTGCTGTTCCAGACAGGCCAATACTTTTTTATTCAGCATTTTATTACTATTCCTCCAATGTTGACTATATGGTCAACATTATAAACTGCTAACGAAGTATAATCAAGAAAAATATTGACCATTAGGTCAAATTGCTTATTGGGAGAAGTCGGCTATGGGAAATATGATTCTTCAAAATGTTTCGCTATCAGTTAATTTGAGAAGATTGAGAAATGGAGCAGGTTTATCACAAAAAGCATTGGTTGCTAAAATGAATTTATTGGGAAGCACCATGGAACATACTGGCTACTCAAAAATAGAATCAGGCACACGCAACATCAAGGTGACCGATCTGGTTGCGCTGCAACAAATTTATAAGG
>CAZQDA010000064.1:3233-17799 GCA_964592155.1 uncultured Christensenella sp.
GGCACACGCAACATCAAGGTGACCGATCTGGTTGCGCTGCAACAAATTTATAAGGTTGATTTTGGTGAGTTTTTTAAGGGAATCGGGCCTTGCGAATGAGCCCTTTTCATCCTGCGCACCACAAAAAAACAATGCCGCGGCGGCATTGTTTTTTTACTGCTATTCCGGAAACACAATGCCCGCCTGCGCGCGCATTTGCTGCATGGTTTCACACACCGCAAGCGCAAGCTCCTGCGTGAAAGCATATTCCTCTGCGGACGCTTCGCGCTGGGTAATATAGCGGATGAGGTCTTTGATTTCGTTTGCCATCAGCACGGTGCGCGGCACGTCGGGGGCGATTTGCTGCACACTGCCGTCTTTCAGAAAATGGACGTTGACGCCTGTGAAGTTGGAAACAAGCTCAAAGGTAATCGTGCCTTTTTTGCCCATGATTTCCGAGCCGAGAAAGCTTTCTCCGGCCTTGCTTGAGGTGAGGGTCACGAGCTTATCCGCATAGCGGTAAACGCTGCAAAAGCTGATATCCGCGCCGTTTTGCAGCAGCATGGCCTGCGTGGAGATTTGCTGCGGCACGCCGAAAAGGCCGAGCGCCGCATAGACCACATAAACGCCTAGATCCATCAGGCAGCCGCCCGCAAATGCAGGGTTAAAGATGTTGGGGTTTTCACCGTCCAGATAGGTTTGATATCTGGAAGAATACTGGGAATAGTCGATGCGCGCACTCAAAATGGGGCCGATTTTTGAAAGCGCCTCGCGCACAGCGGCAAACTGGGGCTGGTGCAGCATGATGATCGCCTCCATAAAAATGACGTTCTTTTCTTTTGCCAGCGCGTAAAGCTCGCGCAGCTGGGCGGGATAAACGACGGCGGGTTTCTCACAAACCACATGCTTGCCGTTTTCAAGCAAACGCTTTGCCTGCTCATAGTGCAGGGAATTGGGGCTTGCGATATAAACGACGTCTATTTCGCTTTGCGCAAGCGCTTGCAGGCTGTCGTAAGCGGTATCGCAACCGTTTTGTGCGGCAAATTCCTGCGCGTGCTTAAGGTCGCGGGAATAAACGCCCGCAAGGTCAAAGCCATCCACCGTATTTGCGCTGTCAATAAAGGACTGGGTGATCCATGAGGTTCCTATCGTTGCGTATTTCATAACCGGCATCTCCTTTTGGAAGTTTGCTTTTAACATACAATAGGAAGGGCGTTAATTCAAGGGATATTTAAACGAATTTTTTCAAAAAACTTTTAGGAGCCGCCGAAATTTGTTATATTAAAAGTAACCACCGTAACAAAAAACGCTGACAGGAAAGGAGAAATGCAGTGATACCGCTTTTGATATTTGCCGCGATTGTTCTCCTGCTTTGCGTATTTTCCAGTAAATTGTTATACCGCTTTGGCATCCCCGCACTGCTCATTTTCCTGATTTTGGGAATGCTGTTCGGCTCAGATGGGGTTGGCGGTATCTATTTTGATAACTTTGAGCTGGCAGAACAGATCGGCTCGTTCGGACTCATTTTTATTATGTTTTATGGCGGCTTCGGAACAAGCTGGAAGGCGGCAAAGCCTGTGCTTGGGCCGTCTATCTGGCTTGCGTCTGCGGGGGTTGTGATTACGGCGCTGCTCACAGGATGGTTTTGCTATGCGATTCTGCATACCACGCTGCTGGAAGGCTTTCTGGTGGGTGCGGTGATTGCGTCCACGGATGCGGCGTCTGTGTTTTCCATCCTGCGTTCGCGCAAGCTAAACCTCAGAGGCGGGCTTGCCTCCATTCTGGAGGTGGAGAGCGGGTCGAACGATCCGATCGCTTATATGCTCACCATTGCGATTCTTTCCATGATGTCTGTGGAGGGGCAGGCAAACCTTGTGCCCATGGTGGCAATGCAGATTGTTTTCGGTCTGGGAATCGGCTTTGCGCTCGCGTGGATTTCCGCGAAAATACTCAAAAAAATCAATTTTGAAATCGAAGGGCTGTATACGATCTATGTTGTGGGCATTGTGGTGTTGGGATACGCCCTAAGCCAGCTTGTAGGCGGAAACGGATATTTGTGCGTCTATGTGATCGGTATCATTTTGGGAAACACCAAGCTTAAGCACAAAAGAATGCTCGTGCATTTCTTTGACGGCATATCGTGGATCATGCAGATGGTGTTGTTCTTCGTGCTGGGGCTGCTTGCGTATCCGTCGCACATTCCGGCGATCATCGGGCCGGCGGTTCTCATTGCGCTGTTTATGATCTTTGTGGCGCGTCCGGCAGCGGTGTTTGGCATACTGAGCTTTTTCAAAATTCCTGTCAAAGAAAAGCTGTTTGTTTCGTGGGTGGGTCTGCGCGGCGCGGCGGCCATCGTTTTTGCGATTATGGCGATTATTCAGGCGCCGGTGCTCAAAAACGACGTGTTCCACATCGTGTTTTTCGTGGCGCTTTTTTCGGTTGCGGTGCAGGGCACGCTCACGCCGTTTTTTGCCAAAAAGCTTGGACTGGTGGAAAAGGACAACTCTGTTTTTAAAACATTCACGGATTATCAGGACGAGGCCGAAATGCATCTGGTTGAGGTGACGATTGAGCGGGATAACCCGTGGAACGGACGCACGCTCAACGAAATCGAAATCCCGGAGGGCGTTCTGGTGGTTATGGTGAAGCGGGGAAGAAAAAATATTACGCCGAACGGGTCGACGGTTTTGCGTACAAACGATACGCTGGTGCTGAGCGGGGATAATTTTGACGAGATACCTCTTTGATATTTAACTATTGAGTTTTAGCGTGTAAATCGTTATGATAAGAATGGATGATTATTTTTAATTTAGGAGAAAAGATTTATGTTTAAAGTAAACGATCATTTTGGACGGCTGCAGGGAAGCTATTTATTTTCGGAAATCGCCCACAGGGTGAACGACTATACAAAGGAGAATCCGGATAAGGAAATTATCCGTCTGGGCATTGGCGACGTGACACGCCCGCTGGTTCCGGCTGTTTTGCAGGCGATTGACAAAGCGACACAGGAAATGGCGGATGAAAAAACATTTATGGGGTATGGGCCGGAGCAGGGCTACGAATTCCTGCGCGCGGCGATCCAGCAGGGAGATTACGCCTCGCGCGGCGTGCAGATCGGCCTTGACGAAATTTTTGTGTCGGACGGAAGCAAGTGCGACACAGGAAATATTCAGGAGCTGCTTTCCGCGGATTGCAAAATCGGCGTGACAGACCCTGTGTATCCTGTGTATGTGGATACAAACGTGATGGCAGGGCGCTCGGGCGCGTTTGACGCGCAGACAGGAAAGTATACGCAAATCACCTACATTCCCACCACGGCGGAGAACGGATTTGTGCCAGCGCTGCCTAAGGGGCAGGTGGATGTGATGTATCTTTGCTCGCCCAACAATCCGACGGGCACGGCGATGACAAAAGATCAGCTCAAAGTATGGGTTGACTGGGCAAATGAAACGGGCGCGCTGATTTTGTTTGACGGCGCGTATGAGCGGTTTATTACGGATGAAAATGTTCCGCACAGCATTTATGAGATCGACGGAGCAAAGACGTGCGCAATTGAATTCCGCAGTTTTTCCAAAACGGCGGGCTTCACCGGCACACGCTGCGCGTACACCATCGTTCCCAAAGAGCTGAAAGGACAAGATTCCGGCGGCAATGAGGTGAGCATGAACGCGATGTGGCTGCGCAGGCACACCACAAAGTTTAACGGCGTTTCCTATATTGTGCAGCGCGGCGCGGCGGCGATTTATACGGCGGAAGGAAGGCAGCAGGTGGAGGAGACCATCGCGGGATATCTGGCAAACGCAAAGATTATTTTAAACGGTCTTAAAGAAATCGGCGTTACGGCTTATGGCGGGGCGAATTCGCCTTACGTATGGCTGAAAACGCCGGGCGAAATGACGAGTTGGGATTTCTTTGACAAACTTTTGAAAGAGGCGAACGTGGTCGGCACGCCGGGCAGCGGATTTGGCAGCGCGGGAGAGGGATATTTCCGTCTGACGGCGTTTAACACAAAGGAAAATACGGAAAAGGCGATTGAGCGCCTTGCAAACCTGAAATAGTCCGGAATCCGGAGAAAGGGATTTTACTATGAAAATTGCATTTTTGGCGGCGGCAGGATCTCCGCACACCATCAAATGGGCGAATGCGCTGAGTTTGGAGCACGAGGTTACGGTGTTTTCCATGCCCGAGCAAAAGGATGAATTTGGCGAACTGGGCGAAAGGGTAAAGGTGGTTTATCTGCCGTTCACTTCCGCGCAAAACGGCAGCAAGAAAAACGCGGCGCAATTGAAAGCCTATCTTGCGGAAGGAAATTTTGGAGTGGTGAACGCATTTGGCGCGCTTTCCTATGGCGTGCTGGCGGCAAAGGCAAAAGCGCAGCGCGTCCTGCTGACTGTGCTTGGTCCGGATATCTATGAGGGTGTGGATCATGGACAGAAGGGTGATGTTTTGAAAAGTATCAAGGCGGCAGACGCGGTGTTGGCGGCTTCCCCAAACATGATCACGCGTGTACAGTCCATTTTCAAAAAAGAAAAGCCTTGCTTTGTGGCGCCGTTTGGCGTTGACCTGAAGAAGTTTGTGAAGAAGGACGTACAAAAACCGGAGGATTCCATGTGCTTCGGTTCGCTGAAACTGCTGGAATTTGGAAACGGCGTTGATATGGTAATCGAGGCGTTTGGAAAATATCTGGAAAAAACAACCGGCGCGGCAACGCTCAAAATTGTGGGCGGCGGCTCGCTGGAAACGAACTTAAAACAAAAAGTGCAGAGTATGGGAATTGCAGACAAGGTGGAATTTCTGGGTCATGTGAAAAACGATGATCTGCCGGATGTGATTCACACCATGGATGCGACGGTGCAGATGAATGCGGCGGAAGCGTTCGGCGTATGCGGGATTGAATCCATGGCTTGTGAGGTGCCGGTGGTGTCTTCGGACACGGTGGGCGCAAGCGAGTATATTTTAAATGGTGTAACAGGCTATCTTGTGAAGGTGAACAACACAGACCGCTGCTGTGAGTGCATGATGGAACTGCGCAACAAGGCGGCATGCGAGCACATGGGCTCTTTGGCACGCAAGGATATCGAGGAATCCTTTGACCTTGAAAAGTGCGTTGCAAAATATGAAGAGGCGCTGCGCTCGATTGGCGCAAGAGTGATGTAATCAGGCAAAGAAACAGGCTGCAAAGGAACTGCTGAAATGCGGTTCCTTTTTGGATTCGGAAAGGAAACGGAATGGAAATTAAAAAAGAATTTGACGAGGCATCGAAAAAATATGACGCGCAGCGCAGGCAGTTGATTCCCTGTTTTGACGATTTTTATGGAGTGGCAACGTCCGTGATCGAATGCTCAAATCCCGCGCCGCGTGTGCTGGATATCGGCGGGGGAACAGGGCTTTTTTCCATGTATGTGCTGCAACGGTTTCCGCAGGCAAAAATTACGCTCATCGATCTTTCCGAACAGATGCTTGCGCAGGCAAAGGAACGGTTTGCGGGATATGACTGGTTTGAATATCTGGCGGAGGATTATACGGAATATGAGTTTGAGGGAAAGTTTGACCTGATTATCTCCGCGCTTTCCATCCACCACCTGACCGACAAGCAAAAGGAGCGGCTTTATAGAAAGTGTTATGACCTGCTAAGGCCGGGCGGCGTGCTGATCAACGCGGATCAGGTCTTGAGCCCGTCGCCCGCGGTCGAAAAGATGTTTTACAGGCTGTGGATGGAGCGGGTCGCAAGCAGCGGAATCGGGCAGGAAGAAATGGAACGGGCGTATAAAAGGCTTGCGCTCGATAAGCAGTCCACGATGGAGGCGCAGCTCCGCTGGCTGGAAAAAGCGGGATTTTGTGATGTGGACTGCGTTTATAAATATTATCATTTTGCTGTTTTCTATGCGAAAAAAACGGAATAATTTTTTGAGGCACCATGTTTTGCAGGGTAGAATCGTGTTTTAATTTGTGATATGATGCAAGAGAAGCCTCGTTTTGGCAGCGGCGCAAGCGCTCCTGAACAGGACGCGGGCTGGATGCGGAAATCTTATTTGCCTGTTTTGGCGTTGCGAAATGGCGGGACAGGGAATTTTCATCAACAATGGTTCTTATATCAATCGAAAATGAGGAGAGCAAACAATGAAAAGATCAGAAATTAATGCCGCGATCAAATGGATGGAAAAAATGCTTTTGGATTACAAGGTCGCGTTGCCGCCCTTTTGCAAGTGGACGCCGCAGGACTGGCAGGAAAAAGGACATGAATATGACGATGTGCGCGAAAATATGCTCGGCTGGGATATCACCGACTATGGACAGGATCGTTTCGACGAGCTGGGATTTACACTGATTACGCTGCGCAACGGTTCTCAGGATGATCAGGAGGGCAAAACCTACGCGGAAAAACTGCTGCTGTGCAAAGAGGGGCAATATGCACCTATGCATTTCCATTACAGCAAGATGGAAGATATCATCAACAAGGGCGGCGGAAACGTCTTTATTCAGGTATATAACGCGGCGCAGGATGAAAGCTATGCCGATACGGACGTTGTGGTAAAAAGCGACGGAAGAACGTATACGGTTCCGGCCGGTTCCAAAATCCGTCTCACGCCCGGGCAGAGCATTACAATCTATCCTTACCTTTACCACGATTTTACTGTGGAAGAAGGATCAGGCGACGTGCTTTTGGGCGAAGTATCCAAATGTAACGATGATGCGGTCGATAACCGCTTTTATGAAGAACTCGCACGCTTTCCGGAGGTCATAGAAGACGAGCCTGCCTACAGGCTGCTGTGCAATGAATATCCGAAGGCAAAAGACTGAGGGAATGGCAGGGTTACATTCTGTTTGATAAGCAATGCAAAAAGCGGCAGGTCGTAAGGCAGGCCGTTTTTTGTGTGATTCAAATGAAATGATAAATGATCAGAGGAAAAGCGAACCCACTTGGAAAATGAGGAACGCCACGAGCCACGCCACGCCTGTTTGATAGAGCATGGTAAGCGCCGCGTTTTTTGCGCCAAGCTCCCGCTTTGTGGTCGCGAGCGCCGCGATGCACGGCATATACAGCAGCACAAATGATAAGAACGCATATGCGGAAAGCGGCGTGAAAAGAGCCGTCAGCATTTGCTCGCCCCCGGTCAGAACAGACAGGGTGCTGATGACCGTTTCTTTGGCGGATAAACCTGTGATGAGCGCCGTGGCGGACTGCCAGTTGCCAAAGCCGAGCGGGGCAAAGACCGGCGCGATTGCCTTTCCGACTCCGGCAAGGATACTTGTGGAGTTGTCGGTCACAAAATTAAACTGAAAATCAAATGATTGCAAAAACCAGATGATAATGCTTGCGATGAAGATGATTGTGAAGGCGCGCACCAGAAAATCTTTTGCCTTATCCCACATGTGGAGCAGGACGCTCTTGGGGGAGGGTAGGCGGTAAGCGGGCAGCTCGAGCACAAACGGCACAGGATTGCCTTTGAATAGCGTCTTTTTAAAGATCAGACCCGTTATGATCGCAACCAAAATTCCAAGTACATAAAGGGAGGTCATCACAAGCGCCTGATTTTGTACAAAAAATGCCGCGGTAAAGAGCGCGTAAATCGGCACCTTCGCTCCGCAGGACATGAAAGGCGTGATCAGTATGGTAAGCTTGCGGTCACGGTCGCTGGCAAGCGTGCGCGCGGACATAATGGCCGGAACGCTGCACCCAAAGCCGATGAGCATGGGAACAAAGGAACGTCCCGAAAGGCCGATTTTGCGCAGGGAGCTGTCCATGACAAACGCGACGCGCGCCATATAACCGGAATCCTCCAGAATGGACAGGAAGAAAAACAGGATGACAATCACAGGCAGGAACGAAAGCACACTGCCAACCCCTGTGAAAACGCCGTCTATGATAAAAGAATGCATCCAAGGCGAAACGTTTGCCGCCGCAAGCGCGGAATCGGTCAGATTTGTGATAGCCGCGATGCCTTCTTCCATCAGCCTGCTCAAAAGGCCGCCGATGGAGTCGAATGTCAAATAGAAAATAAGAGCCATGAGACCAATGAAAATCGGAATTGCCCATATTTTATGGGTTAGTACTTTATCGATTTTAATGGAACGGAGCATTTCGCGCGTGCCGCTTTTTTTGGAAACGCATTCCTCATAAAGCCGCTCGATGTATTGATAGCGCATATCCGCGAGTGCGGCCTCCCGGTCTGTGCCAGTGCCGGCCTCCATTTGATCAATGATATGCTGCAGGATGTCTTTATCGGAATCGTCAAGCTCGAGCGCACACTCTAAAAGCTCGTCGCCCTCGATCAGCTTGGATGCGGCAAAACGCGCCGGATAACCAGCGGCGGCGGCATGGTCCTCAATTAAATGCTTGGCGGCGTGCAGGGCTTTGTGTACTTCACCCCCGCAAAAATCGGTGCGTTTGGGAAGTTCGCGGTGTTTGATCACGCGCTTTAATTCCTCGATAAGCTCCTCCACGCCCTGATTTTTGGACGCGGAAATTGGAACAACCGGAACGCCGATATCTTCGCTCAGTTTTTTGATGTCTATGGCAATGCCGTTTGCGCGCACCTCATCCATCATGTTAAGCGCAATGACCATCGGTTTTTGCAGCTCGATGAGCTGTAGCGTGAGATAGAGGTTGCGCTGCAGATTGGTGGCGTCCACGATATTTAAAATTGCATCAGGATTTTGCTGGATGATAAAATCGCGCGACACGATTTCTTCCGGCGTATAGGGAGAAAGGGAATAAATGCCGGGCAGATCAACGACGGTCATGTCTTTTTCGCCTTTGATACGGCCTTCCTTATGCTCCACCGTGACGCCCGGAAAGTTGCCTACGTGCTGATTGGAACCGGTCAACTGATTGAAGAGCGTTGTCTTGCCGCAGTTTTGGTTGCCCGCGAGCGCGATAAGCGTATTCATGCGCAACCCTCCTCGAGCTCAATTTGCTGTGCGTCGTCTTTGCGCAGCGTAAGCTGATAGCCGCGAATATGAATCTCAATCGGATCGCCCGAGGGAGCCATCTTTTGCACCATGATGCGCGTGCCCGGTGTGAGGCCCATTTCCAGCAACCTGCGGCGCAAAGCGCCCTGCCCGCCCACAATCTTTATGATGCCGGACTCGCCGGGCTTTAGTTGATCTAATGTTTGCATGCTGTAAATTTGACACTTCCTCACTGAAGAGCAATGACTGATAAGCCTAATTCCCCATTATTTCTAAATGACAATTCTATGGTAATAGATAAAAGGGTGTTTGTCAATGAATAGGTAGCCTATGCTAACATAAAATTTTTCGCAGTATGGCGCATTTTGCGGGAGAATGGGATCAGCCGGCTGGTATGCTCCTTCACTGGGAAGACTTCTGTCTGCGTTAAAAAAGCTTCCGCAGAAGGGCGGAAAAAATTATGCGATGACCACTTCCACATGCCGGCGCAGCTCGTCTGCCTGTTCCTGCGTTACGCCGTCGTCGGTGATCAGAAGGTCGATTTCTGACCAGCTTGCATACTGAACAATGGATTCCGCCGTAAATTTGGTATGGTCTGCGAGCACAATCCGGCGGCTGCTTTTTTCAATCACTTTGCTTTTGAATTGTGCGTCGGCAAAGGATTTGGTGCCAGGACCGCTATGGGAATGAAAGCCGTTGGAGCCAAGGAAAGCGACGTCTATTTTGAGGCTGGCAATCGCCGCGTCGGCCCAAAACCCGCCTGTGCTCATGGTGATTTCCGAGATTTCACCGCCGATAAAGTGGACGTTTTTGGTCACGCCAAGGATGTGGTCGACAATGATAAAGGAATTTGTGATGATGGCTATATCAGGATTCGGGCGCAGCGCCTGCGCAAAATAAGACACCGCGCTGCCTGCGTCCAGAAAAAAGATGGAGTTTCCGGCCATGTAGTCAAGCGCTTTGAGCGCAATTTTGCGTTTTTCCTCTGAATTTTCAGAGGCGCGCAATTGAATGGGCTGTAAATTGAGCTCCGGCGTTGCCACCGCTCCGCCAAATTCTTTTTTGACAAGCCCCTGCTCGTGCAGATAGATGAGGTCTTTGCGTATGGTTTCGGTGGTGACCCCGATGGCTTTTGCGATATCCGCAGCACGCACGCTGCCCTTTGCCTGAATGGTTTGCAAGATGGTGTTGCGGCGCTCGGAGGCAATCATAATGGCGGTATCCTTTCGCGATATTTGAAAATACTATAGTATAAATTGCTGGCAATGTCAATAAATCCAAACAAAAAGCAAGTATTGTCATGGGAAAAAGCAATGAAAAATTGACAATTCGAAAAAAAAGGTATAGAATTACAGAAAATAGAAGAAATTCGCAATTAATTGCAAAAAGTCAGGACAACAGGGAAAGGAATGGGTTAAAGTATGCTGATTACATTAAGGGAGATGCTGGACGAGGCAAAAAAGGGGAAGTATGGCGTGGGAATGTTTAATGCCTTTAATATTGAACTCGCAAGAGGCGTAATGGAGGCGGCGGAAGAAACGAGGTCTCCTGTTATTTTCAGCACGGCGGAAGCATTGCTGCCGTATTGCGATTTGGAGATGGCTGCGTCCTTTTTACTGCCCATGCTGAAAAAAGCGACCATTCCGGTCGTATTGCATCTGGATCACGGCTTTGCGGACGGGGTGCTGAAAAAGGCGATTGAAGTGGGCTTTACTTCTGTGATGTATGACTGCTCCACCAGACCATATGAGGAAAATGTGGCGCTTTGTGCCGACATGACGGATTTCGCGCACAAAAAAGGGGTGTCGGTGGAAGGTGAACTGGGGCATGTGGCGTTTGACGAAACGGGCAGCGTAGGATCAGGCGGATATGAATACACCAAGGTGGAGGAAGTAAGGGACTTTGCACAGCGCACCAAGGTGGACGCGCTTGCCATTGCCATTGGAACTGAGCACGGCCCTTATTCAGAAAAGCCGGTGCTCGATCTTAAGCGGCTTGCGGAAATCAGGGAAAATACAGACACGAATCTGGTGCTGCACGGCGGATCGGGACTGTCGGACGACGCATTCCGCGATTGTGTGAAAAACGGAATCCAGAAGATCAATATCTACACGGATATCAGCTATGCGGCAAGCCGGGCCGCGCATGATTTTGTGGAGCACAATACGCCCAACATTCACGAGGTATCTGAGGCGATGCGTGAGGCAGTGAAAAAGGCGACCATAGAAAAGCTGATGATTTTCGGCTGCGCCGGAAAAGGCTGAGCTGAAAACAGCATAGAAAAAAAGAATCCGCATTTGCTTTGCCCGCTTTTTGTGCGCAAGGCAAATGCGTTTTTTATGCGCATAAATGGGAAAAACTGTTGCCGTACAGCGAAAGGCCAGTATATAATCATAGTGTTGGGGGAGACTTTCATGAAAAGAAACATCATTGTGCTCAATTTGGGCCTGGCGCTTTTGTGGATGGCGATGTATTCGTATGTGCCTACGCTTCCGGCCTATTCCATGTCCTTGGGAGCGACGGCAGCCATGGTAGGCATGATTGGCGGGGCTTACGGCGTGATGCAGATCATACTCAGGATTCCACTGGGAATCGTTTCCGACAAGCTGGGAAAAGACAAACTTTTGATTCTGATCGGATTTATCATCCTTACCATTTCTACCATTATATTTTTAACGGTGGACGATGTTTATGGCGTGCTGATTGCGCGCGGGGTCAGCGGAATTGCGGCGGCGTGGGCGGTTGTGGTGTGTGCGGTTTACGCCAAATGCAACGCCGAAGAAAATCAAGTGAAGGGACAGGGCATTTTAAACGCTTCCTCCAGCATGGGGAAAGTATTTGCGGCATTGCTGGGCGGTCTGGCGGCGCAGGCGTTCGGCTTGCGGGGACCGCTGGTGTTATCTTTTTTTGTGGCGATTGCCGGCATTTGCTGTGTGATGATGCTGAAAATGCCAAAGCAAACCCAAAAGGTAACGCCACCATCCGGAAGGGAGCTTTTGTCACTGCTCAAAAACAAGGAATTGATCATTTTTTCTGTGCTTGCCGTGTTTGCCCAGATCACCTGTTTTGCGCTGCCCAGCTACTTTGCTTCGGTGGCGGCGGAAAATTTGGGTGCGGACTCTGCAAGCATGGGAGGGCTGATGCTGGTCTACTTCCTGTTCACCGGCCTTTCTTCGCTGCTTGTGGGCACAAGGGTTTACCGGAAAATCGGGGGGATCAAGTGCGTGGCAATTTCTTTTGCGGTCAGCGCGTTTACCTGCATTCCCATGTTTTACCACGTGGACTTAATGACTATTTACATCATGCAGGCTGTTTCCGGAATTGGATACGGCGTTGCGACGGGCGCGCTTTCAGGATATGTGATTAAAAGCGTGGAACCCAGATACCGCGCTACGGCGGTTGGTATTTTCCAGTCAATTTTTGCAATTGGCATTTTTGCGGGGCCTGTGATTATGGGTGCGGTGATCGAGGCGGTTTCATTTGACGCGGCATTTTGGGTGATTTTGGCACAAACCGCTCTTGCGGCCATACTTAGCATGGTGCTGATCCCCAAGAAATATGATAAGATATGAATAAGGGTGTTTGAGAAAAGTTTGGGCGGGGTATTATTAACGCAAATAAAACCTTGCTTAAAAAGGATGCAGAGGCTTTTGCCTCGCACAGGAAACAGGAGGGAAAGAAAATGAATTCTGAATCGTGGAAATCAAGGGAAATGATACGTCTCGTTTTAAGCATCGTGCTGCTGGCAATTGGTATTATTCTATTGATGGCGCCAAGCACGGCAATGGCGGTGATTGTGGTGATCATTGGGGTGGTGGTACTCGCGTTTGGAGTGATTCAATTGTTCATCAATATTTCAAAGCGCAACAAGGGTACGCAGGACGCCACTTATGTGATTCCGATCATTGCGATTATCGTCGGGCTTTTACTGATTATTTTCCGTGACGGCGTTGCAAACGTGATCCTGCCTTTTATCATCGGCATATGGGCGATTATCACAGGCGTTATGAGCCTGATGGAATCTTCGCAGATCAAGGATTATCACAGCTCTTCGTGGAAGGTTGTGCTGATCAGCGGCATTGCGGAGCTGGCGCTCGGTGTGATTATGATCGCGGGAATTATCGCACAATCAAATGTAATCGGAATTCTGCTGGGCGTATGCCTCACGATTTACGGCATCCTGAGCCTGATTGGCTGGGGGCTCGTATCGTCGGCGCGTAAATAGCAAAAAAGCAAGCGAGCCGTTCCCGCTTTCGGGAGCGGCTTTTTCTATCGATTTGCGGATTGTTCGATTGTGCGCATGTGTGGAACGTGATAAAATAATACAGGAAAAGAATTATTTTTTATAAAGGATGGTAACGTTACTATGGCTCTTGTGAACATAACACAAATGCTGCTGGATGCAAAAAAAGGGAAATACGCGGTTGGACATTTTGATGTGATCAACGCGGAAATGCTCAACGGCGTGCTTAAGGCGTCGATACAGAAAAACGCTCCCGTGATTCTTGCATTTGCCGAGGCGTTTGAACCGCTTATTTCGATTGAGGAATTTGCGCCGCTTGCCATAAGCGCGGCAAAAAACGCCAACATTCCTGTTGCGCTCAACCTTGACCATGCAAACAACATTGAATACATCAGGCGAGCTGTGGACTGCGGGTTTACGGCTGTGATGATGGACGCGTCAGACAAACCGTTTGAGCAGAATGTTGCGCTTACAAATGAAGTCATTGCTCTGTGTGCGCCAAAAGGAATTTCCGTGGAGGCTGAGCTTGGGCATGTCGGCGGACTGGAAGGTTATGCAGAAGGGTATGACGATGATTTTGTGTATACGGAAGTGGAAGAGGCAAGGGAGTTCGTAAAGCGCACTGGCGTGAATGCGCTTGCCGTTTCAATCGGCACGGTGCACGGCGTTTATAAAAGTGCGCCCAAGCTGAACCTCGAACGTTTAGACGAGCTCAATGCGGCGCTTGATGTTCCGCTCGTGATGCACGGCGGGTCTGGTCTTACGGATGATGATTTTAGAAATGCGGTTGCGCGCGGCATCACAAAGACAAATATTTTTACGGACCTGACGATTGCGGCGATGACAGCGCTGAAAAATACCAAGGAAACGGTTTACTTAAACCAGTGCAGGGAGATTGTGGACGCGGTGCGCGTGGAGACGATCAAGAAGATCGACCTGTTTGGAACGGCAGGCAGGGCGTAGGATTTGCAGACGGGGTCGGATGGAGAATCGCCGCAAGGGAGCAATAGGCTATGAAAATGCCGAAGACAATCGAAGATTCTATGTTTGCGTCCTGCGGTATGAATTGTGCTGTTTGCTATAAGCATGTTGGTGTTTTTAAATCAGGAAAGCCGTGTGCAGGCTGCTTGAAAAGCGATGAGGGGAAACCGGAACACTGCCGTAAGTGTTTTATAAAAAGCTGTACGCAGGAAAAAGGATATGTTTATTGCTATGAATGCACGGATTTTCCCTGCAAACGGATCAGAAGTCTTGAAAAAAGCTATATCAAAAGATATGGCACGAGCTTGATTGAGAACGGCAAAACTGCACAGGAAAAGGGGATTGCCGTATTTTTGGAGCAAGACCGCAAAAATTGGACTTGTATCAAATGCGGCGGTGCTTTTTCCTTGCATGACGGCGCTTGCAGCGAGTGCGGTAATATAGAACGCT